>DHKM01000023.1 GCA_002404835.1 Caryophanales bacterium UBA4694 | reverse complement strand
AAACCTTGGTTTGCACAGGTGACCTGATGAATGGCATCTTGTGATATAATTACCATCGGTCAGAGATGACCGAACACTTAGGCAATTCGGTGAGTCGACAAGGTGCTAAGAACTGTGGTGGTTCCTTCTTGTCGACTCACCGAATCCCGAACCACCACATATGAAAACTGAAAACAATAACAGCCTTTCGAATTTCGAGTCTTTTTACGATGATACGAAATACGAGTGGTACGTTGCAAAGCACAGGAAACCTTCTCCGGCTGAGCTCGACCTCGTGAACAGCCTTCCGATCGAATGCTGTCCTCACTGCGGTGGGACTCATTTCAAGAAATCAGGTTACTACGGAAACGGAACAAGAAGATACCGTTGCCTTGATTGCGGAAAAGCGTTCTCCCCACTGACGGGAACTGTATTCGACGCCCATAAGATTCCCATATCCGAATGGATCGAATACATGATGCACCTCTTCGAATTCCATTCCCTTTCCAGTTCCGCCAGAGACAACAGAAACGCGAAAACAACGGGAAAATACTGGATTTCCAAGGTATTTGCCGTGCTTTCGGACAGCCAGCAGGATATTCTTTTGTCAGGTAGGATCTATCTGGACGAGACGTATTTCCCTATCATGCCCAAAGACCAGTCGAGAAAAAGCGACGGGAAGCATTACAGAGGACTTTCCAGAAACAAGATCTGCGTCGTGACTGCAACGGATGGAACCGATGTCTTCCTTGCCGTCTGCGGAAGGGCTAAGCCATCACGCGCGAGAATTCTCGAGGCATTCGAAGGTCACATAAAAAACGAATCCATGCTTATCCATGACGGAGAGAACAGCCATAGGATTCTGATCGAAACCTTCGGGTTGACCGAAGAGGTATACACGACAAAGGCAACACATAACCTTTCGGACGATGATAACCCGATGGAACCGATAAACGCTGTCCATCGAAGTTTGAAGAGATTCATGAGACAGCATCCCACATATGACAGAGCTGATCTTCAGGACTGGTTGAATCTGTTCCGGTTCATCTATACGAACCGCGGGATTTCGATGGATGGCAAGGTGAAGAAGTTCCTACAGATGGCGATTCTGACACGGAAAGTGATCAGATTCCGGGAGATTTTTGCCAAAAAGACGGAAAAATGATGGTTTATCAGGTCACCTGTGCAAACCAAGGTTTTAAAGAAAAGATAGGAGGAAGCAAGAGAATGTAAGGTTATCCTATCCGCCTTTCTTGTTTTTCTTTTCGTTTCAGCGTTTTGTATCGGTTTACGATAAAAAGGGAATACGATATAATATTGCCATGAAAAAAGAAAAAATCACATTTGGTGCCGGATATCGGATCATCGAGTTCTTCCATGGTCTTGTCTTAGGCTTTCTTTCCATGATTCCTTTTCTGGATACGGAAAGGGTTCGCGAATTGTTCAGGGATGATGATCTCCATGATTCCTTTTCTAAGAGAATGAAGGGGTATCTTAATCGGAATGTTACCCTATTCTTAGGTAGCATCATCGGTATGCTTTGCTTCTTCTACATTCCACTTATGAACCTTACTACGATTATGGGAAAACCAATCTATCTTTCCTTGATGGCTTTGTCGTTTTGTTTTGTCCTTGTCGATCTCTATCTTTCTTTCCGGAAAAACGAACTTGAATTCTATTCTCCTTTGAAAATCGTCAAGATGATTGTCTTTTTCGGTATCGGAATCCTTCTTCCATTTTTGATCAGACTGATTCCCTTTGCTTCTTCATTTGATGTTTCCCTTACTTCCAGTGACAGTCTTTTGCTTCTGTTTGTCCTTATGATCTTAGGAGGGATGTTAAACGAATTCGCCGGGCTTTCCGTCGGAACTTTGCTTATTGTATCTTCTTCCTTCTTTTCCCTTTCCAGTCCTTTGTTCGATGTTCTGAGAGGAAAGGATTTTAAATCCTATATTTTCTTCTTCGTTGTTTTCCTTGTCTCTTATGTTTCTTCCAGCATTGTCGGTTATGCCTTTAAGGCAAAAGGGAAAAACGAAAAGGAACGTTCGATGATGAATTTAGGACTCACTGTCTCTTCCCTTTATCTGTTCTATACGAACCAATACAAGAACGCCTCGTTTGAAATGGTTTTTCAAAACGAAACCGTCACAAAGGACATGAAACTGGTTCTGACATTGACTCTTCTTGTGCTTGGTCTTATTGTCGGCCTGGTTCTGTCCTCACATTGCTATCGCTTTATCAACCGAAGAGAGACTAAAGAAGATATCGTGGAACATCCGGATTATCTAAAAGACACTTTGACCAGAGACTTGGAAATCGAAGATAGGAGACATCTATGAGACTTGACCGTTTTCTCAGCATGAACGGCTTTGCCAGCCGATCCGGAAGCAAGAAGATTATCAATCAGCAGAGAGTGAAAGTGAACGGAAAAGTGACTACGGTCAATGATATGCAGATTACCGGAAATGACGTCATTACTGTAGATGATGTCCTAGTCGAAAATATTCCGTATATCACTTTGATTCTGAACAAGCCTGAAGGCTACATGTGTTCCATGATCGACGAGAAATATCCGTCAGTCATGCATCTTATTCCTGAGACTTTCCAAAAACGGGTGCGTATGGTAGGTAGACTTGACCAGGATACGACCGGACTTTTGATTCTTACAGACAATGGGGTCTTGAATTCTAGACTTGCCAATCCAAAATATGAAGTGGAGAAAACCTACGAAGTCACCGTAAATCATGTGTTAAAGCCTGACCTTGTCGAAATCTATCGACAGGGAGGCATCGACTTAGGAAGAGGAAACATCTCCTCGACTGCCAAACTCGAGATTCACGATGACTATCATGCGGCACTGACCATTCACGAAGGAAAGTATCATGAGGTGAAGAGGCTGTTCAAACGTTTCGACTATGAGGTATTGACTCTTCAGCGTGTCCGGTTCGGACCACTTAATCTAGGCGATCTTCCACTTGGAAAGACAAGAAGACTGACTGAAAAAGAATATGAATCTCTTCTTGAGCTGACCAACCTGAAAAAGGAGGAACAACTATGATTTGTCCAAAATGCGGCAGTGACAAAACGACATCATTTGTCGATGTAAAGGAAAATACACACGGATTCCAATGCGAAAACTGTCACCAGGATTTCGGCGTCGATGATGGAAAGAAACTCCATCAATATGAGGATTATCTTTCCCAGCTCTATTTCAGAAAGACAGAAAAAGACGGACTTATCCGTGAAGTACTTGTCGAAAAGATCGGCAAAGACGACATCAAGCTTTATCTTACCTTGACTCAGAACAAGGTTCAGACAAAAGCGGAACCCATCGACTTTGCACCTTATTTTGATTCCTTTGCACAGCTGTTATTCGAGAAGCTTTTCGTCCTTGACTGGAACGAAAATGAAAACGGCATTCTGCTCGAGGAAGGGAATTCTTCCTATGAGCTTGAGATCCGTTTCCGTATGGGACTTCTTCCTGCAATCAAAAAAACCGGGACAAACAAATTCCCGCCTTATGAAATCGGACTCGAGAACCTCTTTGCTTCTCTCTTCGAAGAGATGGAGCCCAAGAAATGAAAAATAGAATCGAACGTATCGACTATTATAAAAGAAGTGCATTTTCCATCAGTCTGATCGACCACGTAAGAATCGAAAGGACAAAACACGGAGCCTCGATCTATCTGAATGGTTCCCCAATCCGGGATATCACAGTCTCAGAATATTCTTCAATGGAAAAGACAATAACGGATCTGTTCTCGAAAGCCTATCAGGAAAAATATTGTGCCTTCGACTACGAGGTCCAGAAAGAAAACTTTGAACTGAAGTTCTATCTCCGACTTTCCTATTCCGACTGTATCTATCATGGTCTGAAAGGCATCAGACCATTCGATCAGCCCTACTATCAGGATATCGTCCGCTATTTTTCTCCTTTGATACAGAAAGCATGACATTACTCCTCGGCCGTTTCCGAGGAGTTTTCTTTTTGCTTGTCGATTTGCGACGATCCGTCGATCGTTGTCTTTCATGATCAGATTATAACAATCAAACGGCTGTCGTCCTTGATTTTTCCTTGACTTCGCAAGAAAAAAAGACGGATTTCCGGAACCGTCTTTATTTTTTATTCGAGTTCTTTTCCACATCGGTTGCAGTACTTTGCATCCACAGGATTATTCTGATGGCAATAAGGGCACTCCTTTTCCGTCATGAGTTCTTTTCCACAATTGGAGCAGAACCTGGATCCTTTCTGATTTTGCTGATGGCAGTATGGACATTCCTGTTCTTCATTGAATCCTTCCCGGACTCCGGAAGCGACATCCTTATAGTATTCTTTCGCCGTATCCGCCGTCTCTTCTCTCATATAGTTCACATAATCTTTATGAACAGGTGCGGAAACAGATGAAAAGAAACGAGATAATGGACCGATAAGGCCGAAAAGAAGAAGGAAGGAACCTGTTCCCATAAGCCCTACTCCGAAGAAATTCAGAAAAGGATTCGGCTTTTCCGAAACCATGGAAACAATTCCTGAAACAAAGAGTACGATTCCGATAACTTCAAGGATTCCTCCGACTATGAGAAGAATTCTGCTGATCTTTTTGTATTTTCTATTTCGAATCGGATTGTCCTTGTTCTTTTTCATATTGATACCTCATTTATAAAGAAACAACAAAGGGACCCAGTGCTACAGAAACCAGGTCCCTTAGCATGATAGATCTTCTCGAATCGTAATCTTCTCCTTCCTGATCCGAATCAGCTTTCAAATTCAGATACAATGCATTGCCCGTATCATATCTTCCCGTCTTAATCCCGTACCTAATCTTCTCGAATCATCTTGTATCTACCCTTACCATCTCTAAACTTCTCATATCGCCTTAGATACCAACTCATCCTGGTATCTTCCCCCTAGAAAAGAGTCGCTACTTTTCTTTTCGTATCCTACAAATAGAGTCCAAAAAACACCTCTCAGCAGATGTTCCTCCCAACCTATATAGGGTTCGAAAAGACCTTCCCGACAAAAGAGGGTAATGTCGTATCGTCTCGACTATATCATTGGCCGATGATACTCAATTTTTGGAGATTTCCGCTTCAGGGAAACCTATCAACACTTCCTAGATTAGAAGCTATATTCTGAACAAAGTTTCTCAAAACCTTCGACGGCTTGATCTTCATCAGCGCCTTCTGCAACGATGGTAAGAGTTTCGCCCTGAGTGACAGGGGAAAGAGCGAAGACGTTCATGATGGATTTCAGATCGCATTCTTCACCATTGTCTAATTTCATGGTGATGTTGCACTTATGGTGATTGGCTTCTTCCACAAGTTCAGCACTGGATCTAGAGGTTAACCCATTCAGGCTTTTGACAGTGATTTTGTATTCTTTCATGATGTTTCCTCTTCTTCAATGATATTATATGATAAAAAGGTAAGCGTTTACAATAGACAATAAACAAAATTTTGTTCATTTTTATCTTTGAGGCACACTTACAATTTCGTCCTTAAAAAGGATACCACAAATCCACACTTGATTGGAAACGTTTTCTTTATTTTCCGTGATTTTATTCGAACTTTTATTCTTCCGGTTTCTATTATGAAAATTTTATGCTTTTTTCACATGGGTATTATCCTACCCAAAACTCTTTTTTCTCTTCCGTTCTGGATTTCGAATATGTGATTCATTCTCCTATCCAGTTTCCATTTTAAGAGACTTTTTTGAAACTATTTTTCTTAAAAATTCCTTACAGTCATTTCCAGTCCCATTGTTTTTTCCTACTATTGAGCCAAAGTGTTATAATATGGGCAGTTTTGTATCAAAAAACGAGGAAAAACACATGAAAAAAGTAAGAAAAGCAGTCATTCCTGCAGCCGGTTTGGGAACGCGTTTCCTTCCCGCTACTAAAGCTCTTCCAAAAGAGATGCTTCCAATCATCGACACTCCGAATATCCAATACATCGTTCAAGAAGCCGTCAATGCAGGCATCACAGACATTCTTTTGATCATATCCGGATCCAAGAAAGCCATTGAAGATTATTTCGATGTAAATGCCGAACTCGAAATGAGACTCAAAGCCAGCAAAAAGGACAAAGAAGCCCAGATGATCCGCGATATTGCCAATATGGCAAATATAACCTTTGTCCACCAAAAGGAACCCAAGGGTCTCGGAGATGCCGTTCTTTGCGCAAAAGGCTTTGCTGCCGGTGAACCTATTGCCGTCCTTCTCGGAGACGATCTTATCGACTACGACCAAAAGCCAGCTATCGGGGAATTGATTGAAGCCTATGAGAAGACAAATGGCGGAACACAACTCGGTTGTAAGGAAGTCCCGGATGAACTTTTGAAGAAATACGGAGTCGTCAAACCATTGGGAGAAGCTTCCGGTAAGAGTTTCCAGGTCTGCGACATGGTCGAAAAGCCAAAGACCAAGGAACTAGCCCCTTCCAACATCGCAGTCTTGGGTAGATATGTCCTCCCACCGGAAATCTTCGACATTCTCGAAAAGACTAAGCCGGGTGTCGGCGGAGAGATCCAGCTCACAGATGCCATCAAAGCATCCATGGAAGTCAATCCATGCTATGCTTGTGTATTCACGGGCGAAAGATACGATATCGGAAACAAGTTCGGTTATATCAAGGCCATCATCGATTATGCTCTGAAGAGAGATGATCTGAAGGATGAGGTCATGGATTATATCAAGAAAATCGCCAAATAAATTCAGTCTTTAAGGAGCCCTACTATGGAAAACGAAATCAACCAACAGAAGAAGATCATGTTGACAGGAGATAGGCCGACGGGAAAACTCCATCTTGGGCATTATGTCGGCTCTTTGAGAAGAAGAGTTGAGCTTCAGAATGCCGGAGGCTTTGATGAAATGTATGTCATGATTGCGGATACTCAGGCATTAACCGATAATTTTGGCGTTCCGCAGAAGGTCAGAGACAACATCATCGAAGTTGCCCTGGATTATCTTTCTGTCGGTCTTGATCCAGAAAAGGTTACCATCTTTGTCCAAAGCAGAGTTCCGGAACTTTTCGAATTGACCTGCTATTATTTGGATTTGGTCACTTTGTCGAGACTGGAAAGAAATCCAACCGTAAAGAATGAAATACAGCTCCGCCAATTCGGAGAATCCATCCCTGCCGGTTTTTTGACTTACCCAGTCAGTCAGACTGCGGATATTACCGCTTTTGATGCAACCATCGTTCCGGTCGGAGAAGACCAGGAACCTATGATCGAGCAGTGCAACGAGATCGTCAAAAAGTTCAATTCCTTGTATGGTGAGACTTTGACTCCGACCAAGATCATGGAACCGGAAAACGAAGTCTGCAAGAGACTTCCAGGCACGGATGGCAAGGCAAAGATGAGCAAATCCTTAGGAAACTGCATCTATCTGAGCGATGATGAGGATACTGTAAACAAGAAAGTGAAGACTATGTTCACCGATCCTACGCATCTCAAAGTAGAGGATCCCGGACATACGGAAGGGAATCCGGTCTTCATTTACCTTACAGCCTTTGCAACGGATGAACATTTCAAGAAATTCTGGCCAGAATACAAAAATCTTGATGAGCTGAAAGCCCATTATGAACGTGGTGGACTTGGCGATGTCAGCGTCAAGAATTTCCTGGCAAAAGTCCTTAACGATGTCCTAAATCCAATCCGGGAAAGAAGAAGAAAATACGAAGCCGATATTCCAGGTGTCTACAAGATTCTGGAAGAAGGCTCCAAAAAGGCAGAGGCCCGAGCAAGTATCACTTTGAACCGTGTAAGAAGAGCTTTGGGAATCTGCTACTTCGAAGACAGAAAGCTGATTGAAAAACAGTCCAAGGCTTTCAAAAAGAAACTCGCTCAGGAAGAAGCCTTAAGAGCATACAAAGAAAAGCAGAAAAAATAGCCAAAAATACCGGGGCAGTCTGTCCCGGTATTTCGTTTCAAGCGGAAAATCGAAAGAAAAACAACATCGTTGTTGAGATTGAAACGGAAAAAGCTTAGAATATAACCACCATCGCGATTGTTATCGGTGAACCTGGTCAGGGGCGGAAGCCAGCAGCCATAAGCTTGGTAACAGTGTGCGGTGGCTTTTTTGTGTTCAAAATTCAATTGAGGATACAATGGTCAGTGTCCCATAGCTATAGATAATGTCGTAACAGTCGGTCACATCCTCTCCGTTTTCATTGGTGATCCTGCATTTGTCCGGAATGATCTTATAGGTTCCTGGATTTTTCATCTCCGAAACGATGTCATAGTTCAGGTTGTCTCCAGATGCAAGGTTTGTCGCATAGACCAGATTGGAATCCGTCGCATGATCCTTTCCATCGTAGACTATGGTTCTGGTTCTAGAGACAATATTGATTTTCCTTTTTTTAATCATAATGTTTCTTTTTCTCTGATTGAAATTAACTTCGATATTCAATTCATCCGAGGTATACCATTTGCCTCCAATCAAGACTTCTATCGATTTCACATTCAGTTCATAGTTTCCCGCCGCTACCGCATCAGAATCGTATTCGATGTTTATCTGGTCGATAGGAATGGTCCTATCATCGACAATCAAATACTTGCTTACCAAATAGCCTTTGGACGAACCATCATAGACGATTTCCCTTCCTTTCAATGTCACATGTAGTGTCGGTTTCTCAAGATCGATTTTCATGGACGGAGTATCGAAGACAAAGTTATAGCTGTCCTCCTTTTTTCCATGATCGACAACGCATGCCTGGATCTGGCCGTTGCCAAGAAGATATGATCCGACACTGGAATAGGTTTCCACAGAAGTCAGTCTTATTTCCGCGGTTTCGGATATCAGCTGAGCTGTCCTTGCCTGTTTGGTCGTTTCTCTCATCACCTGTTCCAGATAGATTGATGAATCGACAGGTTTTGAATAGCCGTTCAAATAGGTTGTCTTATAGTCTTCGAGTCTGATATGAATGGTGGTCCTGTTCGAATCAGCACTGCTATCGCCTTTGCCGCGTAAAAAGAGAATTCCGTCTTCTCCGTCCGATGTCACAGAATATCCGTCGAATGCCTGGAACGTTACCGTGGAGATGGAAGAGGAATAACTGCCTTCACTCAGACCGATTTCGTTTCTCTCGATTTCAGTCCCATTGTAGAAGTATTTCCGATTAAAGGTGAAATACTTCTCATCAGGCATCTGACTGTTTTCCTTGTCAATGGAGATATTGTCGAGATAGTTCTTCATCTGTTCCTTTTCGGAATAGGTTTTAAAACCGTTCTCAGACTTTCCGACATCCTTGAAGGCAATACCAATTTTCTTGATCTTATAGTATTTGTCCGGGACCTTCAACGCTCCTGTCTTATCGTCGTAACAGGAATAACAATCGGATACATTCCTGTTATCCTTAGCGTGTATCGCCTTTATGATGAAGTAATCGTTGAAATTGAATGTCATTTCACCGGTAGGAAGAGTTTTGCCTTCTTTCAGGGAAACGACAAGCTGATCCGTAAAAGCCAGATTTGAAGCATTTAGATATTCGAAAAGATTCAGATATTGATTACTGTCAGTATCTTCCTTCCTAAAGGAGATGCTTCTTCCATCATACCAAATGATCTCCGCATTGTCTTCGAATTGTTGATAAGGAAGATTCAGGAAAGCAAGATTCATCTCTCTTTGAGTGATTTTAAATTTTACTTTCTTTAAAGTATCTATGTTGTCAATGATGATTTCTCCGTTAGCCATAGAATATTCGTATCCGTCATAGGTGGAACGAATGTCCTTATAGTGGATTTCCCCTTCATCATCCGTGACGAACGTCCTTTTTTCGCTTGTGTATTCGACGATAAAATTCAATGCGGTATCGCTTTGACATTGCCATGGGCTAGAGGTAACACCATGCATCTGTCCATCATAGGTTTCTTCTACTACAATCGTGGTAGAATCCGATTCGATGGTTTCGACAAGATTCACATGGATTTTCCGGAAGAAGAACCGATACCCGGAAGCGTTATCGAAGGAAACCTCGTAGTTCATGTCTGTGATATCTCTTCCGTTATGATCATAGATCCGGTAATCGACCATATCTTCGTATTTGAAGGAATCTCCTTCCTTGCATTTTGAGAAATCGATTTTAAAACTGAAATGGATGGTATCTCCTTGGGCAAGGGTTTCGATAGCGAAGAATTCATTCTTATGACTGTTCAGGTAGTCATCATCGATTGTCGCATCTTTCCTCATATAATAGATGAAATCGGATTTGGTCTTTATGGTCAGTTTTCTTTTCTGGATTTCAAACCGATTTCCTTGGAGATAGAAGAAGGAATCGATTTTATCGGAAAGAATATCCACATGATAATATGGATTATCGGTGATAGAGCTAAGCAGGGAAATATTATCCTGCTTGGAAGCATAGTTTCCGGCATCTCTTCCCGAGGCGCCACCTTGGATGACCAGACTATATCCTTCTTTCGGATAATCGGATTCATCTTCCTTTACGCTATAGTCTCCAGTGATGAAATCAATTGCCTTGTCTTTTCCGTCATAGACAAAGCTGGCCTTATTGTTTTCGTCGAACTGAGCCGGCTCTCGATATTTGTTATAATAGACCACTTTGGCTCTCTTGACGACAACCGGCTGGGCATCAAAGGAAAGAATTTCGTAACAGGAAGTGACATCATTATCGTTCTTGTCCATAATCCGGACGTTGCTTTGCAGAATCGGATTCTCGTAAGTTCCTACGTCATGGAATGGATTAAGGCCGAGAATACTAATTCTGTCTGTAGGAATCAAATCATCCACATGAAAGCACTTGTCGATGTATTCCTGCTCATTCAGAACTGTACCATCATAATAGCGGGTAAAACCTGAGACCTGAATATTGATTTTGCGTTTGTTGATACGGATACCGCCATCATTCACCAGAATATCATAATCACCCGTATAATCGATATTGTCATTTCCCAAAATGGAATAATGGAAATTTGCAGAAGATGAACCGACCTCGATATCCCTCTGATTGTCCAAGGTAATCCGATAATCCTGTATGGCATTCTTCACCTTTGCGTTTTCGAGTCCTGTTTCGATGGTGATGTGATGAAGCGGAAGGATTCCGCTTTGTTCTTCACCATCGATGGATGTCTTCTCATCTAAAACCGGAGTATGGTATTCACCGTCATAGTCATAAATGCTGTTGGAGAGGGTAAGGATGGCTTTTCTTTTTTCGATTTTCAGGGTGCCATATTGGAAGTCGATATCATAATAAGAAGTTCTGTCGCTTCCGTCTGCTCCAATTATCTTTGTCTCAGCTGGTTTGTTCTGGATTTCTCCTGCATGGAGGATAGTCGGAAATCCCGACATTTTCAGAACATCCTGGTTATCCAAAGTCACCAGTTTTCCGTCTTTATCCCTTACGGAATAAGAGAACATACGAAGATCATGTGAAGTCCCATCGAACAGGAATGTCCTGCTTTCTGTTTTGACAATGACGTTCTTCTTTCTCACTTCCGGTCTGTTCGCTAGGAATTCCACGTCATAGTTGCTACGATTGTCTTCCTGGTTTTGGTTTGAGATGGAATACGTAAAAGTCATATTGCCATCCTGGTCCAGGTTTCCCGTAGAAAGAGTGAATATATCCTGGTCCAAAACTCCATCGCCAGAAAGAGTATAGTAGGTAGGATCAATCAGGTTTCCTGTCTGGGATGCATAGATGTATGAGGTGAGGATATCGACGATGACTTTCCTCTTACGAACATCCAGCTTTCCGTATTCATACTCAATGTCATAGTTTCCGGATACGTCGATTCCACTCTCATCGATGACTTTGGCTTTGAAGGAAATAGTTTCATTTTCTTTGGCATTTCCGTCGTCTGATTTTCCGTCGACGATCTGAACGGAATGGCCTTCGACTAGCGGCGTGGATTCATCTACAACAACCCTCAGTTCATAATCCGTACTTCCGTCATATGTTTTCATGACGTCTTCGCTTTTCAATGATAGCTTTCTTTTTCCCACCCGAAGAAGTCCGTCTTCGACAATCGGAGTATAATGAATAGTCACATCATTTCCAAATGAATCGATAACCTTGAAAGATTCCAAACAATTCGATGTCGATCCGACATCGACAAGGGATCCACTTGTTTCCGCTTCGACAACCTTGTCTCCCGAAACCAGGTCTTCCCGACTGATTTTATAGACACCGCCAACAAGAATCGAACTATCATAAACACTTGTTTTGGATTCTAATACAAAGTGGAGAGGAATAGGCAATATCTCGATATCGTTCTTCAGAAAAGTAAAATCATAGCAGTCTGTTACATCATTTCCATCTTTATTGTGAATGATGAACGCGTCTTTTTTGACTTCTGCTTGTGTCTTTTCTTTTGTAATATCAGAATAATCGACCTGATAAGAATAGACAAAATCATCATTCACAAGATCGCAGTCGATGGACGGCAGGTTTCCGTATTCGACCATCTGACTGTTTATCGTAACGACGGCTTTGCGTTTCACAATGCGGAATTTCTGAATTTTTCCATATATCAGATTTCCGTAGTTTCCTAAGGAGACACTTCTTGAAGAATAAGTTCCTGGATAAGTAGGAACATCATAAGACCACTCTGTGGAAGCCTCGCTCTTGTATTGATAGTTTGGTGTTGATGCCATAAAAGCAGAAGAAGTTCTGTTTATCGGTTCTCCATACATGTATTCTTCATTCAAGATGGATTCATGGAAAATCAATCCCTTCGTAGAAAACAGAGCGAAGAAAAGAGCAAGACAAAAGAGAAGAACGGAAGAAATCACATAACGTAGCTTATAGATTCTCTTCTTCCATTCATGAATCCGAAGAACGCGTCTTTCATATTCTTCATAACCCATTTTCCGTTCCCTCTACCACATCGATTGTTCCATATTCGTATTCGATGGAATACCTTGTCGTAACATCATCGCCTTCCTCATTATAGATTCTGACCGTGAAAGTATTGTTCCCCATATGTTCGAAGTTTTCGTTGGATTCGTCGAAGGTTTCCGGAAGAGTGAACTGACATTCGATTCTATCGCCGGGAACAAGTCTCTCGCTTCCGTCATCTTCAAGATAGTATTCCACTTTCTGTCCGACCATATAGCCTCCGCTGTTCGACTTCAAATGGATGCTTCTTTCCTTGACGCAGAATTCCTTTGTGTATTCGATTGAACTCAGCTGAGAAGCATTGATTTCACTGAATTCGTTCCATTTGACAACAAGTCTATAATTAGATGTCACATCTTTTCCTGTATCATCGGTAATGAAGATCCTGGATGCCAGGAAAGTCTCACCGAACAGCAGATTAGCGTCCTTGTTGAATTTCAGATTGAATTTCTCATTCTCCTTCAAATAATGTCTGATATTAGTCATAAGATCATTGGATACAAGAGGGAATTCTTCGCCTTCTCCGGTCTTCGAACTGTACTCGCAGATGCTGTCAAGAGCAAGATAATCCTCTATCTGTGGTTTTTGATAGGTGCCGTTATACTCATACAAAACGTCCGAAACACTGAATTTGAATTGGATTTTCTTTGTTTCCGGTTTTTCTGGTTCATCGGGTTTATCAGGTTGATCCGGTATATCCGGTTCATCCGGTATTGCCGGAATATCATCATAGCCGAGGTCTTCGCATCTCATGGAAGCAGTCGTATCGATTTTCATCCAGCCACAACCATCGATATAGACTTCCGTCCAAGCATGCAACGCCTTCCGTTTCACCTCGGATATTTCGCCTTTCCTTGAATAACACAATGCCCCGGCAACAACTCTGCTTGGGATTCCGTTTGCCCGGTACATCATAGAACTTGCAGCAGCGAAGTTGTTGCAGATTCCAGCTTTGTTGACCGTCAGAAAATACAGCAACGGTTTCTTCTCATTTTTGGGAATGATAGCACTTGGATCATAGGAGAAGTTCTGAAGATAGTTCTTCACATCGAAAATGAAGGTGGGACTTTCCAGATTGATTTCATTTTCGTCCATATACTGGATCAGATCGGCTTTCATCGTCTGATCGATGGAAAGATAGTTTTTCTTCACATATTTGGAATATTCCTCTTCCTCTTTTTCGATTGTGTCGTTTCCGAAAGGAAGCGAACGGATAATATCCAAGCTTGTTTTATCGTCTGCAACAGGTTCCGGATAGAAAGAAAAAGTATCGTTTTGGCTTTTCCTATTTTCCTTGACATAGCAGTCCGTAAGTTCGGATCCAAAATCCTGTTCATTAGCCCAGGTCGAATATTCCGGAATCATTTTCTTCCGAAATGCTTTGTCTACATTAATTGTCAGGGAATACACTTTTTCATTCAAGTCGGAGACCTTCTTCGCAAAATAGGTAAGAGGAGAATAGCTCATCTTATTTTTATAGACAGAAGCATAATCGAATCGTCGTTTGGAATCATTGTACTGTCCAAAGTTTTCATTCCTCAAATACAGGACACCATCATAATCGCTTTGAAATGTCATGATGGTCTCATCGAGCTTTTCCGGATCATCCTGAGTCAGTCCATCGGATACGGTCGGAGAGATGTCATTGAGATTGTCATCCAAGATTCCGGCCAAATTCAAAGACATCAGGACAATACCTGCAATACTAATCAAGATAAGCAGAATACAAAGGAAATTCCGATAGAAGTTCTTCATCACTCGCTAAAC
>DHKM01000052.1 GCA_002404835.1 Caryophanales bacterium UBA4694 | reverse complement strand
TCCTTTCCGGCAACATCACCGGTATTGGTCACCTTGACGGAAATCTCGATTTCGCTGTCCTTGGAAAGCTGGTTTCCGCTCGGAAGAGAGACATCGAGGATTTCCCAATCAAACGTGGTATAGCTAAGACCATATCCGAACGGATACTGGACTACAGCGTCATAGCCTTTCTTGGTGATGGTATTCCCATCCTGATCAAGCCCTTCTCTGGTTAAACCCTCAAAGGCACCTTCACTATCGGCTGTCTCATAATAGCGATATCCGACATAGATACCTTCGCTATAATCGATATAAGGAAGAGACGGACGCTTGGATACACCGGCATTGGTCGACTGATTGACCCCATAGGGAAGATCCGTATCCGAATAGAACGATACGCCATCATATCCGGCGTTGTTGTAGTTGATGAAGCTTCTGAAATCAAATGGAAGCGTATCTGCAAGCTTGCCGGATGGGTTGATTTCTCCATAAAGGACCTTCGGAATCGCATTGGCACCGTCCTCACCGGTCGCACCGACAAGAAGGCAGGCGCTGATTTTCTTCATCTCAGGACGGTCCAGGAAATCCAGTTGGAACGAGTTCGTCGAATTGATGACGACGATGACATGTTCGAAAGAGTCTATAGCATATTCAAGAAGATTCTCTTCCTCCTCGGATAGCTGAAGAGAATGGCGCTTTTCATCCACCTTCTGGGAAGGTTTGCTCTTGTACTGTACTTTCGGCATGTCCTCGCTCTCTCCGCCCTGTCTTGAGATGGTGACAATGGCGGTGTTCGAGATTTCCCTGGAAGCCTCCAGAAGCTCTCTGTAGTTCGAATCATTGATATCGGGATCCTTAAGACCGAAATTGTACGGAGTCGAATCCACGTTGAAATTCAGTGAATTGATATCATGGACCGAAGAAGCATATTTCTTATAGAAGGTAAGAAGCTCGTCGTTGATCCCGATGCCATAGTTCTTAAGGGCTTTGGCAAGGTCTGTCATCTCATCCCACTTGGAATCGCCGGCCTGGGAAAGGACTCTTCCCGAACCGGAACCACCGTAGATCCATTGGACGTTCCCGTATCCGAGAAGTGCGATATTGTCTACCGCTTCTTTCTTCATCGGAAGAAGTCCGTCGTTCTTGACCATGACGATACCTTCTCCTTCGATTTTCTCCGCAAGTTCCTTACCCTCGCTTGCGGCAACCTGGGCCGCATCGGTATCGACCTTAGGAGGACAAAGCTGACCGATGATATCGGTCTTGAACTTGCTAAACAAGACATCCCCTACGCTGATGGCGGCAATAAGAACCACCGAAGCACAGGAACATACGATTTTATGAACTTTTTTCATTTCTACAATCTCCTTGATTCATTGACAAAAAATCAGATGCAGTTTCCTTCCTTTGGAATTCCCTTACGGATATTCCAGACAGTCAGGAAACAAAATCGACGGAAAGATAGTCCAGATTGAACGAGCATTCATAGCCAAGACAGTTGACATATTCGGAGCGGATCTTGAGGGTGATGACGTTACATCCCTTCTTGGTCTTGATATTGGTGAATGTCGTATTCTTCCAATTCACCCAAAGCGTAGGATCCGGTTCCCCGTTCCTGTCTCCGCCGCCGGGAAGATAGATGTCTTCGGGTATGTCGATCTTCTCACCGTTCACATAGGCATCGAAGAGCTTATCGACCATTTCATCGCCCATAAGCCTAGGAGTCCAGTCCTCAGAGGCAAGCATATATCCGCTGGAAGCACGGATATTGATGTTGGCACTGAGTTCTTCTTTGCTCTCGAAGAAAAAGCTGATGACGTTTCCGCTCTTGATGTCTCCAAGGTAGGAATTGGCCGAAGCATAATAGGCGGATTCATCCGAAATGGCCCGGATGGCGCCGTTTCCGTTCGGAGTCGTGATGTAATCCAAATCGTCCTCGTTCTTCACCCGGACATAGGCGGATAAATCCGTGCCGGACGAATAAAGTATGTCCTCTGCCTCGATCTTGTAGCCATCCAGAATACGGATGGAAAAAGAAACCGACTTCTCATAGGCAGAAACCACCACATCATAATCTCCGGACTGAAGAAGAATCTCGTCCTGCTCATGAACCGGATTTCCGGCAATGGAAAGAGAATACTCATCCTCCAAAAAAGTCCTTTCCTCGGAAGAACCTTTGACTTTTCCGACGACACAAAGTCCAGTGAAGGAATAATTCCCCCTTTCGACATAAGTCGTAGTGATGGGATTGGAAGCAACGGAAAGAGTCTCCAGCTGAAGAGGGCAGACAGAAATCCCAACCTCCACCGTCTTGTCAAGATAACGGAAATGGACAGAATTCATATCAAGGGTCAGGCTTCCTTGTTCTATAAGTTCGATGTCCACATTTGCTGGAGAAAAAGACGTTCCGTCACTGAATTCGGCAAGAAGTTTCAGACCAGATTGGTTCAGGCGCTCACCTTCATAATACTGAGTCTTCAAAGGAGGACAAAGAAGAGAAAGCTTCGTCAATGTCTTACAAACAGAAGGACTGTTCCTTGAAAGACCAGAATCCGATGGAATCCTACCACAGGATGCAAGCACAAAGGCAAGCGGACAGATGACAGCTTTTCTGATTTTCATAACCCTCCTAGTAAGCGCTAACAAAATTATACAAAATAAACAAAAAGTATCCTAAGACAATTCGTGAATGCATGCTTTTTTTTCGCAGTTCGCAGCATTGACATCATTTTCATGGAATGATATTATCAAAAAAAGGAAGCGATTTCCAAGATTAAAACAGACAATGAACCAAATAAAAGTAGCAATCATAGAAGACGAAGAAAATGCGACAGAGGATCTCAAAAACGCATTGGATAAATTCTCGAAAGATAACGATATCCACTTCCTTGTGGAAACATTCAAGGAAGGATTGACTTTTTTGGATGATACCAAAGCCTATGACCTCATCTTCATGGATATCGAAATGCCCCATATGAACGGAATCGATGTCGCCAAGAAACTTCGCCAAAAGGATGACAAAGTCGCATTGATATTCGTGACCAACATGGTCCAATACGCCATCAAAGGCTATGAAGTGGATGCCATAGACTATGTTCTCAAGCCTCTGAAATATGCCAGATTCCAGGCACTGATGAAAAAGACTCTTCGTATCATCGACAAGACAAATGAAGCCCAGCTTGTCCTCAAGACGACAGGTGGCATGAGAAAGCTATACTATTCCTCCATCGTCTACATCGAAATCCGCGACCATCTCCTCATCTACCATACAGATCAAGGAGATATCGAGACCTGGGGAACAATATCCGGTGCCGAAGAAAATCTACCAAAAGAAGAATTCTGCCGATGCTCCCACTCCATGATCGTCAATTTCCGTTACATTCAAGAAATAGAAAAGGATTCCATTATTCTAAAAGGTATAGAAACACCAATCAGCATCTCTCATTCAAAGAAAAAAGATTTCTTGATAAGATTCAATAAATATCTCGGAATAAAATAATGGATATGACAATTTTATATTCTCTCATTTTCCCTTTTCTAAGTTGTTTTATCTTGACGTTCATAACTTCCTGGAAAAACGAGAGGAATACAGGATTCCTTTTGAAGAATATCCTCTACCTTCTTTTCAATTTTATTTTGTTAACCCTTTTCTATTTTCTCATCAAGATTCATCCCTTTGCTACCGATTATCTACTTCTCTTCTACGATTCCCTTCTTGTCCTTCTTTCTGTTCTATCCATCAAGTCCTGTTACTTCATTTCATTCGAAGGATCCTTTTTCAATGGAACCATCATCTACCTCGGACTTGTTTTCTCAAGACTTCCCTCAACCATGGTTAGGCTTGCCATCAAACTCGGAGGACAATCCATACCGGATTACATCTATTGGTTTTTGGACCTCTTCATTCTTTTTCTGATTTCATCCATGGTCTATTTCATCTTCACCAAACAATATGGGGGAAACCAAGAAGAATATACGACAAAGAACAACACCATATTCTTCTTTCTGACCTTATTTGTGACCTCACTTCTCAAGACAGCCCAGTTCATCCTAGGCTACACCGGCGAAAGTTTTCTCCTGCTTCTGAACATGGTCCTGTTCTTCTTTGTCTTCATCATGTTCTTCTTATTCTACTTCCTTCTCAAGGACGGAATGAAGGACCATGAGATTTCCCTGATGAAATATCTTTGGAACGAAGACAAGAAACATTACGAAATCCAGAAAGAAAACATGGACATCATCAATATCAAATGCCATGATCTAAGACATCAGATTCAGGACTACAGACAGCAGGGAAACGTCACCGACAAGATGATGAACCAGCTTGAGGATTCCATCCATATCTACGATTCCGTCATCAAGACAGGAAACGAAGCCCTGGACGTCATTCTCTCCTCCTTCTATCTGAGATGCAACAACAAGAAAGTCGAACTGACCACCATGGTAGACGGCAATCCGCTTTCCTTCATGGAAGAGACCGATCTCTATTCCCTTTTCACCAATATGCTTGACAATGCCTTGGAATACGAAGATTCCCTACCGGAAGAGCTCCGCTTCATCTCCATGACCATCAAGAAAGAAAACAAAAACATGCACATCCATACCGAAAACTCCTATGTCGGAAAAGACACGGGAAGGAAAAAGGATTTCCATACTACCAAGAAGGATGTGGCAAACCATGGTTTCGGAACCAAATCCATGAAGAATATCGTCACCAAATACCAAGGAAGAATCGATTTCCTCATCGCCGATGATATGTTCCAAGTCGATGTCCTTCTTCCTTTGAAGGAGCAAGACAAGCCATGAAAAACACCAAGAAAAACAAGACCTACCTCTATTTCTCCCTTCTTGCCTGCCTCATTGCCATTATCACAACCGCCCTCATAGGCTATATGGCATTGATTCAGACAAAGAACGATAAGAACTATCCAAACTACAAATACAATGAATTGGTCGATCAGACAGAGAAGAAACAATACGCAGAAACACTTCCCGGACAGCTATATGAAGCGGAAAATCTAGAACTATCCGGAGATTGTACCATCGAAGAAAACTACAGTGCCTCAAGAAAGGAAGTAGTCTCATCCTTTACAAAAGACAGTTCAATCCTCTTGGAAGTCATAAGCGACACTTCCACAAAAGTCATGCTATCCATCGCCACAAATTTTGTCTCTCCATCCGGAAAAAGCATAAGTGCGGATTCTTTGATCAAAGTCTATGTGAATTCCACCCAGGAATCCATAGACGGAATAATCCGCTCCAACTTCAACCGCTTCGATTTTTCCCTGGACGACCTCCTTGTCGTCCATCTTCATCCCGGAACAAATCGCATCGAAATAAAATCACAAGGAGATTATTTCGATGTCGACTATCTCACTCTAAAAGGAAAGGAAAAACGCCTATCCCAGGAAAACATCAAAACATCTCGTCTGGATTTCCTTCCGGACGAATCCCGACAGTACTACCAACCGGATCAAGCCATCCTGAACGGTCCTCTTATCATCAAGGACGAAAAAGAAACGACCGACGGCTATTCCGCCTATTTCTCCAATCCCTATGACACGATGGAATACAACATCGAAAGCAATACGGAAGAAGAAACCGACGCCAGTTTCTTAGGAAGACTTCAGAAGAGCAACGTCCAACCCAATCTGGAAATCAGTATCAATGGTACCCCCATCAACTTCGATAGTACCATGAACGTAGAATACGGCGAATGCAGTTTAGGGTCTATCCACCTGGAAAAAGGAAACAATCAGGTTTTCATCCGATCCAATTCCGGTTCCTTCTACTTTTCCTGTCTTATCCTCAACAGCAACATCACCCATTCCCCGACAAAATACAACGAAAGATACGAGGCAGAAGACGCCCTCAGAAAAAAAGGGCCCATGATAATCCGCTCTGCCAACGCAAGCAAAGGCTATGCCGTTTCCGAAAACAACCCGGAATCCTATCTCGACTTCAACATCAGGTCCAAAAAAGAAGACGATGTCCTTATCTCGATCACGATGTCCTATGTCCTCTCCGACCAGAAAAGCAACCTCATCTTCGAAACCAGTCTGAACCAGGAAGTATTGGACACTTCCGCATGCCTGATCAAGAACACGACCGGATATGACCACTACAGCAGTTTCCTGCTCGGATCAATCCATCTGAAAAAAGGAGAGAACCTTCTACGTATCTATTCCTTCTCGGGCGGATACAATCTCGACTGCATCACCCTGATCCGCAGTGAAAAGCAGAACGGATATCCGGCAAAGGATCTCATCCAAGAGGGAATGCAGAAGAAGCATGTCCTGACTTCCTCAGACGGTTACGTCCTGGAAGCAAGAATCAATACCTTCTTCCTTCTGCAATGCTACTATGATAAGGACGATGAAGCAGAACTTTCCTTTACCTATTCCCTTCCGCTTCTGGATGAACTGAATCTGTCCTCCTGGATGGATATCCATCTCAACGAGAACAAAGTCCTGTTACCGGACAGGAAACTAGTATCCAGCAGGAAAACCACCATCTTCAAAAAAGCGACGATTGGAACCATCACGCTGAGAAAAGGACTCAACGAAATCCGTATCCAGAACATAACGACCGGTATCAATTTCGAGACGATAGCATTGAGAAGCTGACCTAGGATGGAAGCAAATGCTTCCGTCCTTTTTTCGTTCAGAAAAGCAAGAAAACGTTACACTTACGAAAAATAACCCGAAAGTTAAGAAAAAACAGAGCGACCATTTATTTGAAGCGCTTACAATCCCAAAGTGAACAGAAAGGCGTCTGAATCAGTCAGGCGATCAGCGCATTTCTGGCATTTCAGAAAGGGTATTACCATGAATAAGAAATTTTTGCTTTCGTTGCTTCCGCTCCTTCTCCTCAGCGGCTGTTCGAAAAAAACGAATACGAACTCGACAGCAAGTCCGGAGCAGACCAATTCCGTTGCTCCGAAGGTCTATTCCATCACTGCCAAATCCTCCAACGACTACACCATAGACAACCTCAGTGCCACCTCCGCAACCAAAGGAACCAAGATCACCTTCAAAGTCACGATCACGAATAACGAAAAGCTTCTCTCCAAAGTCAAGTTCAACTCCACCGAACTCACCTGCAACAGCGAAGGCGTCTATTCCTTCACCATGCCGTCAAGAAACGTCGAAATCAGCGTCGAACTGAGAGACAAGCCAAAGACCTATAGCATCACGGCCGAAGCCGGTGAAGGCTATACCATCGAAGCTCTCAGTGCTACCTCCGCCATAAAGGGAACCGCCATCACCTTCAAGGTCAACGTCACTGCAGCAGACAAATCCATCAAGAAAGTAACCGCCAACAGCATCTCCTGTCTGAAGAAAGGCGACCTCTATACCTTCGATATGCCAGAAGAAGCCGTAACCATCCATGTCGAACTGACAACCGCCTATTCCATCGCGGCAGAAAGCGGAACAGACTATACCATCACCAATCTATCTGCCACAAAGGCCTATGTCGGACAGACCGTTTCCTTCAAAGTCGAATGCACGGACAGCCTCAAGGAAATCGACACCGTCAAGGCAAACAACGTCGACTGCGCCGTCGTCGGTGCCGGAGTCTATTCCTTCGTCATGCCGGAAGAAGCAGTGACTGTGAAAGTCAAAACAAAGGCAGCAGCCCTCGGACTTGACCTCACCGATGCCAAACTCGTCTACATGGTAAACAAACTCGTTCCGGACCAGAGCGACGTCTTCGACAGTACCGGAATCAAACTCATGACCACAGACGGAAACGGACAGGCCGTCGAGCTTAGCGAAGAACAGTATGCGACCGTCATTTACACCTCTTCGGACATCGAAGACATCACCCAGCCGATCCAGGAGACCGGAGTCAAGACCATCGACGTCACTTTCGGAGACAAGACACGTTCCTTCCAGATTGCCGTTGGATCCTATGATGTCAAGAACGTCGAACTCGTCTCCAAGGATCTCGATGTCAAGCTTTCCGTCACCTGCCAGTACGAAGGAATCACGCAAGCCCAGTTCAATTCTCTTGACTGGGGAATGGATTTCCAGCACAACAACAACAAAGACAGCCAGGGCTGGGGTATCGCCCTTGATTCCACAAGCGAAGGCAATGCCCTTGAATTCAGCTACGGCGAAGACAATACCGTCGGATTCTCCATGAACATCACTTCCCTGGAAAATGGTTTCTATACGACCCATTTCGGACACAAGCTCGTCGATCCTAACGGCAACGGAAACATGCAGAAGATGGACCTTCTCTATCCGACCGGAAAAGCCAAGAGAATCGTAATCGGAGACAAGGCCTACAGCGTCCTCTTCGGAAACTTCTGGAACAAAGGTGACTGCGATGTCATCGTCAGCGACGCATCGGAAGAATATACAAAGTCCAATTGGACCGTCGACACCATCACTCTGACAAAAGACGGCGAGAATGCCAATGTCGAACTGAAAGGAAAACTGACTTCCATCTACAACGAGGCCCTCAGCGACGACGAGAAGAAAGCCTACTTCGATTTCGAGCAGTATACGACCTGGACAACCTACAAGTTCGACGAAGCCTCCAACAAGAACGAACTTAACGCAACCTACAGTCTAGTCAAGGAAGAAGGACTCGAAACCTACGACTTCACGCTTACCTTCGATGCCTATGCCCTCATGAAGGACGGCGGAACCGAAGAAGGATGGTTCATGCATTACGGCGATGCAAATACCAACCTTGCTCCGAATATCGTCCCATCCGAAGTCGTTTTCGATAATGGCTACAAGATCACCTATTCTTCCGGTGCTGATGCCGGAGCAACCGATAGCTGGAAGAAGAATCTTGCCACCTTCATGCTTGTCGCTCCCGAACTTCCGGAAGACGAAAACGTCAAGATTACAGGTCTAAGCTACATCCGCCAGGGAAGCGGAGACGAAGAGAAGATGCTTCTCAGAGTCACAGGCGACTATAAATATTCCACCGGAGATCTAATTCTCCATGTCGGAGAAGAAACCTCTACCGCACTTATCACTGGAAACAACTTCACGGCCGATTTCGATGTTACAGCCATGGAAGCTAAGAAGAACATCCCGTTCTATCTCTCCTATACCGACTCAGCAAGCAATGAAAGAAAGCTTTATGCCACCATGGAAGATCTTGCTTCCAAGCATCCTCTGCTTGGTTCCACCGCATCCACTCTTTACGGATTCCGCACCGAAAAGAACGGAAACATTTCCCTGAAGGCCAATGCTGACGATACCTTCGAAGTCGTGCCGTCGAACTTACCAATGTCTTAGATAAAGTAAACCTCACCGTCTATTCCACCATCCGCGAAGGAACCGATATGACAGACCTTTCCTTCGGACTCAACTCGACCGAATTCAAGAAGGCCGTCACGGAAACCATGGACGCCAACGGCTATCTGAAATTCACCGTCGATGTCACCGATGCTCCTGTATTCGAAGCTGTTGACCAAGGAAACAGCAAATACATGTTCGAGCTTTCCGCAGCCGGAAACACCTATGAATTCTGGCCGGGAGACTGGGCCTATACGATAAATGCCGCCCCTATTACCTACAACGGATTCAAGTATTCCGTCGGACGGGTCAAACAGAGCTGGGGAAATGCCCAGTACCGACTCGAAAAGACAGCCGTTACAGCCGAATAATCAAGATTCAAGCAAGAATGCTATCTCCGGATAGCATTCTTATTCGTATATGACCATGAAAACAAAGTTCATTGCTCTGATTTTTTCCGTTTTCCTTGCTTCCTGTAAAACAGTCACCCCTTCCCAAAGCAGGAAATCCAACGTCAAAAACAGCTTTCAGGAGAAGGCACTGCTTTTAAGTGAAAAAGAAAACAAATATCTAGACTCGGTGAAGCTCTCTGAATCAGAGAACAAAGAAAGTGATGTGAAACTCTCCTTCTCCTTAAAAGACAAAGAGCAGAAAGTCGATCTTTTCGGAGGGGCTTTAACCCATGCTTCCGCTCATCTCATATTGCAGATTCAAGACAAAGATGCCAGAAAAGAATTTCTAGAGGATATATTCCAAAAACACGGATTCAATTGCATCCGCATACCAATCGGATCATCTGACTTCCACAGCGAAGACCACTTCTTCAGTTGCTTGGATGAAGTAACAGATAAAAACAATCCTCTGAAAAGCTTCACGCTGAAACATGATCGGGAGCTCATCCAAGTCATCCGGGAAATCCTAGAAATCAGGAAAGACCTCAAGATCATTGCTGCAAGTTGGTCGGCTCCAGAATTCATGAAAGCAGGATCCAGGATATCAAGCAAGGATCCGAATGGTCCAAAACTCTGCGGTGGCACCTTGAAGGATGACTATATCAACCTCTACAGCGACTATCTTGCCCTTTTTGTGGATTCCTATCAGGAACTTGGAATCAAAATCGACTATCTTTCCCTTCAGAACGAACCGACATACAACAAAGCCGACTATCCCTGTATGCTTCTTACAAGCAACCAGGCTAAAAAAATAGCCAAACGACTCCATTCCATCCTTCCGGAAGAAACAAAGCTTCTGGCTTACGATCACAACACGGAAGACGTCATGTATTCCTACCTAGAAGATGAATTCGAAGACGAAGAAGCAGCAGCATGCTTCGATGCCGTTGCCATCCACGGATACGGAAGCCAGCCCCTTTATGAAGGGACGAAGAATCTGAAACAGTACTATCCGGACAAAAACGTCTACATGACCGAAATCACCGAATGGGACAATAAGGGAAACTTCTCCTCGAATCTGATGTATATGGCAAAGAATACGACCCAGAAAGCCATCAACAACGGTCTTAGCGGTACCATATACTGGAACCTTTGTCTGACAAAGGACGGAGGTCCATGCATGGGGCAAAATTCCACCTGCTACGGACTTATCGACATCGATAGAAACGAAGGCGGAAGTATCCGTACAATGAAGCGTTCCGGATTCTACGGACTTGGCATCTTCGCATCCATTCTGGACATAACAGAAGATGATCCAGCCTATAGACTTAAAACCTACCAGAGCGATAGTTCCCTCCTTTTCTCGGCTTTCGAGAAAAAAGAAGGATACTGCTTCATCGTCACAAATCCGACAAGCGAGAAGCTTTCCTTCTCCTTGTCCTATGGTTTCAAGGACTACTCCTATGATCTAGAATCTTCTTCCATGATTGGTTTTACACTGAAGAAACAATCGGATAAAATAAGCCTATGAAAAAAATGATTCTATTTTTGATACCGTTTCTTCTGATTTCCTGCTCCAAGAAAACGGATTCCCAAGAAAAGCCAAGTGTCGGAAGCACTGCTCCGGCTCCCGTTCTGGAAGATGACTCCGTCACATTCCAATCCATACGGCTTTTGGCTATAGCCGGTCTTCCCTATCTTTCCATCAGCGGAGAATTCGGAAAAGACTTTCTTTTCATCAATCCCCTTTTCCAGATAAACAGCAATCAGGACGGAAAAACGGAAGCTATCGAAAAAGAACCGGAAACAGACGGAAACGATTTCAGCGTCAGAATCCCACTTTCCGGAATGAGCTATTCCAATACATGGTACAACATCTATCTCATCCCAGTGCAGGAAGAGCCATCTTCCAGACTCCCAATCAACATCAATACCCTTTCTGTCTCACCTTTATATGATACCCTGAGCTTAAATAAATCAGATCGAATCGATTACGTCTATTCCTTCGAAGAATACAACAACAACCTCAAAGTACTTTTCCAAAAAAAAGACAAAAAGAAGACCATCTTCTCCTCCATGAACTATGAAATCATCAAAAAGGATTCCCGTCAGGAACTTTACTTCCATCTAAGAGGATATAACGAACACACTAACCTCAGACTGCGCCTGGTGGGGAAAACAATCCGGGAAAGCAACGAAGCCTCTCTTGGAGAATTTGACCTTTGTGTAAGAGTCGACGATCTTCTGAAGAAGAAATCCGATCCCTACTCGGTTTCGGTGGTATATCAGCTTTCCGATGGGACAGACTGGAAGGAAAGCATCACGTCCAAAAACCTGTCCAATCACAGCGACCTGGAAGGCGTGTCCTTCAAAGGAGACATCTATGTCTTCCGAGCTGAGAAAATCGGAAAGGGAATCTATTACAGCCTGTCCTTCAATTCCGATACCTTTTCCATGGATACTCTCGCCCTTTATCAAAGTGCCGGTGCCACTCTCTATTTCTCGGGATCCTCCCACTACTATCCGGAAGGAAACTATTATCTCCACATCGAAAAAGCCAACGAAGGAAAAGATGCCATAATACTCATACCGAGGAATTTCATCAGTCTTTCAGGATACATAAAATTTTCCACAAGGCTTAATAACATACAGTTTCCGGAAGAAGACATGGACGAATTTTCCGGAAGACTAAGCGTCTATCATGACAACATCCTTCTGAACTATTTCTGGCCGGAGACATGGAGCCATAGACAGGATAGACTTGAGAAGATCGACGATGACGAATACGAATACGAAATCAAAGACGACAACAGCAAATCAAACTACTGCCTGAAAAAAAGAAAGGTCCATCAGAAATGAGAAAAACACCTGCGCTGATGCTTTTTTCGTGTGCTCTGATTTTGGCCTCATGTCAGTCCACGAAAACCGACTTAGGCCAAGAAAGCACGAAAGAACCCAGCCAAAAAGAATATTCGTTCACAGACAACATAAACTACGAAGACAACAACGTCATTTTCACATTCCCCAAAGATACAAAGGAAATAAAAGTCTACTCTTCAAAAAGAAAAGACGGGACATACAAGGAAATCACCGTTTTGGAAAACGAAGACAGCTACTACACAGATGATGCTCTATCCTATTATCGATTTGAAATTACCGACGGAGAAAAACAAACCACCTATGGTCCCTACAGTTATTTAAGAGATTACTTCCAGAACGACGAAGTCCACGTCTATTCCCCCACTGACGATATCAAGGAAATCCAGGAAGAATTCGATGAAGCCTACTCTAGATTCAATACATTTGCCTATCAGTTCTCCGACAAACGGTTTGCAGCCCTATTCCTCAAGGGGGACTATCAAGATCTTGACTGCCCTTTAGGATACTATTCCACCTTGCAAGGTCTAGACAAAGATCCGGATAACGTATCCATTTCATCCGTTTATCGTGAAAGTCAGGGAAAGCCAGGTCCTGGTGCAACCTGCAATTTCTGGTGTGGTGCCGAAAACGTTCTAGTCCAGAAAGAATCCACTTTTGCCGTAAGCCAGGCCACCTATCTTAGGCGGATGCATTTCAGAAACAATCTCAATCTGGATGATGGAGGATATTCATCCGGTGGCTTCATCGGCGACTGTTACTTTGACAAGAACATCCAGAACAGCACCCAGCAACAGTGGTTCACAAGGAACAGCGAATTCAGGAAATGGACAAAAAGCGATATCAACATGGTCTTTCTCGGAGACAGAGGAAATATACCGGACAACTATCCTAACCCAAGAAACACCATCATCGAAAAAACTCCCGTGATAAAAGAAAGGCCATTCCTCGTCTTCGATGAAAAGGAAGGTTATGGAATCCAGATACCGGAACTGAAAGAAGATTTCCAGGGAATCAGCTGGAAGGAGGACGAGAGTACATTTAGAAAAATCAGCGGATTCTATATCGCTCATCCCGAAAAAGACAACTCAACCAGTCTCAACAAAGCCATCAAGGAAAAGAAAGCAGTCCTCTTCACGCCAGGCATCTATAACATCGACTCCCCGCTGAATGTTGAAGAAGAAGGTACCATGCTTATGGGATTCGGTATGGCGACCTTAAGATCCACCACGAAAAACAAGGATTCGATCCTCGATGTCAAGGACAAAAAAGACATCAGCATCTCGAATCTGATTTTCGATGCCGGAGGAAATCTTGAGAACCTTGTGAAGATTGAAAAGGACAAGACAAGCAAGAAGGACGGTTACATTTTCCTTAGCGACCTCTTCTTCCGCATCGGAGGAGTCAAAGAGATGACCACCTCCGTCGACACCGCCCTGAAGATCGATGCCGACGACGTCATCGGAGACAACTTTTGGGTCTGGAGAGCGGATCATGGAAGCGGAGTCGGATGGGAGGGCGAGAATTCCAACTACGGCAAAAACGGGGTCGTCGTAAACGGAGACAGAGTCCACCTCTACGGTCTGATGGTCGAACACTTCGGAGAATATCAGACAATCTGGAACGGAGATGACGGTTATATGGTCTTCTATCAATCCGAAACCCCATATGACAATCCCACCCAGGACAGTTGGAGAAGAGCGGATACGGATTTAGAAGAAGACCAAGGCTATGCCAGTTACAAGATATCGGAGAACGTGAAAAGACATGAAGCCTTCGGACTTGGCGTCTATTACGTCCATCACGCAAGCACGGATGGCAAAGACATCATCCTCGACCATGCCATCGAAGCCAAAGTAAAAGAAGGAATCAATCTCTACCATATGGCAATTGCCAACTTCATGAGAACGGGAAATTCCGGAATCCGACATATCATCAACCAATACGGAACAGGAAACCTGGGAAATTCAAGCAAGAACTCAGTCACCTCCTTTGTCGGAGGAAAAATTACCCTTTGAAAAGACAAACCGGTGCAATACACTAACACCGGTTTTTTGATGATTGCAAAAAAAGGCAGCCTCCAAAAGAAGGAAGCTGCCTAAGTAAAGTAAACTATGCCTGTTTCTTTTTAGAAAGAATCGAAAGAACTAAGAAGAAAAGAGATAAGACAAAAAGGAAAGCAAATCCGGAACTGATTCCATAAAACAGATAAACCCAGGACGGAACTACTTTAATTGTCTTTGTCGTAAGGCTGTATCCGTTCATGGCGTTTGTCCTTGCCACATTATAGATAATCGTCTTGGATGATTCACGGAGTGCTCTTGCCAACTTCTTGGAGCCTTTCCATTTGTCGAACGAATGCTCGTTTCCGTTCCCATCAAAAGAATTGGTACCAGCCAGGATTCCGTCAATTTTGGACATGCTTCCACCAGAGTCCCAATCCGAAATTACGATTCCGTCATATCCCCATTCGTCTCTAAGAATCGTCGTCATCAAAGCCTTTGAGGCACCGCACCATCTCGTTCCGATTCGGGTAAAGGAATTCATCGTTCCGCTAGCCCCTCCTTCAGAGAAGACAATTTCAAAGGCTTTCAGATAGATTTCCCTGGATGCCTGTTCCCTGGACCATATGCCGACATGTCTGCGATTTGTCTCCATATCGTTCAGGGCATAATGTTTGGCATAGGCAATACAGCCCTTGTTTTCGATACCCTTGGATTTGTAGTATTCGATCGTACCGGCAAGATACGGATCCTCGCTTGGATATTCGAAGTTCCTTCCTCCGAAAGGAGAACGATGAAGATTGACTCCGGGCCCATAGATGCCGTTGTATCCTAGATAAAGCATATCCTCGCTCATATGTTTTCCAAGATTCTGGATCAGATGATTGTTGAAGGTCGAAGCACAGACGGGAGCGCAGTTATAGGCTACCCAGGTCCAGTCGCTCACCGTATCCTGATTCGGTATGGCAAAGATTGCCTCGGTCCTCTTTGTGATTCCGACAGGTCCGTTCTCCTGTTTGGAAGCATCCATGGATATGGATGCGGCACCATTGATCTGATGGTAGGCATTGGCACACATCTTTGCCTGTTCCTCAAAACTCATCTGGTCAAGAAGTTCATCCCACATCTTCTCCCACGTCATGACCTTTCCGTTTTCCAAAAATGTCTGGTCCCAGTTTTTGGAATACTTGTTGAAGGGAGCATCCATGAATTCAATGATACTTCTTCCGTTTGACTGGTTGTACAAGGGCATAATATCCGTCTCGTCTTCTTCCGGATCGATATCGTAGCGGAGGTCGTTTTTCATTTCCTCGTTCATGACAAGTTGTGGAGTAGTCGGATATGTGCCTTCCCAGTCGTTCCTTGAGAGATAGGTGATTTCGTTGTCTCCTCTGTATTCATACTTGTTCATGTCCCCGCTTTCGAGCTGGTTGGTAATCAGTTCGCCAGTCGAGGCAGAGTGGGAATATGTGGTCGTATCCGTCTTTCCGACATCGATCTCATAGACAAACTTCTCGCCCATCCTGTCTTCCGTTTCTCCGGCCATGGTCTTTAGACCTTTTACGGACTTTCCCTTCTTTTTCAGAATGTTGTTTATAGCCGTATGGCTGTTATCAGCAGCTGTAAGATAATATTTTCCGGCTTCAAGAATATAGGTCTTGTTTATCTAAAACCTTTTCAAAAAATAGA
>DHKM01000003.1 GCA_002404835.1 Caryophanales bacterium UBA4694 | reverse complement strand
AAAGATAGACCATTTGTTTACCTCCTATTTGGTAAAGTCCTCTAACACCTTATCGTAACAGTACTGACTGATTTCATTTGTCGACTTATCCAGATAGTCTTCCTTGCGAAGGACAAGAACGACATTGGCAGTAACCGTCGTAGAACGGAAAGGAATGTTCTTCTTGATTCTTCTTGTATTCTTCAGGTCGATCACGACGATCGGGCATTCGCTCTTATAGGCGATCTTGAAGCTTCCCGGATGGAACGGAAGAAGCGGTTTGTCCGTTTTGTTCCTTGTTCCCTCAGGACAGATGCAGACATGGCTTACATCGTCGGAAATGAGTTTGCTTGCCTTATTGATGGATTTGATGGCAAGACGTGGATCCTGGCGGTTGATATCGATGTATCCGGCCCTTTTAATGAAAGGACCGGCAATCGGGAAAGAGAAATTCTCGGGTTTTGTGACGCAGACAAACGGGCCTTTGATTTCCTCGATCATCAGCATCGGATCGAAATTGGAGTTGTGGTTGATGATGAACAGACATTTTTCCTTGGGAATCTTCTCGAATCCGTTTTTCTTGACGTGAATACGGAAAAGCTTGATGACCCACGTATCCGTGTTCTTTACTATCCAGTAGTAGAACTTAGAAAAACCATATTCCCTTTTCTTGTCGATGAAAAGCCCCCAGACAAGAAGGACGACGACCCAGAGCAAAAAAAGAACAATCCAGACAGGAAGGGCGAAAAGAAGAGAAACAAAGAAAAAATACCAAGCCGAATGAATGCAGACAAGATAGGTGAAATATCCCGATAGAACCAGGGACAGAATAAAAGAAACAATTGTTAAACTCATAACATTGATTCTAAAGATTCAAAAAAGAAAAATCCACTAAAAAAAGAACAAAGAACAAAATACAGAACAAATAAAACCCAAATGAACAATATCTTCGAAAGCAAAGAAAAAAGCCTCCACCCTAGGCATGGGCAGAAGCCTGTTTGGACAATGTGGAGCAGGAACGCTCGCAGATGAAGTTGAGATGGTCGCCGCAACGTTCCAGATTTCCGACCAGATTCACAAACACGTTGGAATTCTGTGGTTTGCATTCCCCTTTGGAAAGACGGTCCATATGCTGCTTGATCATCAGAGTTCTCTGATCATCGATTTCGTTTTCGATTTTCTGGGACTCAAGAAGAAGATACAAAGTAGGTTTTTCGACGATCTTCTCGGCATTGTCGAACTGCTTGGCCAGAAGTTCCTTCATCTTGGCAAGCTGCCCGAAGACAACGTTAGAGAAGACAAGACCGTCGTTCACCTCATGCATAGTATATCCTGTGATATTGTCGGCAACCTCGGTAAGACGGATGACATCGGCAACATCCAGCTGCATCTTGCTGAGGCGGGAGTTGATGTCCTCGCTGACACCCAGGGATTGGATCTTGACGATATATTCCGTAAGCTTCCTTGACATCCTCAGAACCTCATCCTGGATAGCATCGATTTCCTTCTTCTTTTCCACGTTCTTTTCGAAGAAAGCATCGATAGCAAGATTAAGATCCTGGAAAGCTATCTTGGTAATCTCATGATAGTAGCGGATCGACTGTGCGAAAGCGATAGCCGTATTCTTAAGGAATCTCTCATCAATCAGCTCATCGACATTGCTGGATTCGCTCTTCTTTTCCGGAACAATCCAAGTAGCAAGTTTGACAAAGACCTTGATGAACGGGAAGAAGACAATCGTACAGGCAAGATTGAAGAAGGTATGGAACATAGCAATCTGCTCCTGCGGGGAATCCTTGAACCATTTTGCGAATGTGACATCATTGAACTGCGGGACACACATAAGAAGGATGAAGAAAAGAAGGGAACCGAAGAAATTGAACAGAAGATGGATGACAGCCGAACGTTTTCCGTTGACCGTAGATCCGATAGCACTGAGAAGTGCGGTAGAAGTAGAACCGATGTTCGTTCCCAGAATCAGGAACAGAACCGAATTTCCACCATTTCCAACCGTAGCCCCAGCCATCGTCAAAGCAATCACGATGGAAGTGATAGCCGAAGAGGACTGAACCAAGGCGGTAGAGACAATACCGATCAGAAGAAGCAAGAACGGATTATTGACGGCAGTAAGGAAATTCTGGATTTGCGGAATTCCGTTTATCAAAGACTTCATATGATTCGTCATTACTTCAAGACCCAGGAACAGAAGACCAAGGCCGATGATCATCGAACCGATGTCACCGACCTTCTCCTTCTTCTTGGCGAAGAACTGCTGCAAGACGACACCAAGCATCGTCAAGGCAATCATCACCTGGGAAATCGGAAGGTCTCCCAAGGCAACAATCTGCGCCGTGATTGTGGTACCGATGTTTGCCCCCATAATATAGCTTGTGGCCTGGGCAAGCGTCATTGCCCCGGCGTTGACAAAGCCGACCACCATGACGGTGGTAGCACCAGAGGACTGCATAATCATTGTGGCAAGCGTTCCGATTCCAAGACCAAAAAAAGGATTTTTGCTTGTCTTCGAGAATAATTTCTTCAAAGAACCTGTCGCCAGCTTTTCCGTAGCCTGCTGAAGGAGATTCATTCCGACCAAAAAAGCGGCCAAACCTCCTACGATAAGCAACACGCCCTTTACAATTTCTGTGGTTGTCATTACTTTTCCATTATAGAAAACAAAACAAGCTAACTGCAATAAAAAATTGATATTTTTCAACAGGAAGGCAGTTCAAGAGCGATGGAAATAGCCCAAAAAATTTTACTTTTGTATAAAACTTATTTCGAATTCAAGAAACACAAGCAAAGCAAACAGACTTACAACCTTTCAGCATCCAAAAAAACGGCTCAACAAAATAGGTGGCACAAATAGGCCACCCATCCGTTAAAGCAGGAAAATATTATCCTTTTCACATTCCTCAATCATCTTCTTCGGCCAAAGCGAACACTGGATTTCCCCGATATGGGCCTTCCTGAGAATGAACATACAAAGCCTGGACTGTCCGATGCCCCCTCCGATTGTCAAGGGAAGCCTGTTCTCCAGAATGGCCTTTTGGAAAGGAAGCTTTTCCCTTTCTTCCTTCCCGGATAAGATAAGCTGCCTTTTCAGGGAAACATCATCCACACGGATACCCATACTGGAAAGTTCCAGGGCGATATCCAACAGCGGATAATAAACAAGAATATCTCCGTTCAGGTTCCAGTCATCGTAATCCGGAGATCTTAAGTCATGTTCCTTCCCGTCGGAAAGCTTACCTCCGATGCGCTGAATGAAGACAGCCTTCTTCTCCTTGGTAATCAGATATTCCCGTTCCTTAGGACTCTTGTCCGGATACATCCTCAGAAGATCTTCCGAGTCAACGAATGTAATATGATTCGGAAGAATCGGATGGATATATTCGTAGCTGTAGGACATAAACATTTCCAGAGAAAGAATCGTCTTGTAGATTTCCTTGACCGTCTTTTCCAAATAGGCAATCGACCTATCCTTTTTCGAAATCACCTTCTCCCAGTCCCATTGGTCCACATAAAGGGAATGGATGTTGTCCAGCTGTTCATCCCGGCGGATGGCATTCATATCCGTGTAAAGTCCCTTATGCATCTTGAACCCATATTTCTCAAGAGCATAACGTTTCCACTTCGCCAAAGACTGAACCACCTCTCCGTTGACGTTTGGTATATCCTTGATATCGAATCCCACCGGTCTTTCGACGCCGTTGAGATTGTCGTTCATGCCGCTTGTGGGATCCACAAAAAGCGGAGCAGAAACCCTCCGAAGGTTCAAGGAGCTGGCAAACGAAGTCTGGAAAAAATCCTTGATGCTCTTGATGGCTTTCTGCGTCTCATATAAGGAAAGTTTCGACTTGTAGTTCTTAAGCGGCATAGTTTTCATGGTTACCTCCGATCAGCAGTTCTCCTGTTCGTCTTTCTTATGTGTAATCTCCAGCTCCTTAACAATTTCCTCCATCTTCTTCTCATCCAGTTTGTATCCGAAGTGGAGAAGAGCCCAAGATGCACCAAAACAGACCAAGATGACTCCGATGACAATCGCTCCGAACAGGACAAGCTGTCCCCTTGAGATTCCGCTCATCGAAGAGGCAATCGTCGTATCGCGGATCAACGTTGCCGCCTCCTTCTCTGCTTCCGTCACATTTCCGGCAATAGCCGCATTGTATGTCCCTTCCGCATTGGAAATCGCATTGATGGCCGCGCTTGTTCCGGTAAGAGCAAAGACCAACCACTGAAGTCCGCGGTTCAGACCGCTGGCCAGTTTGACATCCAAAGGTCTCCAGGCAAAACCAATGGATTCCTTCCTCTCTCCGTATTTCCATTCACCATAGTCGATGGAATCCTGGAACATGACAAGAAGGGCAAGATAGAAGACACCTGTCGCACCGAAGAAGAAAAAAGAAAACAGATAATAAAGCGACATCGACCCGGAAAAGACCCAGAAGATATTGCTAGTATCGGGAGTATTATAGGCCAAAGGGGTTTCTCTGAAAACAGGAAATGCGATGAAGAAGAAAAGAAGATAACTGACGAAAATCACAATACCCATCGCCGTCAGAATCCTCTGCTTGGACATCTTCTTGGCAAGGAAAGGATAAAAAGCCTGAGCGACAAGGGTAGCAAGAACATAGATGACCGAAATGACCGTGGCGACAAGTCCACCCTTGTTTCCGCCATATCCGAACACCATATAGAAGTAGTTTGTTCCGATACCGGTCAGAATGAATTCCGCAAAATAGAAAAGAAGAAGGCTCAATGCACAGCATCCAAGCTGTTTGTTCTTGAAGACAATACGGAACAGATCGAGAATGGAGGATTTTTCCGAAATCTCCTCCTGTTTGATATCCCTTTTCTTTTCCTTGCAAAGGAAATAGACCACAAGCTGGGACAGAAGGAACAGTCCGGCAATCACAATACCGGTCACCATGTAGATTCCCTTGGTCGAGGCCTTGAAGGTTCCAGGAAGAAGAATCATCAGAATGTTCATCAAGAACGTTCCGATCGTCGCAGCAATCGCAGTATTGGTGGTAAGCTTTGCCCTCATCTTCTGATCGCTAGTCAAAGCAGGGAGCATCGACCAATAACCGATGTCGTTCATCGTGAAGAAGGTATCCCATAGAACATACATCACGATCATGAAGGCGACATATCCCCACCCGGACACAAGCCCAAGAGAAGGAATCATGAACATCAAGGAAACGCAGACGGCATTGCCGATCGCACCTAGGGCAATCCAAGGTCTGAACTTTCCCGACTTGAAATGGCATTTTTCCAGAATAAATCCCATGATAGGATCGTTGATACCGTCCCAAAGAAGGGCAATCATCATGGCGATGGTGATTACACCGTACTGAGACGTGAATACATCCTTGTCCGGAGAAAGGACTCCGGCCGTAATGGCATACTGCATCAAAAACGTACCGATCAAAGTATAGCAGGCATCGCGGAAGATACCCGACCACGGATACAGAATCTTCGTCAGCGTGGGAACTTTGTTCCCTTCAAACGTCTTAGCTTCCAGTTTCATTTTCTATTCCTTTCCTGAAACAACCGTCCAACACAATCCCGGCAATCTTCTCAACCTGATGGGAATAAGAATCCTTATCAAGAATCCCGCTGAAATACAAAGCCTCATAGGAAGAAGAAAGCATCAGAACAAGAAGATCGATATCCAAATCCTCCCGGATGATTCCAGCCCTCTTTCCCTCTTCCAGAAGAGCACGAACATAATCCCATTGGACCAGATAGGCTTTCTTCAGTTCCATCTCGAATTCCGGCTCTTTCTCAAGAAGAGTAGCCATCTTCGGAAAATCGATTTCCTTCTCCCATTCCGTATGGATGGAAAGAATGGATCTTATCTTTTCGCTTATGGACAAAGAACAGTCATCGAAGATTTCCTTCTGTCTGCTGACTACCTCATCCAGAACACAGTCGAGAATATAAAGATAGATGTCGCTTTTCGAGGCAAAGTACTTGTAGATGGTCTTCTTGGAAATATGAAGTTTCTCGCTAATACCATCCAACGTTACTTTGTACCCCTTTTTGTTGAACTCCTGGAGGAACTGAGCGACAATCCGTTCCTTTATGTCCAAGTGACCCATATAGAAACTATTTCTCCTTTCTCAGTTTCCTTCAATATACTCTGTAATCGCTTACACTACAATGTTTTTTTAAAATAAATTCCATATAATTACAATTTAACACTTATTGTATTCTATTATTATTTATATCCTGTCATGTCGAAGCAATTCAGCAAAGCAAAATCAAAGGGCTTACAAACAGCAAAATATTTTTCCTTTCTTTTTTCCTCACCATCCATTATGCTAAGAATATGAAAGCAAACATAAATTTTGATTGGAAGTATGTCTCAGGATTCAAAAAAGAATACCTATCCCAGATGCCGGAAGAAAGCCTATCGGTAGATATTCCCCATAGTCCCGTAGTACATCCGGAGAACTATTTTTCCGAAGAAGACTACCAAGGAATCTACACCTATGAAAAACACTTCGACAAACCCACGACAGATGACACCAGGTTCGAACTTGTCTTCGAAGGAATCATGCTGAAAGCCCACATCTACCTAAATGGAAAAGACTTAGGAAGCCATATCAGCGGATTCTTCCGGATACAGATTGACATCACGGAGGCAATAAAGGAAAAGAATAACAGACTGGTCGTAGTTGTCGACTCAAGAGAAGACGGAAACATTCCGCCGTTTGGAAAAGTCGTAGACTATCTTACCTTTTCCGGAATCTATCGTCCTGTCTACCTTCTCTCCCACAAGGAGACCTATTTCAGACGCCTTGACATTCTGAAAAGCGACCAAAAAGGAAACCTGCTTCTAAGACCGGATGTCTCAACAGACAAAAACAACTATAGAATCAGATATCGGATCTATGACAACAATAACACCCTGATTCTCGAAACCGGAAAAGAAGAAATCCAGATAAAGAATCCAAACCTTTGGGACTTGAATTCACCCTATCTCTACCGACTTGTCGCTTCTCTGATCCAGGACGGAAAAGAAGTGGACCGCGAAGAAAGAAGTATCGGATTCCGTGACTATGAATTCAGAAAAGACGGATTCTATCTCAACGGGAAAAAGAAAAAGCTCATCGGACTCAACCGGCATCAGACCTATCCAGAACTTGGATGTGCCATGCCAAAAGCAGGACAGATCGACGATGCGAATATCCTCAAATACCAATGCGGATGCAATATCGTAAGAACCTCACATTATCCCCAAAGCGAAGATTTCCTAAACGAATGCGACCGTATCGGACTCTTAGTCCAGACCGAAGTACCTGGTTGGCAATATGTAAGCAAAGACAACCAGACATGGAGAGAAAACTTCTTGAGCTTCATCAAGAAGATGGTAGAAAAGGAAATGAACCATCCCTGCATTCTTTCCTATGGAATACGTGTCGATGAATCGATTGACGATGACAAACTCTATTCCAAAGCCATACAGATCTGCAAAAGTATTGATCCTAATCGAGCAACCACAGGAGTCAGAAATTTCAAGACCAGTTCCTTTTTGGAAGACTACTATTCCTACAACGACTTCTCCTGTTCAAATCTCAGACACGGACTGGATAAGCCATCCTCGATCAAAGCCGCCAAAGGAAAACCTATTCTGATCTCAGAGAACATGGGCCACATGTATCCGACCAAACAATACGACGAACCGGAAAGAAGGCTTGAGCATGCCCTAAGACACTTAAGGGTCTTAAACGATGCCTACAAATACGACTACATGGGAGAAATCGGATGGTGTGCCTTCGACTACAATACCCACAAAGACTTCGGAAGCAATGACCACATCTGCTACCACGGAATCATGGATATCTACCGCAATCCGAAAGCCGCATTCTACAGTTATCAGAGTCAGAACTCAAAAAACATCATGATGGAAGTCATCAATCCCTATCAGGCCGGAGACTATGACGAATGCAGAATCCTGCCTCTCTATGTCCTGACCAACGTCGAAGCTGTAAGACTCTACAAGAACGACCGACTCATCTCCACCTTCTATCCCGATAAGAAAGACTATCCGGATCTTCCCCATCCTCCGATCGTCATCGACGATTTCATCGGCGAGACCTTCGACGAAGGCTTCAGCAGAAAAGAAAGCAGATTACTTGTCAAAACATTGAACTATGTCGGAAGAGTCGGAGTCGCAAACATGAGGATTGGAAAAGTCATCCATTCCTTCCTAATTGCCATGTCGCACGGAAAAAACATGGACGACTTCACTCAATGGTATTCCAAATACGTCACCTGCTGGGGAAGCAAGTCAAGCATTCTGAAAATCGTCGGACTGATCGACGGAAAGGAAGTCATCCAGAAAGAAATAGGTCCCTCCACTAAGTTCCACTACAAAGTCACACAGACAAAGAAAGAACTAAAGAACGAAGAAACATACGACGTCTCCAGAATCAGCGTGTTCTACCTGGACGAATACGAAAACCAGTGCCATTATGCCTTCAAGTCCCTGAAAATC
>DHKM01000063.1:35737-38060 GCA_002404835.1 Caryophanales bacterium UBA4694 | reverse complement strand
ACATTCGATGCTTTCTGACATCATTAAATCTTCTTTCGTCACACTACAAATTCACTCCTTGATTTTTTCAAGGCGTGATTAAAGAAAAGCAGAATATAGAAATGTCAATCTACTTTCTTTTTTGTTTTGACGAAATCAAAAACAAAATCCACAAGATAGGCAATTAAAACGAATGCGGAAAATGCAACAAACAGCAATAAGACAAGTTCGGTCGGAATCACAATTCCTTTGGTTCCGGTTTGATCCGCAAACAAACATAAGAAAGCCGAGACCAGGCTGCCAAGAACAAGAACAATCATAGAGGTCAGTTTCGGACGTGCTGTTTTCTTCTCTTGAAATTTCGTCATAGGAATGAGTCCGAAATTTATAATGGATGCCTGCAAAATCAGTCCCGTCCAATAGTAATCATGGATTAAAGGGACAGGAAAAATTTGTCCATCTATGATAAAGAATGGCGGATATACCTGAATGTTTTTGGTTTGGAATAGATAGAAACAGGAACAAACGATAATGAAGATAACGGCAAGAAGGTAAAAAGCAAAAGAGATGATGCCGGTCTTTTTCCTTGTTTTTCCAATAGGAGAGTTTTCTTCCCTACTGGATAACAAAAGAATCGTATTTCCGAAAAAGAGTTCTGCAAGGGATAATATTACAGTGATAACGGATGCAATTAATACAGGATAGAAGGGAGTCCCTTCCGATGAGAATCCCAGATTCTGTGTGTGAGAGAAAGCGAGCCATAATGTATATGTTTTTAATGAAGTAAGAAGAATGGGAAAGACTTTTTTCAAGCTGTCATTCTTCTTGAAGACCAATATCATGGTCTGAATCCCGGATAGAATGACGTATATTGTAAAACAAATCCATTCATCGAAAATCATGGAGCCAGTCTCATAGGTGGATAGGATAATTGCTGATACCAGAAAAGCAAGTAAGGTGAAACAATTGAAAAACGAAATAATCCATTTTTCATAATCAGCTCCTCTTTTTCAGGCTATATCATAAGAAGCGATTACATTTCAGGTTTCAATCCTAAACCATGCAAAATGCCCCTGGAAATTCCAGGGGCAGCATAATGTAGTACGATTAGAGATCAGCAGTGTGATAGACAGCCTGAACATCCTCGATTTCATCCAAGGAATCGATGAGGTTCTGAAGCTTTTCCTTGTCTTCATCACTCAGAGTGACTTTGTTCTGAGGAATATAGGTGACTTCAGCTTCGGTGAATTCTGTAACATTGAAGGCCTTGACGATTTCTTCCTTGGCCTTTTCGAAGGATTCCGGAGTAACGATGACTTCGACGTTGTTCTCGTCCTTGGTCACAGACTGGACATCGACATCATTGAGAATCAGTTCTTCTTCGACTTCGTCTACGCTCTTATCAGTATCGAAGGAAATAACACCAAGATAGCTGAAATTGAAGGCTGCAGAACCAGAGTTTCCGATATTTCCACCATGATGAGTGAAGGCTGCTCTGACAGCAGAGAAGGCTCTCTTTTCGTTGTCGGTAAGGGTATCGACCATGATGGCGACTCCGCCAGGACCGAATCCTTCGTATCTTCCGGAAACAAAGGCAGCAGCATCCTTATCCTTGGCCTTTGCAATAGCTCTGTCGATGACGTCACGTGTGACATGCTGAGCTTTCCACTTTTCGATGGCGGATCTCAAAGCGAGGTTGTCTTTGGGATCGGGGACACCGGACTTGGCAGCAAGATAGATTTCCTTGCTGGCTCTGTTGTACAATGCGGACTTGGCGGCATTGTTCTTGGCAATTGTTTTTGCTCTGACTTCGTGTGCTCTACCCATAAGTTTTACCTCTCTATAATGAATATGTGATTTTTGCATCAAAAAAATAGATGCGCTAATATTATAGTTATGTCTTCTTGTAAGTTACAAGTTTTTTCGATTGAACTTATTATCAATTCTCACTCTTGGTCATTAAAAGGATCAATCGAAACCCGATAGGAGTTTTTGTGGCATGCAAACTTTTTCTAGGGGAAGATTTCTCTATATCAAAAACAAGCTTAATTGAACTATCGATTTCTTTATTGAGTCGATGCATGTGGAGACGGTGGTGTTGCTTAGTCGCAAAAATAGCGAAAAATAGCCAAAAATTATAAAAGATCGAAGGATTTCCTTCTTCTCGAAAATGAGGGAAATCCATTTTTTGTCGAGAAAACCGCACAAAACCCGGTAAAGCGGTAAAAACAGGGCCTTTACTCGTATGGGGAAACAGGTCGACGCTCAAAATGCACGTCCATCCTACCTCGTATCGACAAGGGAATAGGTGGCCCTTACCTGTACACGATGGAAGGAACAGGTG
>DHKM01000063.1:695-35657 GCA_002404835.1 Caryophanales bacterium UBA4694 | reverse complement strand
GCATTTTTGCAAATTCGTGATTTCTTCATTTTTTGCATTTTCAGGATACGGTGCAACCACACGACCAACCCGGAAAGCCAATTTTCAGCTCAAAAAGGGGTAAAAACCGGGGTATAGTTTGATTGGTATGAGAGTAGAGTTCCCTTCAAACTCACAAAACTACTAAAAATAGTAAAAGTGTGAGTTCCGCACTATAACACTTGAACTCCCAGCAAATTTATACCCTAAACTCCATTAACTTTTATACGCTTTAGAAATCAAATATCGAGAAATAGGCATAAATGCTAGATAAAACGGCAGATGCCTATTTCATTTTCGGGATTTAAAGCGTATAATATACGCTTATGGGAGGCCGATTATGGTTAGCAAAACCTCAATTAAATTAGATACATCCAATGGCAAAATCAAGGTTTATAACAATAGGGTATATTTAAAGATTAAATCCGAATGGGATGAGAAAAAGAAACATTCGATAAAGGATAGAGTATGTATTGGATTAATAGATACCAGCGATAGAACCAAGTTCTTCCCTAACAATTCTTATTATGAGATATTTAATAAAGGAAAAGTGGAACTCAAAGAGCCAGGAGATATAGACGACTATCTCCACATAGGGTCTTATTTGGCACTAAAAGAAGCAGGGGAAAAGTGTGGTGCAATTAAGGCTTTAAAGAAAATATTTCCTGACACTTGGGAGCAAATCTTGGCCTTTTGCATTTATATAATTGATAGCAGAAACAGCAGAAGCCAAGGATATGAGAAATGGGGATTTTCCAATTATTCGGGATTGGATTTTGTGTTGTCCAGCCAATGTGTCAGCAAGCTTTTTGCTTCCATATCAAATACAAACATCAGAGATTTTCTAAGAGAGTTTAAGAAAACATACAAAGAAAGCAACATATCTAAAATCAAACTTGTTTTAGCTTTTGATTCAACAAATATAAACACACATAGCAAGAATATTGAATTGGCAGAATTTGGCCATCCTAAGAAGAAAGAAAAGCTGCCTATTATTTCTACAGCTATGGGTGTAGATGAAGTAACCGGCATACCTTTATTCTATGAAGATATTATTGGCAGCTTGCTTGATAAAACGCAATTGGAAGAAACAAGCAAAAAGCTAAAGGACTTAGGATATAAGAACTGTTTCTTCATTTTTGATAGGGGATACTATAAGTCGGATTGTTTAGATGCTATCTCATCTTTCTCATCGTTTGCTATTATGGTGCCTGATAGTGTCACAACATCTTTTGACTATATAAAAAATAACGGATTCAAAATAAAAGACAATGAAAATTATTTCATTAAAGAAGAAAATGCATATGGTATATCGGGCACATCAGCTTCTTTTCTCTCCAAAGAAACAAACACATATATTTATTTTGATCCTGATGCCCAAGTATTGGAAAAAGATACCATCCATTCAAAGATATTGCATTCAGAAGAAGCGCTGTCTGATTCAGCATACAGCCAAAAAGTTGCAGACGCCAACGATGATTATTTAATTACCACTAAAACAAAAGAGAATAAATTTGCATTCAAAGAAAACTTAGCAGCAATACAAAGAGATATAGATTTTGCCGGATTCTTTATGGCAATTTCAAACAAGAAATTAAAAGCTGGTGAAATGCTTCAAAGACTAAGAAAAAGAGACAGAGCCGAAAAAGCTTTTAGGAATATGAAATCACAATTAGACTCGGAGAAATCTTATTGCCATGGACTAGCGACATACACAGGAAGAAACTTTGTAATCTTTTTCTCCCTTGTCTTATTTTTATCCTTTAGATATTTAGAAAGGAGTATGTTTAAAACTGATGAATCATCAACAAATGACACAACAGCAACAGTATTAGGGAAAATATCCAAGCTTATTGCTTATAAGAATACTCATGGCACTTGGAATCAAAAGTATGCCTTAACGAGTTCAATGAAAGAGATATTATCTAATCTAGATTTAACACAAACAAATATATCGTCTTTTATCACCAAAGATTTACATCAAAAATTCTAAAGCGTATAACGTAAACTCCCACTGAAATTATACGCTTTTGAGCATATCGTTCTCCAGAAAGGCATCGCACTTCAATGCAGGTTCCTTCTGTTGGCAGTGTCAGATAGGAACCGAAATGGAAATATCTTCGATGTCATCGGGTTCCGACAGGACCAGTGCCTCCGGAAAAAGCTCAGATTAGTTCCTGTTAGGAAGGAAGAATCCCTTTTTGCCCTCTGCTATCCTTCCGACACAGATTCTGTCGTCCACGGAATGGTGCTTTTTGCGGTCCCATGTCGTCTTTCTTTGTAGTAGACATATCACGCAAGGTCTTGAATCTCGTGTCGCCCGGTATCGCAATCGGTCTGCTTCTGATCCTTTTCATGCCTCTCCTACAGCGTATAAGTTTGATAGAGTTTAAGATGTAAATCTAAAAAATCGTCACCGAAAACATCATTTGTAGCTTATTGATCTGGGTTTATTTAACTATCTTGTTTTATCAAAAATTCGAAAGGTGTTTGCAGTTTACGATATAATCGTTACACTAAAAAAGCAAAAAGATGATACAATTGAATTAAAATCACAGTATACTCAAAAGGATAATGGAGGAGGGAGACGGAATTGTCTCCAGAAAAGAAGCGATTGCCAACGGCGTACCACCGGCGACCTTCGCTAGATATGTTCGTTTGAAACACTTGGTCAAGATTCGTAGAACTTTTCCAATTGCAGAAAAGATACCAGAGGATCGTGTATTCCGGGATGACGGCGCTCTATTTGCTTAGCATGACAGACAGGATTCCGGAATCGATTGAGTCACGATTCCAAAAGACTACCGGGTCATGAAGGAAAACGTCGGACCCAATGCAATTTACCATATCGAAAACAAGGATGAGTTGTTTTATTCCGGCAATGACAACGCCAAAACCATGTTTGGGAACAGTGTTACCTGTTTTTCCAAGGAGAAGATGGTCGTGGAGATGATACGGAAGAGGAACGATTATGACTCGGAGTTGTTCCTCAAGGCGGTAAAGACATTCCTTAGAGGAAAAGACAAGGAGATGGTTTTCCTCTTCAAATACTCGAGAATGAGGAAGATAGAAGAGAAGGTTTATGCGATTTTGGAGGCAATGGATTATGGGGATTAGAGATTCGCTCTCGGCGAGGGCTCAAGCATCGCTGTTTTTTGTGTGAGTGTTCCCGATACCTCCTTCTTTTCCTTACACAGACTTTATGTTACTACCAATCGCATAGTCGGAATTCAAAACCAGAAGATATGATTACGAAAAAAAGGAAATCACAAAGTGAAAAAGAAAACAAAAATCGTTCTAGGTCTCACAGGAAGTCTGATCGTATTACTACCTCTTGCCGGTCTGATTGTTACCGGTTCTTTGATTTGTTGGGGACCTTTCCGTTTTTTAGGAGACATTCGATTGAGCAACCTACCAGGAAACAGAAGCGAATATCATCTTGAGAACGTCAAGGAACTGGAGAATTCTCCTTTGAAAGGAAAGAAAATCGCCTATTTGGGTTCTTCCGTCACCTATGGAGCCTATGCACAGGGAACATCATTCGTGGAATACATTTCCAAAAGGAATGGTTGTACCCATGTCAAAGAAGCAGTCAGCGGTACGACATTGACCAAAAGCGATTCTTCTTATGTATCTAGAATTGAAAAGTTTGACAAGAAAACAGATTTCGACCTTTTTGTATGTCAATTATCTACCAATGACGCAAGCAAGAACAAACCGCTTGGCGAAATCCACAGTGAAGATACTTCCACCGTCTGTGGAGCAATCAATTATATCTACAAATATGCAACAGAGACCTGGCATTGCCCGTTTGTCGTCTATACGAACAGCTATTATGAAAACTGGAACTACAAGAAGATGGTCAACAAACTAGGCGAAATGTCAGCCATGGACCACGGTATCCAGGTCATAGATCTGTTTGGCGATGAAAGATTCAACAATATCACGGATGAGGAAAGAAAGCTTTATATGGTCGATAAAATCCATCCGAGCAAAGCCGGCTATCTGAAATGGTGGACACCGGAAATCGAAAAGGCAATGTATTCCATCCTGGCCGAACCTGATTTGTAAAAGAACTTCATTTCAGAGAGCAAAGAAAAAGCAGGAAGGCTACGGAAACGAATCCGTATTCTTCCTGCTTTTAACTAATCTGTTTCAAGCCATCTCAGGTTTTCACATGCTTTTTAAGAAAAGGTAAGAAGACGTTCATCCGCAGAGTTACGCATCGCACTGTATATGACCAAGAATCGTATTTCATTCGCTCTTAAGAGCGTCAGCCGGTTTCTCCGATGCTGCCTTCAGGGATGGAATCAAGGCTGAAATGAGGCCGATGAGAATGGATACGGCAATGATGATAATCACATGATACCAGGTCAGGTGGCAGATATTTCCGACATAATAGTAGGGGTAATAGTAATTCATCATATTGTTGATTGGGAAGGAAATCACAAACGTGAGGAGCGAGCCGATGATTCCGGCAAGGAATCCGATCAGGAAGGACTCAAACTCGAAGGTAACCGCGATATCTTTCTTTCTGGCTCCCAATGATCTTAAAAGCCCGATTTCTTTTTTCCGCTCCAGGACATTGTTGGATGTAAGAAGCATCGTCATAGAGCAGCTTACGATGATGGATACACAGGCAAAGATCAACAAGATCATAGAAACGATGGAAATCACTTCGCCGACATCTCGTATCATCTCGTTTTCGTTTTCACTGGCATATAAGACTTTTTCGTTGGCCTTGACGGACTCATTGAACTCATCCAGCTTCTTCAGAAGCTCCTGCCTTTTCGAAAGATCTTTGGGGAAGATGACGACTTCCTCGACTTTGGAATAGGCATTCATGTAGGCAAGCATTCCAACCAGATACCTATAAGCTTCATCGATATCCGAAAGGACAAGCACTTTGAACTTGTTGAGATATTCCATCAGGGTTTCCTGATCGGTAAGATCGACACCATAGAATTCTTCAGGCACAAGATCTGCTCCGAAGGTCCTCGCATCCGAGAAATAATAAGTCGACTTCGTATAGCGGAGAAGGCTGTCTTGATTGGTAGAAAACGGATAATAGAAGGTAAAGTATTTGTCCACCACTTCATTGACGCTGTTCAGGGGCAAGCCGCTTTCTTCATGCTGTTTGTTGTATTCGTCGAAGATGGCCTGTATTTCCGATACAAAGGCTGAGGAGGGACTTGTATCATCCAAGCCTCTTCCTTCGGCAAATACCACTTCGTTCTTGATGTTCTTCGCTAGTGAAGAAGACTCGTTCTCTTTGGTGAATTCATCCTGAAGTTCCTTGGTATAGCAGAGAGCCGGAGAGAGCATGGTGAAGGCAGATGTGGATTTGGCACGGATAATTCCCGTAATATGAAGGGTAGTGCTTTTCCCCAAATGATAGAAATCCGGATCAGAGTCTTTTTTCTTGGAATAGAACTGCAGTTCTCTTTCCTTATTCAGTCCATCCAAGACCGTCTTGGTAAAGCTTTCGTCATAATAATCTTCGTTGTAGAAGATTTTGTACTCTTTTCCTTGCTTGTCTTCTCCGTTTCCTACGATATCCTCAAAGGAAATACCTTTGACTTTATTGTTGTTGGATGAATCAAGCACGTCTTCCTGTGTATCTTCCTGATTGTAGAATCCTAGCTGTTTTAGAATATTGAAGGAAACTCTATTGTAATCATCGACAACCAGTACCAAATCATTCTTGTCCTTGGGCAACGAACCGCATAGCAAATCGTATTGATCGAGATTTCCATAGAGCACATGGAAGATGTTGCAGGGAAGATTTACCTGGTTCGCATAATAGTTTCCGGAATAGACCGTCGTATCCACTTCATCGTAAGTCCCTTTCGCAGTCCCGGAAATGGAATCCGGATACTCTGTCATAAGATTGAAGGAATAATCGTCTCCATAACTCATCATGTATTCTTTGATAAGCCCGCTTTCCTTGAGGGAATCGAGATAGTTGAAATATTTATTGGAGAAATTGTTGTAGGTATAGGTCACCTGAGTCTGACTGTTCGGATTGACATAGGGATAGACTTCCTGATCATCGGGGAACTTGACATTGACATTCAGGGAATCTTTGATGTTCTTCGTATTCTTCGAAAATGCAGTCACGACAACCGGCATGGAGCTGGCAGATTCTTCACTGAGTCTTGTCGTGTATTCGGAAAATCCGTTATTGAGTGCCATAAAGAAGGCTATGCCGATCATACCGAAGGAATTCGCAACAGCGGTAAGAATCGATTTCCATTTCTTCGTCCAGATATTCTTCAAAGATAGTTTAAGGCTGGTCAGAAAGGAAAGTCTTGTTTTCGTAAAACTCGATGCCGTTTCTGCTTCATAAGGGGTGCCTGCCAAGCTGTCGCTTTCCACCTTTCCGTCTTTCATCCGGATGATACGATCCGAATATTTTTCGGCTAGGATCTCATTGTGAGTTACCATGATAACGAGTTTGTTTTTGGAGATTTCCTTAAGTAACTCCATGACTTCAATACTCGTCTTGCTATCCAAAGCACCTGTCGGTTCATCACAGAGAAGAATAGACGGGTCAGACACGATTGCCCTTGCAATAGCTGCACGTTGTTGCTGTCCACCACTCAGCTGGTTCGGTTTCTTCTTCAAAGAATTGGAAAGGCCGACTTTTTCTAGTGCTTCTTTTGCCTTCTTCGTCGCTTCGTTTTCATTTACTCCGCTTAAGGTAAGACTCATCTTGACATTGTCGAGGATATTGAGCGTAGGAATCATGAAGTAATTCTGGAAGACGAATCCGATCTCATGGTTTCGATAGGAATCGATTTCATTCGCCGTCAGTTCCTTCAAGGATCTCTTCTTGAAAAGGACTTCTCCGGATGAAAAGGAATCCAGCCCACCTATGATATTCAGCAAAGTCGTCTTTCCGCAGCCGGAGGGACCTAAAATAGAGACAAATTGGACCTTGGGAAAACTAAGGTCGATTCCTTTCAGGGCCTGAAAGGAGTCGCCTTTATCGACAAAATACTCTTTGGTCAGTGCTTTGATCTCAATCATTCCGAGTAGTAGCTTTCCAATCTATCATTGAGTTCATAGCAGCGGATATGATTATCTTTGGCGAGAGACACCATCGCCTGGTAGATTTCTGCATTGTTGTTGGGATAATTATATTCATCCATGAAGAAACGCTTGCTCGCAAGAGAAACATACGGAACATCAAGAAGGCCGCTTCGTTGGAAAAAGAGACAGGTCTTGTTGAACAACATGGCCGGGATGGAAGCGTTGAGCCTGAACTGGTCAAGAAACTCGAACGTATGTTCTTCGTTGTTGCAGCGTAAGGCAAGGTGTTTCTTGTAGTTTTCAAAATCCGGAAACTTGATCAGATATTTTGCCGAAGCAAATACAGCCTTAGCAAGTTTCTTGTAAGGTTCTTTCCTTATGGGTTTGAATTCATCCAAAATCTTTGTCATCAGATCAACATATTTGTATTTCTTCAGGATTTTCTTGTAATCATATCCTTCCAGAAGTGCCGAGAAACGTTTTTCCTCTTTGTTGAATCCGATATCTTCAAGATTTTCCTTTGTCAACTGTGCAAGAGTAAGATCTCGAAAGAGTTCATTCATGCTTTTGACTGGTATCAAGCTCTTTTTCCGATAATTCTCTGTGTGGTCAAGAATATCTTCATAAATGTCTAAATTATCCATCGATTACCTCCATGATATGGCCGTTCTGTTTTTCTGCAAAGCAGAATCCATCCTTGAAAGGATAGAGATACTGAACACTATCGCAGAGTTCCGTGATTTCCTGCTGAGTATTATCGGACAAGGAATAGACCATCACTTTGCATGTCAGAGTCAGCATATCATTTATAGTATATAAGAGGCAATCCTCTTTGAAAACACAAATTTCACCGATATATTTACGGAATTCTTCGACGACAGGCGTTTCAAAAATGTTTTTTGCTCCTGTGTTGTGATACATTCCGCTATAAACGGAATCCAACTGGATTGGTTCGTTTTCGAAAAGAAGAAGGCTATCTTTTTCTTCGAAATTTTCATCATAGATCTTTACACCATATTTGGAAGGTACATAGAACTCTTTTCGAACATTGTTGACAATAAGTTTTTCGTTTTCGTGTCGGGAAAGTGGCAGGGATGCAAAAGATACCATGAACTGAGAATTCAGCATGTAATGGTTGTTTTTCTTGTCGGTCAGAAGGTAGGAATCAAGGAAATCGATTCTTTGGATATCATAGAAGGAATAAGAATTCGATTCCACTTTGCTGATGATTTCCAGATCAGGAAGAGAAAGAACAAAAAGCCGGAACTGATATTGTTCGCGGATAAGGGAATAAAAGAAAAAAGGATAGGTCGGACCAGATGGATTGGCGGCAATGACTAAAAGTTTGTCACCCTCTAAAGAGAAGCAGGCACGGAAAGGCATGAAAAACGGAACGATTTCGGACTTGTCGCAGAGAATTTCCATGGTCTTCTTGTCGCGGATGCGGATTTTCCTTAATTCAGTGATTTCGACAAGATAAGGAGAATGCTCATCTTGGAGGTACTGGCAGTTTCCCATATAATCGGAGACTTCCATCGTCTTTTTCATGTCCTGCTTGGAGAAGAATTCCAGCATCTCATGACTGTGAACGACATAGGATTTTTCCGTCTCGAAAATGTTTTCGACGGAGGACAGATGTGCTTTTTCTTTGAATTTCATTTTTTGTTTCCTTTCATTTATCATGTTTCTCTAAAAATTCTTTTAGATACTCTTGATACATTTTATTCTGCTCGACATAGGTGCTGTGTCTGCTCGGTGATAGAATACGCCATTCTTTTTCGGAAATAATCCTATCAAACATTTCTTTGTTCTGAATCGGAGTGGACTCGTCATCAGCACCAGAAAGAATAAGTATTGGAACTTTGATTTTGTCTAATTTATCCAAATACTCATAATCTTTCAGATTACCCATAGGTTTGAATTCGCTCACACCCCAAGCGGTCAAATAGCTTGGACTGGTCCTTTTCTCCCTTGTTAGGCATTCTGGAATCTCCTTCATCTCGTCTAAGTTTCGTACCGTCATCTTCAGATAGTCTTTGTTGGCCTTTAGAAAAGCCTCGGAGGTATAATCTCCGGTCTTTTCCGCCTCCTGAATCGCAAGCTGGTCCTCTTTGTCAAGGTAACGAATCAACCTATGTGTCTCTTTGTCCCATAAGGATGCACTCGCCAAAGTAGATGACAAAGTTGCAGAGAGGATTCCCTGCGGACTATAGTCCGTAAGGTAGATGATGCTTAACATTCCGCCCCAAGAATGCCCCATCATGTGCATCTTCTCAAGTCCCAGCTTCTCTCTGAGATTGATAAGTTCTTCCACCCATGTCTTTTTGCAATAGGTATTTTTGTCCTTATCAAGTCCCAAAGAGGATAGACCGCATCCGTACTGGTCGTACATGATGACCGGTCTTTTGTCGTAATCCGCAAAAGAATCCAGTACTTCGAACGAATTGTGCGTTGATCCTGGTCCTCCGTGGATGAAGACAATCGGCGTCTTCTTGTAGTGATACCCGACAATCCTGTAATAGGTTTGTCCATCCCGAAAAGGGACGTATCCTTCAACAATGTCCATGTTTTCCCTCCTGAAGTTAGATTATCTAGCTTCAATAATGATGGATTCTGAGAAATAGTTTTGTCCACTTCTTTTTTCGTTTTTTTGTTTGTCCTTTTGCGAAAGCGGTACCACGACATATTCTCATGATTTATACCAAATCACGGAGTTTCCAGCCGGCTTTTAAGGAAGTAAATAGATAGTTAAATGGTTGAATCCTATTTTGCACATGGGGCTGACAAATAGGCTCGATATCAACAACTCAGCCCTGTTTACCGTCATAAAACCAGCAAAGATAGGAGTACTTGTTGCAATGGGCGGTCATTTCCGTATTATCGCCGATGAAAAAAAGCACATCAGGAAAAGCTTATGAGAGAGATATCTGACCCTAAGGATTCTATGAAAATGATAGAATGCAGGATTGGTGCAGCCTGTTCAATTTCATGTATACCTTTAGCGGAAACGTCCCGGAATTAGTGAGATTGTTCCTGAGAAGAGTTGTATCCATCCATAAAATGCTCACCTATGGCGATATAATGTCCAAAAGGAGACTTAAAGCCTATTTACACAGCCCCATATGCAAAATAGGATTCAAAAGATTTTACAATAATAAGCAAAATGTAAAATTAGTTTGGAATCTTGATTCCGACATTACACAAATATAAAATAAAAGAAAAAAGGAGGTATATATGACTTTAAGTAATTTAGTTCTATCATCCCTTCTTCTAGCCAATAGCACTGGCTGGCGTGTTGAGCGAATACATGCTCTTCATGATTTGTCCGATAATGCATCATTCATTTATGGAAAATCCATCTTGATTCCAGAAAAAATTCAACTTCGAAAATCGGAGACAGCTATTATCTAAGCGTATACCAAGAAAAGGAAATTGCTGATACGGCAGTACCTTTACGTATCCTCGGCACACATTTTGTTTATAATCCAACAACAATTACCTGGTCTAAAGAGAATACACAATCTGTCACATATTCAGGTGAATCAAGCATTTCAATGACATTAGGTGCAAAAGTGGAAACGGAATTTGATTTTGGAGGATTTGCCAAACTTACTGAAGGAATTTCGAGTGACTATTCCACAAGTTTATCTTATGGTGTCAGCTACACTGAACCAATATCAATAAAGAATGAAGAACAAATTTATGTTGATGGAACAAAAAATCCCTTTGGAGGTTATACCTATTGTTATTGTACAGTATCTGCAACTCAGAATTATTTTTTTATTCGCATTCCCGCTATACAAACTATGATAAACAAGAAATGTACCAGACGAAATTGTTATATGAAAATGTGGATGGCCATGTTGTTTTGCCAAGCAAAAGCGCATATTTCTTCCAACTTTTTTACTTCAAGGATTACAAAGACTATAATTCCTTCCTAGATAAATGGGGGTTAGAAAATGTTCAAGAATAGAATTTTATTTGTTCTTCCATTGTTTCTGGGTTTATCCGGCTGCAATGATATTTCTTCCAACAAATCCACTTCCTCCACTAATGGATGCAGCACTTCGTTAACCACGACAGAAAAAGAGGTCGGCATAACGGTCGAGAAACTACAAGAAGATTCTGGACCGATATTATATTTTGTTTCCCAAATGGAAGGGGTGTTTAATACTACAACGCTAAAACTCAAAGCTTATATTTCTAATTCTGGAAGTGATAAGTTTGCAAAAGCATTGGAAAAGAACGGAATATCATCTACCTATTTCAACGAAAACAAGACGGAAATCCTAAGCAAAATAAACGACAGGGAATTCAAAAGCGGTTTATCCTATTCATTTCCTTTAGGTGGAATCAGTTCCGAGACATTCGTAGTCGATGGAAAGACAACCAAGTTCGGTTATTATGTTATAGCCTATAAATGTCTAACCGGATCAAAATATCATGTCACTTATCGGGAAGATAATCAAAACTGTGAATTCGATATTTGGCTACCAAAAGTGGGTACATATTTGGAGCTTCAATATTATGACAACCTTGATTATTATCGGGAAGATTTAAATAAGTATTGTCTGGATTAGTTTTTGTCGCATTTGAATTCATTTCTTTTTTATCGTCAGGTGCTGTTCATTAGGTTCGACTTTTCTAGAAAAGTCGAATCGAGGTCACAGCTCCTTTTTTATTGTTCGTTCCGAAAACGGCTTAGTGCAATCTCATACCTTTGTATTTTATATGGATATCGACTAGAATATTAGGGATATGTTACAGGCGAATTATCATACTCATACAAAGCGATGTGGGCATGCCAGCGGAGAAGATGAGGATTATGTCCTTCAGGCAATCGGATATGGTTATCAATATCTCGGATTTTCTGATCATGCGATGCTTCCCGGTTTTTCTCAACCCTATACTAGAGGGGATTTTTCCTTGTTCGACGATTATGTGAAATCCATAGCCTCCCTCAAAAAGAAGTACGCCGGAAGGATCCAGATCTTTACCGGATTCGAGGCCGAATGTTTTCCAGACTATTTTCCTTTCTTCAAGGAGCAGCTCGAGAACCATGTCCTTGACTACATGATTCTAGGGAATCATTCTGCCATGGATTCCAACAAGAAGCTCTATGCCCATTTCAGAAACATCACCAATCCTTCCATGCTTTATCTTTACCGTGATCTTGCCTTACAGGCGATGCAGAGCGGGCTTTTCTCCATTTTCGCTCATCCAGACTATTTTCTCGCCTCGATTGGTAACTTCGACAGCGACTGCAAAAAGGTATCCATGGATATCATCAAGGCTGCGATTGCCTATGATATTCCCCTTGAAGTAAATGTTGCCGGAATCCGGAATGGGAAAAAGAAAATCGGAAGAAACCTGCGTTGGGTTTATCCTACCGATGAATTCTTCTCTTTAGCCGGGAAATATCATGCCAAATGCATTCTTGGCATGGATGCTCATGCACCAGAACAGCTGACAAACGATTCTGCCATCTATGAGGCGGTTTCTTTTGTAAAGAGGCATGGACTGAAGATGGTCGATGTTCTGAGTACCATCCAATCTCACTGAGGTCATTATCGTGGACAGTAAAAGTATTCTGTTTTTGGTTCTTATTTTGATTTTCATCATTCTTTCCGCGTTCTTCTCTTTGACGGAGACGGCTTTCAGTTCCGTCAACAAGTATCGTCTTGAGGCAATGGCGGATGAAGGAAGTAGAAGTGCCGGACTTGCATTGTGGATTGCCAAGAAATTCGATCTGGCTCTCAATACGATTCTGATCGGCAACAATGCCGTCAATGTCTTCCTTTCCTATCTTTCCACTTATCTTTTTCTTAAGGCAACTCCTGGTCTTGACGAGACTTTGGGTTCTTTGATCATTTCCATCATCGTCACCTTGGTGGTGTATGTTTTCGGTGAGACTCTTCCCAAGCAGATCGGAAAGAGGATTCCGAACAAACTGGCAAGGATCGTCAGTTTTCCTTTGGCCTTTTTCCTCATCGTCTTTTTCCCGTTGACGATCGTGTTTGTCGGTCTTTCTGCTTTGGCAAAGAAGGTCTTCAGCAAGAAGGCAGAACCGGAACTGACGGAAGAGGATTTCAACGCAGTTTTGGATGACAATGAGGAGCATGGGGTCATCGAGGAAAACGAGACGGATATCATCCAGAACTCTTTCGATTTTGCCGATACTTCCGTTAAGGAGGTTTTGACCCCGAAGGAGAAGATGTATACCATAAACCTAAAAGGTATCACAAACGACAAGTTGGCCGAGATGGTCCTGAAGATACCTTATTCCCGTATTCCTGTCTATTATGAGAATCCGGACAAAATCATCGGTGTGCTTCTGGTAAAGTCCTATCTTGCCGATTATCTCAAAGACAAGAGATGTTCCATCATCCGCTCCATCGAAAAGCCGTATATCGTTTCTCCCAACATCATGATGGACGACATGGTGGAAGGCTTCAGGAACCGACACACCCAGGTCGCTCTTGTGTATAAGGAAAAGACTCTTCTTGGTATGATCACAACCGAAGATGTCCTTGAGGAGCTTGTCGGTCCGATCAACGAAAAGAATCAGGGGGAGAAGGCATAATTATGGCGATTCGCGATATTATCTATCTTATCATTCTTGTTTTCCTGATTGTCCTGTCCGGATGTTTCTCGGGAATGGATATGGCTTATAGTTCCCTGAAACTGACGAGATTGGAAAAGGAAGCAAAGGAGCATGGTTCAAAGGCGAATCAGCGGACTCTGAAATTTGCGTCGGACTATGATTCGACCATTGCGACCATTCTTTTCGGAAACGACTTCGTCAACATCCTCGCTTCTTCTTTGGCATCCTTGTTCTCGAAGGATGTCCTTGAGCCTTTGATCGGCGAGCTTGCTTCCACGGTCACTTCGCTTGTCCTTCTTGTCATCCTTCTGATTTTCGGTGAGATCCTTCCTAAGGCAATCAGCAAGGATCACGCATATTTGATTGCCAGGATTGCTTCCGGTTTTCTGGCTTTTCTCAAATATCTTTTCCTTCCATTTGTCTATCCGACAAGCCGTTTTACCGCCTTCCTTTCCACCAAGCTGATTGGCAAGACCGGAAAAGAGAGTGTAATTGCTACGGATGATGAGCTTGTCAACATGGTCGACGAAATCGAAAAGGAAGGAATCATCGATTCCGACCAGAGTGAGCTGATCCACAAATCCATCGATTTCAAAGAAACGAACTGCTATGAGATCATGACTCCGAGAGTCCGTCTTTTCGGATATGATACGGAGACATCCATCGAGGATTTTCTGAGGATTCCCGATTGTTTCCATTATTCTAGGATTCTCGTCTATAAGAGAGATATGGACCATATCCTCGGGTATGTTCCGGTAAAGACGTTATTGAGAGTTCTGGTCAAGGGACAGAAAGTGGATATTCCTTCGATGACGCTTCCCATCATCAGCGTTCCAAGAACGATGATGATTTCTTCGGCCATGAAGCTGATGAAGGAGAATCACCATCATATTGCTCTGGTAAAGGATGAATATGGCGGAACCGAAGGCATCATCACCATGGAAGATATTCTCGAGGAGCTTGTCGGCGAACTTTGGGATGAGGATGAAAAGCCTGAGACGTTCATCACGCCTCTGAGGATGAAAAACACTTATCTGGTACATGGAAACACCAATATCGATGATTTCCTGAATACGTTCCATCTCGATCCGGATGAGCTTGAGAACGAATTCACGACCGTCAGCGGATTCATCACCCATCAGGAAGAAAGATTCCCGAAAGTCGGAGATGTCATCACCTACAAGAACCTTCAGATTCAGGTCATCAAGATGAAAAAGGAAGTCGTAGATCTTGCCATCGTTCAATATACGCCGGAAGAAGAATAGTAGAAAAGTTTCATAGTCTCGAATATTGGTAAAGGACCAAAAAATCAATGGATTTCCTGATTCACAGAATGATGGAAATCCATTTTTATGTTCAATACAGAAGTTAGAGAAATCGAAAGCAAAATATTTGCAAACATAAAAATTGGTAGACTATAAAAACTTCCATCCTACATCATAGGAATTTAGAAGTCCGATATATATACTTGTCTTTCGGACATTATAAATTCTTGTACGCCGAATTTTCAGTGATTTTAGCCCAACGAAAAAGAAAAAATCCAGCCAAAGTTTTCATGGTTGATCAACTATACCTGTTTTGCAGAAGTCCAGAAGTCAGAGGTTCTGCTCTTTTTTAAACGGCCTTTTTTCAAAGGAAAAGCAAAGAACCTTATCCTTGGAATGTTCTGACTGGTATACCATTATGAACATAATCCGTTATACATTAAGAAGATAATGTTCTGGTTCCGAAATCGACAAGGAAGACAAAGAGACCTTCGAATACCTGTAAATGTCGATCTCAAAATGTAGGTTTATAGCGGTGCTTGTGACACATCCTTTTTCCTTACAGGGAAAGAGGAATGGAAAATTCATCAGCTAGGGATACGATCTCCTTTGTCTCGAACATGGACCTCGATACAAAAGACGTATACGAAAACTACAGGACGAAATGGGTGATGACTAAAAGCTCTGCCTCTAAGCAGGAATGACCGGGAGCTTCTCGGCAGACTCGGACTATAAGTAATCGGATTGTGCAACCTTAATAAAAATACAAGGCAGTGAACACAGCTGTTTTGACAAATTCAAGAAGTATAGAAAATCTGAAAACCATATGAAGTTATAAGATAAGAGATTCTAAGGGCGGTCTTTAAACTTAGAAAAGCATCCCTTTTGTGACCATCAGATAGTGGCTTTGTGCAAAAATCAAACGTTTATGTAGTCTTCTTAACTGGAAAAGTATTATATAATAAAATCATGATAAGAGTTGCGATAATCGAAGATGAAGAAGAAGCCCAGAAAAAGCTAGACATCATTCTTAGTCAGTATGGAAGGGAACAGGGCATAGAAATCAATACCGATTTGTTTTCCTCAGGAGATGAATTCCTTTCATCAAGCAAAAATGATTTTGATGTCATTTTTCTTGATATCGAGATGCCTGGAAGAGATGGGCTTGAGACAGCAAGGGAAATCAGAAAAGCAGACAGGCAAGTCATACTTGTTTTTGTGACCAATTTGGCACAGATGGCGCTTGAAGGTTATCAGGTGGAGGCGTTGGATTTCATCATCAAACCCATCAGCAAGGAATCATTTTCGTTGAAAATGGATCGAATCATCTCCAGAGTTATCAGTAAACAGGGGAAGTCTCTCGAAATTCGGGATTTCGAGCAGAATATCCATATCATCAACCCATCCGACTTGTTATATGTCGAAACCGATGGTCACTATATCGTTTATCATATGGTGAATAAGAAGATAAAAGAATATGGGACACTGAAACTAGCTGAAGAGAAACTCAACGACAATTTTCGTTTTGTCCGTTGCAACAGGTCCATCCTAGTAAATCTCCAACAGGTTGAAAAAATAGAGAAAGACGCCTGCATTACCCATGGAATCGTTCTGCAGATTTCAAGGCCGACAAAGAAGAAGTTTCTGAATGCCTTAGCCAGATACATAGGAGGCTGATATGATTGTTTCGTCGGTTCATCTCGGAAATCTGATTTTTTCATTCGAACTTCTTGTGGCTCAATTCCTATTCACATACTCCTTACCGAAGAGAAGGCATTTCTTCCTTAGAGCCATTCCTTTTTCTCTTTGTTTTTTTGTATACAGTTTTTTCTTTCCGCTTCCAAATGAAATCAAATTCACGGTTTGGTATTCCATCATCCGCTTCTTATCCATCTTCGCCCTAAGTACGCTCCTTTGCTTCTCCATTTACGATGTGCCCTATTCCACTGCTCTTTCTTTATGTGGTGCAGGTTATGCGGTCCAACATTTTTCCTACCAGCTTGCCCTGGCTTTCAGCCAAATTCCGTGGTATTTCAATCCTATTCCCGCTCATAGGCAAATAATATATGAGCTTTGTCTTTTTCCAATCACTTATTTTCTGTTCTGGTTTTTCTTTGGAAAGAATGCCGGAAAGGATATGCATTTGAAGACGAAGGACTTCCGTTTCGATCTTATCGCCATTTCGATCCTTTTCATCTGCATCGGTCTTTCCAGGATCACGAGAGGGTCCAATGATACCAAAGTCATTCTCTCGACATCCGCTTATGCGATGACCTGCTGTCTTTCCGCGTTAATCATCCAATTCTATCTAAAACGATCATTAGAGCTTTCCTATGAAAAGAAACTGATACGGAACCTATGGGACGAAGACAAAAAACACTATGAGATTTCAAAAGAGCAGATGAATCTTGTGAACATCCAAGCTCATGACTTGAAACATAAGATAACTGCCTTCAAAGGAAGGCTTCCGGACCAGGAAATATCATCCATCAATAAAGTCATCGATGATTATGATTCTCATCTCAAGACGGGGAACGAAGCTCTTGACGTCATACTGAACGAGAAGAGCTTCATCTGCAAGAAAGAAGGCATCAGTTTCACTTTCCTCGGAGATGGAAAGCAGCTTGATAGAATAGAAGTCACCGATATCTATTCGCTGATCGGAAATGCCATGGATAATGCCATCGAAGCTGTGACAAAGTTGAAAAAAGAGAAGAGAATCATTTCCATGAACATCGAATCGAAAGGACCCATGGTCTTTCTCTCCATCCGGAACTATTTCCTCGGGGAACTGAAAAAAGAAAACGATGATATCCTGACCACCAAGACCGACCATCCTGATTTTCACGGTTTTGGTCTGAAATCAATACGCAGAATCGCAGAAAAATATGGCGGAGATATCCAAATCGAGACAAAAGACGATACTTTTATCCTCAATATCTATCTCCAATAATCAACACCGCCTTTATCCTAGCTATGGGATAATCGCGGTGCTTTTCTTTTTGGCTTGGATGGAGCATGGATTTTCTGCAGTTCGCTCCGAATGAGGGACAGTTTGCTCCGATTCTAAGCGCTTTTATGCTCCTTATTATAAAATCTCAGTATCCATCAAAAAGGAGAAAACAGATGGTTAACAAATTCTTTGCTGACAAGCGTTACGGATTCTTTGTCTCGATCGTCGGAATACTGATGTCCGTCGTAGCGGCAATTGTCTATGCCGTTATGTATCACGCCTATGTCAATTTTATGTCCTGGACGTCTTTTGCGATGTTCCTTGTAGGCTCAGTGCTTGCTCTCATCTTATTGGTACTCAAAATGAATGAGTTGGCAAGCGTTGCCGCTTTCAGTGGTTCGCTTCTCGGAGCATTATTCTTCATCCGTTACATTTATCCTTACGTCTCTGTCGTTCTCTTCGGAGTCGATATCTCTTCCTTCTCTTCCAATTTCATCGTATCCACAATCTTCATCAGTATCGCTTTTGTCATCACTCTAGTCGCCATGTTCCTTCCCAAAGTCAAGGAGAATAACTGACCATGAACAAAACAATCAAAAGAAATCTTCAGAAAGGGGCATTTGCCTTATCATCGACCCTTCTCGGCTTGATGGTCGTTGCCACGATAATCACGTCTGAGAATACGGATACGATTACTGCTGTCCTTGGACAGGAGAATACGAAAATCGTTCACAAAGGCACGGATGGAGACAAGCTCCATTACAAATCCGCGTTCAAATCCATCAAAGAGGTTGCTTACAACGGTCTTCAAATTGAGGAAGAGGAAGTCAAAGAAGGAGCAGTTCTTCTCAAAAATGACAACAACGCACTTCCTTTGAAGAAGGAGAGCAATGTTTCGCTCTTCGGAGGAGCCAGCGCTTATCCCCTCTATGGTGCTACCGGTTCTGGCGGCATCAATACGGCCGAAGCTCTTGACTGGTATCAGGGATTCAGCGGCATGCATTATGAAGCCGACATGCCCAAAGCCGATGGCGTCAAGACAGGCAAAGCCTATCTTAACGTAAACAAGGAACTTTACGACTACTACAAAACCAAATGCAAGGAGCCGAAAAAGGATTGGTCCGGAAAAGTCGATGGAGAAGACAATCCGTTCTCGGCTTTGTCCAGCATCGGAGAGGCAAGAATCGGTGAAGTTCCGTGGACTGCTCTTGAAGAATCCGGTGCCATGAACAACGTTTCCTCCTATGGCGATGCCGCCATCTTTGTCATCCGCAGAAACGGCGGAGAAGGATTTGATCTTCCTTCAACAAGCGGAAGGAACGATCAGTATGGAAATACAAACGATAAGCAAGCTAGCACGAACGATGGTTCCAATGGTGATTATCTCCAGCTTTCCGCTGCAGAAAAAAGTGTTCTTTTAGGCTTAAAAGCCTTGAAGGACAAAGGCACCATAAAGAAAATCGTCTTCATCATGAATACCCCCAATCCGGTTCAATGCGATTTCATCAATGACAGCCAATATGGCATCGATGCCGCATTGATGACCGGATCTTTAGGTGAAGTCGGTTCCATCGCCGTTGCTAAGCTTCTCACCGGAGAAGCCAACTTCTCCGGTGGTCTTAGTCAGACTCTTTGGATGGACAATCTCAAGAATCCTGTCAACGCCAACTTCACGGACCAGAACTATTTCTTCACTTATGAGAATTTTGCCGACTTCGGTTTCCAGGACTATTCCAAGCAGAATTCCCAGCAGTCTTCCATGACGACCTATCAGGTTTATCAGGAAGGTATGTATCTCGGTTATAAATATACGGAAACCAGATACGAGGATTATGTCATGGGTTCAGACAAGGTAGGCGACTATAAATACGATGAAGTCGTTGCCTATCCATTCGGATATGGGCTTTCCTATACCGACTTTGAATTCACCGACCTCAAAGTCAAGGAAACAAAAAACAACAAATACGAGCTTTCCCTTTCTGTGAAGAATACCGGAAGCGTCGATGGCAAGACCCCTGTCCAGGTCTATATTTCCAAGCCCTACAAGGATTATGCCAAGAAGCACAACATCCAGGTTCCTTCCGTCGAGCTGCTCGATTTTGGAAAGACCGATGTCATCAAAGCCGGTCAGAGCGAAAATATTTCGATAACCCTGGACAAGAAATATTTTGCCTCCTATGATTCCGACGGTGCCAAGACTTATGTCATCATGGACGGAGATTATTATCTTACCGTATCCAATGGTGCCCATGATGCTGTCAACAATATTCTTGCCAAAAAAGGATTCACCAAGAGCAATACAAATAACAGAATGGACAGTGACGGAAATGCCGATCTTGTCTATAAGCTCGATCTTCCTTTCGACAAGGATACGTTCTCCATTTCCTCAAAGACAGGCAATCCGATTACGAACCAGTTCTCGGAAGCGGATATCAATACCTATTCCGGAAGAGGCGAGAATAAAGTCCAATACTATAGTCGTGAGGACTGGGAAGGAACCGTCAAGCTCTGTACAAGAAATGCCGATGGTGTTTTGACAAAGCCTCATGCTGTCCTTACTATGACCCAGCAGATGGCAAATGAACTCAGAGATCAGTTCGATGCCGACAAAATCATCGTTGCCGATGATGTCGAATATCCGACTTATGGAGCGAAAAACAATCTTTCCCTCATAACCCTCAAAGACGAGAACATCAATTCTCCGCTTTGGGACAAGCTCCTTGACCAACTTACCTGGGATGAAACGGTCGACCTCCTTTCCAACGGCAGACATAAGACCCAATTCATCGAATCTGTGGTAAAGCCTGCCACCGGTGACGAAAACGGCCCGAATGGCTACAACAACGTCTATGAACATGCCACCCAGGGATCTCGTTTCGCCGGTCCGACCAACCCATATTCCGAATTCGTCAATGATCCTGACATCAAACCCGCCGATGCTCCAAAAGGTTCCATTTGGTACTCCACGACCGGTTTTGCCAGCAACGGAGTCTTGGCTTCTTCTTTCAACAAGGATCTAGCCAAGAGAATCGGCGAGCAGATCGGAGAAGAGGGTCTTTGGTCCGGCCACGCTGGTCTTTTAGGAAGCGGGTTCAACATCCAAAGAACCAATTATGCAGGAAGAAATGCCGAATATTATTCTGAAGATGCTATGCTCTCCGGTCTTATCGGTGCTCCTGAGACCAAAGGAACAGAAAGCAAAGGTGTCCATTGCTTCGTCAAGCATTTCGCACTCAATGAATCCGAAACCGGCCGTCATGGTGTCCAGGAATGGATTTCCGAGCAGGCTTTCCGCGAAAACTATCTAAGAGCCTTCGAAATCGTCTTCGAAGAGGGTGAAGCCTTCAATGTCATGACCGCCTTCAACAGAATCGGTACTACCGCCGTCGCAAATTCCGTCAAGATGGCAAATATCCTCAGGAATGAATTCGGTCTTCCCGGAATCATCGAAACGGATTACGCAGGTGATATGACGGGCGGCTCCTGTGAACCCTATGTTTCCCGTTTTGTCAATGTCTACACTGGTGCTTCTGAACTGAACGAAACCAATTATGGTGTGGATGCCACCGATTATACTGGCGGAAAACACACCTTCAGCGACTATGCTCCTAATGGAACGATACATTCCGGTAAGTTTGCCTTGGCCATGAGAAAAGCAGCAAAGAGCATTCTCTATGCTACGGTCAAATCCGAAGCCATCAACGGCTATTCTTCCGGCGATGAGATCATCCGTATTACTCCATTGTGGCAGAAACTTGTCTACACCGGTGATGCCGTTACAGCAGTTTTGTTTGCACTGGCTGTACTCTGGCCTGTCAGCGAATTTGTGATCGGAAAAATCAAAGAGAAGAAGAGCAACTAATCAATCCATCAAAAAAGGAGCTGTGAAACCATCAGGCTTTTTAAGAAAAGTCTCGTTTGGTTCACAGCTCTTTTTATGATATATAAACAAAATGGATTGACCTGGAAAACGATCCTAATTTTTACTGGTATCCCTTTCTTCTTTTTTTGCGGTCTGTATTTTCTATAATGATGAAGAAAGGAAAGTGATTCTATGGATTTAAGCAAGGTACAGGCAGTATTTTCCGATATTGACGGGACGCTTCTGGATAGTCATTCCGTTTTGAGAGAAAAGACAATCGAATCCGTTTCAAGATTGAAAATTCCGTTCTTTTTGGCAAGCGGAAGATATTACAAGATGATGTCTCCTCTTGCCAAAGAGCTTCATATCAATACGCCTTTTGTCTCAGCAAATGGAGGATTGATCATCTCTTCGGAAGGAAAGATCATCCAGGAATTTCCGATTGCAAATGATATTCTGAAGGAAGTTCTCAATGAGCTTCACCAGGAATTTTCTTCCCGAATCGGTCTTCACCTTTATGATTCGAAGAACTGGTACTGCAACTCCGTCTCTTCTCCTTTGTTTTCTTTGGAATACAGAGTGGTTCGCTGCTATCCGGATTTCGCAAATGAGGATATGCGGTATCTTTCCTCTTATCCGATTTCGAAATTCCTGCTTTTCTCATCGAAGGAGATATGTTCCGAACTTTATTCAAGATGGGAGAAAAGATATCACGGAAGAATTCATCTATTCCATGAAAAGGACACAATGCTGGAGATGTTCTCTTCTTCTGCAAGCAAGGGAAACGGAGTAAAGGTGCTTTGCGACCACTATAATTTCGATGTCAGCCAAGTCTTATGTGTCGGGGATACGCTTTTGGATCTCAGCATGATCGAAACGGCCGGATATTCCGTTTCGATGGGAAACGGATGCGAAGAACTGAAAAAGCATGCAAAGATAATCGCCAAGCCGACCGACGAGGATGGCCTGAGCCAGATTTTAGATCAGATCACCGCTTCTTCAAAATAAGCCATTGTTTGCTTGTGCCGGCTCATTTTCTATACCATCTTAAACAGCTTTGATATTTTCTTAACGAGTAAATATCAAAGAGTACAAATAGATACGTATTTTCTCATATAGCAATCAAAAGCAATCATTATCTCCGTTACAAGTCCGTGTGCTTGGCATGATTTTCCTTTTGGGATTTTTTGAATCAATTTGTTTTATCGAACAGGCATAAACAAATCATACAAAATCAGCTGTAGATATCCTGAAGCTGTTTTCTTGGATTGGTCCTACTTGCTTTGAAATATGTAAAAAGAGAAAGGAACAGATCAATAAGAAAGATCATTCCGATCAAAGAAAAGAAAATCACAGCATTCATGGTAAGAACCATAGCATCCAAACAAATGTCGATGATGGAAAAAACAATCAAGATGGTAGCCAAGGATGCAAAGAATGACAGAAAAGAGATTACGGAGGATTCACTCATCACCATCAGGAAAATACCCTTTTTCGATATTCCCATGGAATTGAGTATTCCAAGCACATAGGATTGTCTGTTTGTGTTTCCGAGAAGGAAGAGAAGAAGGGATAGCAAGGCGATGAAGAGAAAAAAAAGCACAAGAGACACAAACAGATAATGGGTTTGCGGGACTCCTTGGATGTAATCGACGATAAAGATTGTGGATTCTTCAAACCAATTCGAGATGGACGGAACATAAACATGGTTTTTATACCAGTAGTTGAGATCATCCAATTTGTATCTCGCGTTTCCTAATGCCAAAAATGCATAATCACGGTTAACCCTGTTTATATCGTTTTTACTCTCTGTTTCTTTCTTCTCCAAAAATCCAGGGCAAACATACAGAAAAGATGCAGCAGTTCTGAAACCGACTTGTTTTTGCTTTCCTTCTTCAAGAAGGGGCATAACTCTTTTGTCTTCCTTGGTCGAGTAGACGTCGGTGATGATGAATCCGTGGAAAGAGCGCCCAATCAGCTGATTGACATCATCGAGTCCTAAAAATGGACCCGGTTCAACACCACCGGATAAAGATAGACCTCCGTCATCTGCTCTCATCAACGCTTCTGCATAGAAGCTTGATAAGGCGATTTCATCCACTTTCTTTGGCATATGGCAGTTCTCGTTTCCGTTCAAACGGGTATCTCGGGTGAGAAAGGTATCATTCCCGCTATCCCACAATTCAATGGCACTATTATCGGAGAAGTTACTATTGATTAGGCTCGTGAATGGTCCGAAAACCGAAGCATCCATGAATCTTTGAGAAAATCCCATCAATTCGGAAAGGCTGAAAATCGGATGGGCTTCTATTTCCTCAAGGAGTTTCATATGTTCTTCCAAAGAGGTGACTTTTTTCGTCTTTCCGACATCGACTGAGCTCTGGAATTGTCGGAAAACACAAAACGGATTCCCATCCTGTAGTTGCCGATTCAGCAATACCTTATTGCTATCCATCATCATTGCCGATGTCATAGCAGAAAAAGCGGTAAGTGAAATAGCAGTAAGTATCATGTTCATTATCAAACGGGGTTTTGATTTTCTGAAAAAGGATTTTGCTATTGCTAGCATACTGTGGAGTTTCAGACTTCTAGGTTTTTCAAAGGAGGTCTGGATTTTATTTTCCTTCACTTCCCTGACTTCCGATTCCTGAACAATACCATCCTCGATGGACAGCCGAATGGAATCATAACTCCTGAACAGGGACGGAAAATGAGTTGCAACAATAACTAAGACTTTTTTGGAAATTTCCGCCAAAATCTCAGCTAACGCATAAGCGTTATTTTCGTCCAATGATGAAGTAGGTTCATCACACAATAGGATTTTGACATCCTGAATCAGGCATCTTGCCACAGCAATTCTCTGTCTTTGCCCACCAGACATCTCGTTCACATTCCGTGAAAGAAAAGAACTCAGTTCTTCCTTTTTGTCTGGAAGATTGACCTTTTTTAAAATCTTTCCTGCCTCTTCGATGCAGTAGGGTTTGCCTGCCAGTTCAAACGCGATTTTCAAATTCTCCTCGACAGTCAGAGCTGGAATCAGATTCAGTTCTTGAAAGCAGATTGAAGATACATGGCTGCGGTAAGAGCAACCATTTTCCTTTCCGACAGGAATCCCATCGAAATATAGGCTTCCCTGATATTCGAAGTCGGTTGCAGAAAGAATATTGAGCAACGTCGATTTCCCAGAGCCGCTTACTCCAGTAAGAAGATATAATCCATGGTCCTTGAATTCATAGGAAAAATCGTGGATAGCATCCTTTTCTTTTCCCCGATATCTTTTCGAAATATGCAGTGCGTGTAGCATCATGACAAGGAAACCCTCGCTTTCATCGGTTCGTTTTTTTCAAAATGATACCAATAAGTAATATACCTGTAGTCTCCTGAGCAGAAAGATACAGCGACTGTACTGGACATCCAGGCAAACAAATTCTTTGAAACGCTGACTTTTTTGCTTTCATATGGTTTTAAGATTCATCCATTGTCTAGCATCATCCGGCATGCTTAATTTTGTGTTATATTCAACTTCCCTAATACAAGACGAATTGTTGGTAATATGAATCGATTCTGTATTAGTTTTATCATCTGTAGATAGTCCAAGATAATAATCCTGCGTATCTGAAGACCGACTTCCAATGAAGAAACTGTTCAGCTAAGAAAACATCAAAGAATTGATCATCGTACCCGAATTATATGGGTAATCAGAAGTCAGATATCCACGCGTATGTATTCCACATACATAAGTATTGCCATCTACATAATCAACAAAAATAGGTGATCCACTCTGTCCGTTATAGGTATTTAAATCATAATATAACTTATATTTCGTTGAACTATGAGTCGTACCTTCCGTCTTCCATAATGTCCCAACACTTTTATTACAGGGATACCCCCCAACCATAAATCGAACTACCGATTGTATTAAAATTACTGATTTTGCCATACCAACCTATTTGATTTCCGATGCTACGATCAAGAACTATGACACTCCAATCATGACTCCAAGATTGATTCAAATAATAATCATATTCTATGCTGAGTGTTTTCCCTTTGGCATAGTACGGACAATCCGAATTACTGGAATAATCATCCTGATTGGAGCATCCGAAGAAGAATTCGACTTTATCTGGAAAACGTGGATTTTTCCTATTGTCTTGATAACCACCACTTTTCGTGACATCGTGAAACATACAATGACCCGCAGAAACAGCTAGATTCGGTCCTTCTAAAAATGCTGTTCCGACATAGTAAAGAGTATCATACTTATGGGATTCTTTGTTATAGACATTTTTATATGTCATTAAAATCTTTGCAGTAGGTAAATAAGGGGATCGTTTCCCATTTTCGACCTGTTCAAGAAGATCTTCGTTCACACTCATTGTAGCAATAGAATTCGAGGATTTCGTACTTGAGCTGCCTGGTATAGAGTCTCTTTTTTCATAACTCATTTCATCAAAAGATTCGAAATTCATATTACGCTTGTCCAAATCATAGTTGACAAAATTAGTATTTGGAGAGGCAGTATCATTTGCCGAAACTGCTGATGATTCGCTTGTTTGAATGTATTCGTCTTGTTGGACGTTTTTAATGAATTCCGAATTTTCATTTGCGGATTTTTGCTTTGGATAGACAGTGATGGGAGAAGTCTTCAAAGACAGAAAAATTGCCATAACAAGAAATACCATACTATTTTTGACCAACATAACCATCCCCTTCGATAATTCAATTATATAAACTGCCAAATATATTGCCAAAAATATTTCGCTTTTTTTAAGTATAGTTTTTCCTATCATCAACAAATGACATGGACATCGCTTTTTTACTTTACCATTTCAGATAGACAAATCCGCATTCAGAATAAAACCATTCTAGTAGAGAAGGAAACAAAGCCTTAAAGAGATGACAAAGATTTTATTTTCAGGTTTTATCCTAAACATTTCACATTTCAAGAGGTATTTTAGGACACTGCTGTTTTCCTCATTGATTCAAGGAAGTACAGAAGGAAAAGAAGATTGTGCTGCTAAGAGGCTGATTCTAGCTTTATTGATCGATAGGTCCTCCCATCCATGTTCTTCCTTCGGTGATTAGAGTGATCAATAAGGAGAAGACATGGATGGCAATGACAGCGATGCATAACGGAATGGATAGTCCGGTGATGGATGAAGAGAGGATGAACATCAGAGAATAGAAGGTCGCCACATAATAATAGATATACTTGAAGTCTCCGGGAAGAACCAAAGAAGATAGGAAGGCCGTCGTAGAAAGAGACATCGTAGGAATAATAAGGGAAAAAGAATCCGATCCTGCCTTTACCTTGGTTTTGAAGACAAATAGAAGCATGACAAATCCTAATGATAGGAATGAAAAGACTCTTGAAGCTCTGGAGATTTTCACACCTTTGATTTTGCTCAGCATGATATTGTTGGCATCCATTGTCCGGATCTGTTTTTCGATATCATGGTTGATTTCCGATGCATTAAGGAAATCGAATGGGGAATCCGCATTTGTCTTTTCACTGGTGATGCTTTTGCTTCTTCGATATCGGACAAGGGAGCGGAAGAAAAAGATGGAATTGATGAGAAGGCAGATGCTGGCCAGGACGATTTCTGTTGAGAAGATTCCGGGAAGATTATGCTCTTTCATATAGGGTATGTCCTGATAATAGAGGAAGGTCATACAGTTGCATGAGAGGGAGACTAGACATGTCAGAAAATAGAACCAGGTTGTCCGAATGGGTTTATAGAGTGTGAAGAGCCCGATTCCGATGTTCATTCCCAGGATACAGAGGCAGGCCGTTATAGCATGGATGGAATAGTTGGTTGCATTCACATTGTAAAGAATGATGGATGGGACAATAAGAAAGACTACCATCGTGATGAACACGGTGATCCGATTGAAGTTGTCCATCCTGAGCAGGAATCGGATGAGGCTGAATTTTTTCTTTTTCATGCTTCCATTATACTTGTTTTTCCTTTAAAGGAATAGAACGTTTCTTTTTTCGGAAATTGTTTTCCGATTCCTGAAATCTTCTTTTCCTGTTGTATAATAATAACGGAAAGGAAAGTAGGAAATATCGTGGCTTATCTTGCCTTTTATAACAAATACAGACCTCAATCCTTCGATGAAGTGGTAGGTCAGAAGCCGATTGTCGAGACTTTGAAGAATGCTCTGCGCGAAAAGAAAATCGCGCACGCTTATCTTTTCTGTGGCCCAAGGGGTACTGGTAAGACGACCATGGCCCGCCTTATGGCCAAGGCACTTAACTGCAAGGAAGGGCTTGGAAAGCAGTGCAACGAATGTGATTCCTGCAAGGCCATCACCCGCGGAGATCATCCGGATGTCATCGAAATCGATGCCGCATCCAATTCTACCGTGGATAGTGTCCGTGATCTGATCAGCAATGTCTCTTACCAACCGATCATGTCTCCTTACAAGGTCTATATCATCGACGAGGTCCACAACATGTCGGAGAGTGCTTTCAACGCCCTTCTCAAGACATTAGAGGAACCTCCGTCTTTCTGCGTCTTCATTCTGGCAACGACGGATCCAGACAAAATCATTCCGACCATCCTAAGCCGTGTGCAGCGTTTCGATTTTTCCAAGGTCACAAACCAGGATCTTGTGAAAAACATGGAGAACATCCTGAAGAAGGAAAACATCCAATATGACGTGAAAGCTCTTGAGGCTGTCGCCAGCCTTTCGGACGGTGGTGTGAGAGACTCGCTTTCTCTTCTCGACCAGCTTGTCTCCTACAGCGGAGACAAGGTGACTTTGGATGACGTGAATTCCTTGTTCGGACTTTTATCCAAGGATGACGAACTCCGGATCATGAAGTTGATCCAGGCGGAGAAGACGGAAGAGTTGATTGCGCTTGTCCGCGAGAAATATCAGAAGGGAATGGATATCAAGCGTCTTCACAACGATTTGATTTCACTTTACAAGGATCTGATCTTATATCGTACGACCAGAAGCGAGAGTCTTCTTTCCCGCCTTTCCAAGGAAGACTGCGTCTCTTTCCCGGAAGACAATCTTGCCACTTTGGAGATGGATATCACATCCCTGATCAAGAGCAAGAGGGAATACAAGGATGCTGACAACGACCTGAATCACTTCGAACTGGCCCTTCTGGATCTGATCCTGAAGCCTTCTCTTGTACAGGCAAGACCGACTTCTCCTGCTGCTTCGTTGTCCAAACCGGAAAGTACATCCCAATATGCGTCCAAGGCAGTCGAAATCAAACCGACGAGAGCGAATACGGATTTTGTTCCGAAAGCCGAGGAAAAGAAGGACGAAGGACTTTTGGTCTTCAACTTGGATGACGTCTGCAATCTGATGCTCAGGGCCGTTTCGGCAGAATGTGTAGAAAAGAGGAAAGAGATTGCCAAGAACTGGGCACGTCTAGAGGACCTTTCCGTCCAGCAGGAGGCTTATGTGGCCCGAGCTTTATATGGATCCAAGCTGAGGCTTCTTGATGACGAGGATATTCTTCTTGTGACAAACGATATGATTTCCGAAGCCAACAAAATCAACAGAAAAGCCAACCAGGAAGCCATTCTCAAGGTGACAAGAGATGCTTTCGGAAAGGAATATCATGTCCTTTCCGTCTCAACGAAGGATTTCAATCAGGCCATCGAACTCTTCAAGAAGAAGAGAAATGTTGAAGCGCCGAAAAAGACGTCCATCGATTTCGGTGTCAAAGAAAAGAAGGAAGATTCCACGGATTTTTTCACTTCGCTGATGAGTGACGACGAATAGGAGGACCTTTATATGGAAGAAGATAAGAATCTAGAAAAAGCCAAAGCCAGTGCAGATGCGGCTGTCATGCAGGACAGAATCAAGGAATATCAGGCGAAGATCAGTGATCTTCAGAACAAGGAATACTCTGGGAAGTATCAAGGCATCACCATCAAGATGACCGGTGCATATCGGATGATTTCGGTCGAAATCAATCAGGCTTTCTACGAGACCTGCTCGAAATCCCAATTGGAGACTTCGTTTTTGATTTGCTATAGCAACATCAAGGAGGCCATCGAAGGGGAACAGAAGGCAGTGACCGAACAAATTCAGCAGGAGATGTTCCGTTTCCAGGCAAACGCCTATAACCGTTGATATGGAACAGATTCAAGTTATCAAGGATCTTGTCGAATGCTATAAGAAGCTGCCCGGAATCGGAAGCAAGACGGCAGAACGTCTTGCCTATGCTACCGTAGAGCTTGATAAAGAATCGCTGGATGAATTCATCAGGGCTTTTGATGATGCCAAAAACAAGGTCCATCAATGTGAGCAGTGCGGGATTTTCTATATGGACCATTGTCCGATCTGTTCTGATAAGACAAGGGACAACAAGGTCCTTCTTGTCGTCAGCAATTACAAGGACATTTATTCCATAGAACGCACAAAGGAATACAAGGGAGTCTATTTTACCTTGCATGGGACATTATCTGCTCTTCATAACAGATCTGCAGAATCTATCGGCATCAATAGGTTAAAAGAAAAGGTAGTCAATGATGGTATCGAGGAAGTCATTCTGGCTCTACCTACAGATATGGAAGGGGAGACAACTTCTTTATATATTTCGAATATGTTCAAAGATTTTCCTAAGCTTAAGCTTTCTAGGCTTGCCTATGGTCTACCAGTCGGAACAAATCTTGAATACCTAGACAATCTCACCATTTCCCAGTCTTTGAAGGGTAGGGTGAATCTGAAGGAATCAAAATAGGAGTCAATTTGCTATGGAAAAAGGTTTATTCATCACCTTCGAGGGATGCGATGGATGCGGAAAGACAACCTGCATCAACAATGTGAGCACAATACTTAGAAACTGCGGAATCGAATTCATCCTGACCAGGGAACCTGGCGGGAGCAAGATTGCCGAGGAGATAAGGAACATCATCCTCGATAAAAACAATACGGAAGAGGATCCGAGAACGGAAGCCCTCCTTTATGCAGCCTCAAGAAGGCAGCATCTTGTGGAAATCATCCTTCCTGCTTTGAAAAGCGGGAAAATCGTTCTTTGCGACCGTTATCTGGATTCTTCTCTTGCTTATCAGGGCTATGCAAGAAATCTCGGCATCGACAATATCATGTCAATCAATTCTTTTGCCATCGAAAATGTGATGCCGGACCTCACTTTCTTCTTGGATCTTTCTCCAGAAGAAGGGCTGAAAAGAATCCAATCGAGGAAAAGAGAAAGCGACAGGCTTGACCAGGAGAAGCTCGAATTCCATAAAAGAGTCTATGAAGGATATCAGATCGTCAACAACAGGTTCAAGGACCGCATCGTCAGAATCGATGCCTCGAAAGCTCCGAATGAGATTGCAGAGGAGATCTGTTCCATCCTTCTTTCCCGATTAGGTTATCACAATGGATGAAAACACGTTGAAGCTCTATGAGCCTAGGCTCTATAAGCTTTTTTCAAACAGCAGGAAGAAAAACAGGCTTGCCAATGCTTATCTTCTGTACGGAGACAAGAATGCGCCCCTTAAAGAGACGGCCATGTATCTTGCCCAGTCTTTGGGCTGCGAAAAGGGCGTCTTCGGATGCGGGAAGTGTCCAAGCTGCCTTCGCTTCAAGGAAGGAGTCAGACCAGACTTTGTCTTCATCGACGGGGAATACGATACCATCAAGAAGGAGGATATCTCTGCTTTGGAAGAGAAGTTCTCTCTTTCCGCATTGGAGAAGAACCATCATCTGACTTATGTGATCCATCGTATCGACAATATCACGGAGAAGGCAGCCAATGCCCTTTTGAAGTTCCTGGAGGAACCTAAGGAGGGTCAGATTGCCTTTCTGACCACTTACAACCTGGAGCGGGTCCTGAAGACGATTGTCTCACGCAGCCTTACCATAAGAATCGATCCGCTGGATCTGAAGAAATTATACGAGCAGTTGCTTTCCTCCTCTTTTACAAGAGGGAAAAAGGAGATGATGCTCAATCCTTATCAGGCTTATCTTCTGACCCACTTTGCCTGTTCCCTGGATGAAGCAAAAGAGATTCTGGATACAGATAGTTCGTTTCTGGATGCCGTTGATGGTCTGGAGATCTTTTTGAACGATTTAGCTTGTTCTCTGGAGCTTGGAATCCATAGCATGCTCTTTCTTACCAATTCCATAAAAGATACGAAGTGTTATAATTGGTTATACCAGATCCTCGAAGTCATCATCGACGAGGTCTTGTTAAACAGAATCGATGAAGAGAATCCTCTCTTCGAATATACGAAAGGGCTTGTCCGGTATAGGAAGAATCTTCTTCCGACCCGCGATGTCCTTATTGAAGCCATCAGCCACAGACAGGCAAACCTCAACCCCACTTTGACCATTGTCAGGATCCTAGACAGGCTGAAGAACGGAGAAACAGCAATATGATAACTTTATTAGGCGTTCCATTCGATTTTATCGGCCTGACTTATTTCCAGACCAGCAAAGATGTCAGCATCGGCGACCTCGTGGTCTGTCAGACGGAACATGGAACTTACATCGGCAAAGTCAAGACGGTCCGTGCGGCAAAAGATGAGGAAATCCAGATGAAGGATTTCAATACTCTTTTCCCGCCGATTCTTAGAATCGCCACATTCAAGGACAAGGCGTTCTACAAGAACAGCGAAGCAAACGAAAAGAAAATCACGACTGAAGCCCAAAAGCACGCCGATGATCTGAAACTTGGAATGAAGGTCCTCCAATCCCATCTGGATGTAGACGACAACAAGGTTCTGATCACGTTCACCGCGGAACAAAGAGTCGATTTCCGTGAGCTGGTCAAGATCCTGAACGGCATCTTCCATCTGAGAATCGAACTCCGTCAGATCGGTCCTAGAGACGAGGCCAAGATCGTCGGAGGGCTCGGACCTTGCGGTCTTCCTCTTTGCTGTTCGACGTTTTTGAAGACTTTTGACGGAATTTCCATTTCCATGGCCAAGAACCAGCTTCTTGCCATCAATATACCGAAGCTTTCCGGTCAGTGCGGGAAGCTGATGTGCTGTCTGAAATTCGAAGACAAAGCCTACAGCGAACTGCGTCCTCTCTATCCGAAGATCGGAGAGAAGTTCCAATATCGGAACTCTACCTATGAGGTCACAGGACTCAACCTTCTGAATGATACCATCACAGCCTACAATGGTGAGAACTACGAGTATTTTTCCAAAGAGGACTTCGAAAGAGTCAAGAAAGGTCTTGGAAAGAAGGAGGTCCCCATCCGCAATCTGGATATCAATTCCGGAATCGATCTTTCCGGACATGGTGTTCAGGATACCAAGAACCGTATTGCACAGATAAATCGTTCTGAGGAAAAAAGAAAAGACGAGAAGAACAAGAATAGCGGAAACAAGAACCAAAATCAGAGAAACAGAAACCAGAACCGGACTCAGCAGCAGAACAGATCTCAGCAAAGGTCCACTGACAATAAGAAGAACAATCAAAATCGGAACAACAATCAGAAGCGTCCGATGAACAACCAAAGAAACAGCAACCAGAACAAGAAGCCAACCTTATCGAACAACGGCTTCATTCCTGTTTCTTCCATTCAGGATAAATCCGTCCTCGATTTTAGACCGGTAAAAAAAGATGATAAGAAATAATCCATACGCAAAAGAGCGGAAAAACGGCCTTGTCGGACTTGTAACGACTCCTATCGGGAATCTGAAAGATATCACGTATCGGGCTGTCGAATTTCTCAAGGAAAGCGACATCGTCGCCTGCGAGGATACCAGAAACACAGGCCTGCTTCTTTCCCATTTCGGAATCAAGCCGAAGAAGCTTGTTTCCCTTTATGCCCAGACGGAGCTCAAGGGAGCAAAAGACCTTGTCTTGGAAGTCAAGAAGAAGAACCTTCAGCTTGCCTATTGCTCCGATGCCGGGATGCCCGGAATCTCAGATCCGGGAGCGCTTCTTGTCCAGGCCTCTTATCTTGAGAGCGTCCCTGTTACTGTCCTTCCTGGACCGACGGCATCGTTGTCTGCCCTTGTCCTTTCCGGAATCGATTCTGCGGATTTTACTTTCTTCGGATTCCTTCCGACAAAGAAAGGGGCCATCAAGGAAATGCTAGCGGAGCACAAGGACAGAAAGGAGACCTTGATCTATTATGAATCCCCGAAGAGAGTGAAGGCTACTCTGGCCATCATGATGGAAGTCTTCGGAGAAGAAAGGGAGGTTTCCCTGATTCGCGAACTTACGAAGATCCACGAGGAAGTCGTCCATGGAACCTTGAAGGAACTCAACGAGAACCTCGTCGATGAAGTCAAAGGGGAATGCGTGATTGTCATCAAAGGCAATACGGAAGCAAAAAAAGAACTCAGCGACGATGAACTGAAGAAGCTTATCAAGAAATCCCTAAAGGAAGGAAAAACTCTTTCTGAAGCAGTAAAGGAACTTCAGAAAGATACTGGAGTAAAGAAGAACAGGCTTTATCAGATCGGTCTTACGGTGAAATAGTGAAAAAGGCTGTGTAACAATTCGACTTTTCTAGGAAAGTCGAATTATGGGCACAGTCCTTTTTTTGATTTACTGCACATTCATTTTCTTCCTTGCAAACAAAGTATATTACCTCTTAAATACGAACAAGGAAAAAGGTAGATGTTAAAATTCCTATTGGTTCTAAGAATGTTGCTCGATTTTAAATGATCGCTCAAAAATACGGATAATCTTTTAAAATTACGATAAAGCATTGCTCCGAACATAGGTGATAGATATTTATTTTGTCTGCAAAGGTAAGACATTGATGAATTTTCATAACTTAAAATATCGTCTAGGATCTTGTATCATGCTAGAAAGATTTTTATTGAAGCATGAATTTAATTTTGAGGTTTAATACGTAGGGATTGAGTCAGTTAGAAACACACAAATTTGTCATATTCCATCTTTTTCCGATTTCCAATCCTTATAGGTGTCGTCGGCTTCCTTTCAGCTCCGTTGGCGTCAGCCTGTAAATAAATGCAGGGTTATCACGATAAGTAAAGGCTTGCTCATCTGAAGGCAAGGTAAATGAATTACCTTTGCGCAAACGCTTTTTATCTAGGGATAATGTCGTTTTCATTTTATTCTTTATTGGATTGTTCCAACTCCAAAAGAGCTTTTTTCATTTCCAGTCCACCGCCATAGCCGACAAGGGATCCGTTTCCACCAATGACGCGGTGACATGGAACGGCGATGAAAATAGGATTCGCATGATTTGCCATGCCGACCGCGCGGAAGGCTTTCGGGTGCCCGATGGCTTCTGCAATGTCCTTATAGGTGC
>DHKM01000063.1:0-555 GCA_002404835.1 Caryophanales bacterium UBA4694 | reverse complement strand
GAATACAAGTCGGGTCAGTTCATTCGGTGCGTCCGGTTTTACGTCCTGTCCGGCTTTTTTTAGCGCAGTAACCGCATCATCTTCCCAATCCAATTGAATATCGCCCACCGGTGAATGATAAATAGCAGTTCCCTTCATAACACTGAATACTCCTTTCAATACTTTGTTGTTCGACCAGTCCGCTGTTTGAAAAAGTTGAATGAAACACGGTTTGAAAATACAGACTGATAAACCACATCGATTACCTTTTATAGGTTTCAGTCTTTTTTGTCGCATACATAAATGAGGTGAGTCAGTATACCCGTTTGATTCACAACATATTCCTGCTTGAGAACGTCCGCCATCTTCTGCAAAGTCAAACCTACACCGTCCGGAGATACAAACTAGCGACTGTTCCATACTAATGTGTACCCCTTTATCAAAGACACATGTTTTATTTTTGATGATTCTCATACTATAAAATGCCATAGCCTGTATTTCAAGCTATGGCATTTTTCAATTGCTTACTTTGATGTCGCGAATATTGAGTTCGTCTCCGGAGAGAAGATAGGTATT
>DHKM01000045.1 GCA_002404835.1 Caryophanales bacterium UBA4694 | reverse complement strand
GTCACTCCAAAAATGATTGATATCAAACATCCAGTTAAGATTTTTGAAACAAAAAATAAGAAGAACAGAAAGAGTTCTTTTTTGTTCTTAAATATTGGAATTTTCTTCTCCGACATGGCAAAAGATATCGAGGATACGAGAACGCTAAAAACAAGACTCATCGCAAAGACAAACAGAACCGTTGTTGTCAAGCTTGAAAAGGGTCGGCATCCGGATACGGATAGGCTTACTGTTAACAATACACTTAGATTGAGAATTTCTATGTTTTTCTTCCTTTTCTCGATTTCCCCTTCCGTAAGTTTCGAAAAATCAAGTTTCTGATTCTTCGGCTTCGGATTGCTTACAGCATGGATTTCTTCCTTTTGTATGTCCTTATGATTCTTGGCATATTCCTTTGCACTCTGATTCAAATGGATGTTCACGGATTTATATAGGAACAGATTGGTAACCAACATCAAAACAAATACAATCGGAAGAAAGATAAGAACATTGACATGGGTCTGTGAAATTCCGTCCTTGGTTTCATATTTCACGAAAAGAAAGGATAGTGGCATAGCAAGAAGAAGCAGAATAACTGGGATAAGAAGAACCAAAGTCATAACTGCCTTGGATTTGAATATCGGAATATTGTTTTCTAATTCACATATTTTTCTTACTTTATAAGATAGAACAAAAAGAAGGATCAGAAAAATCGCAAACATAATCTGGGAGAATTGATTATACAAGGGATTATATCCAGAAACAAAAAGAAGGAGATATACGAATTCAAAGATGAAATAGTATTCAAATAGACGATTCGCTTTTTTGTTCAGTATCAAGTCCGAATAGTTTGAAATTTTTTCCTTGTGGATCAAATTCATCTTTTCAGTCCTCTTTTTTCTAATATAATAAATAATTATTTTTTAATCAAGAAAATATTTTAAAATATTAAAGCAAAAATTACATATTTTTTCTTTATTCTGTAATTTATACATTCGATTAATTTGCTTAGTTTCATGACGTTCTATATAAATCAATTTAGTTAAAATAAAAAAACGCCTATAACTTATTTTCATTATAGGCATTTTAGAATCAATTTTAGATTTGTTTATTTATCCAATTTTTCGGGGTCAAACTTAGATAGATACTGCATTACGGATTGGCTGACGTTTTTCAGGGTATCTCCGTCCATCGGATTGGAGATATTTGCCTTCTTAAGAAGGTCACGGAAAGGATAGGTTCCGGCAAGTTTATCGAAGGCGATGTACTTTTCGAAAGCCTTCTTCTGATCTTCTCTGGATTCCTGGAAGAATTCGAGTGCGACAACCTGGGCAATGGTATAGTCAAGATAATAGAGAGGGTTTTCGAAGATATGGTGCTGTCTCATCCAATATCCGCCGGACATGAGGAATTCGTTTCCGGTGTAATCCTTGGAAGGAAGATACTGCTTTTCGAGTTCTCTCCAGTAGGCTTTGCGCTCTTTATGGGTAAGGGAAGGATTCTGATAGCAATAAGTCTGGAAGGCATCCACGATAGCTCCGTAGGGAATGAAGGTGATGGCATCGGCTAGGTGCTGGTATTTGTATTTGTCTGCATCTTCCTTGAAGAAATAATCCATCCATGGATAGGTGATGAATTCCATGCTCATGGAGTGCATCTCACAGCATTCCATTCCTGGAGAACGGTAGCTCGGCACTTCTTCTTCGCCGCCCAAGAAGCCTTGAAGTGCATGTCCGAACTCATGGGTTAGCGTATCGACATCACCGCTGGTTCCGTTGGAATTTGAGAAGATGAATGCTGTCTTCAGTCCCGAAATGTAATCCATATAGCCTCCGCCTGCTTTTCCCGGCTTTGCTTCCAGATCCATGCAGTGGTGTTCGACCATGAAATCAAAATAATGGCTGGCTATCGGAGATAGTTCGCGATACATCTTCTCAGCTGCCTTGACCAGGTCCTGGATGTTTCCTTTCGGTGTCGGATTTCCGGTCTTATAGAAGATGACATCGTCATAGTATCTGTGATCTTTTCCATAGCCGATTCTTTCCCTTTGGTCTTTCTTGATCTTTTCGCTGAGCGGTACGATATATTCCAGGATTTTTTCTCTATACTCCTTAGCATCCTCCTGATTCCAGTCGAGTCTTCCCATCCTATCGTATCCAAGCTGGACAAAATCTTTATATCCGAGTCTGTTTGCAATTCTTGTTCTGACCTGAACCATCCTAGAATAGATATCACCGATTTTCTCATCGTTTTTCTGATAAAAATCCCAGACTAGTTTACTTGCTTCTCTTCTTTCCTCACGATCCAAGGATGATGTGAACTTTCCCATCTGGGAAATAGAGTATTCATTGCCTTTGTATTGAATCAAAGCAGAGGAAATGAGATTTACGTACTCGGTTTGGAGTTTGTTCTCTTCGACAAGATCCGGAATAATTTCGTCCGAGAAGGTTTTATTTCTCAGTTCGATCTGTCTGAAGAAGAGGTCGTGGAATCTTTCCTCCAGATCTTTTTTGAACTTGGATTTTAGGATATCCTGTTCGATTGCATTGGTCGCCTGATCGATTTCCGGAGAAATTTCGTTGAGGAGATTGCTCAGTTCATCGTATCTCTTGTCCCGGGTATCGATGGTATGACGGATATAAATGAGGGAGGCCATCGTCTGAATGTCATCCTCAAAGGCAAAATAGGCTTTGACGGCCTGGATAGCTTCTTCTTTGGTTTCGGCCTGTCGGATGGCATTCTGAATATCCTTTGCCTTTTCCAAAATTTCCTGTTTGTCAGGAGTCTTGATTTCCACGTCTTCAAGATATTTGAAGTCTTTCGTAAAATGCTGTACCATGTTTTTTCTCCTAATTTAGATGATATAAGTCCGTATATTTCTTCGTCAGATATTCGATATATGGTTTGGCCGAGAACTTCTCTCCTGTGATTTCATAGATCCAATCCTTTGTATCCAGAAGAGGGGCTTTTTCGAAGACATTCTTCTTCATCCATCCAAGGATGAGATCCATTCTTCCTTCAGAAAGAGTTTTTGCCAGGCCAAGTTCCTTATCGAGTCTCTTGACATAGATACAGTTGAGTGCGTTTCCGATTGCATAGGTAGGGAAGTAACCGAATCCTGATGACCAATGGACATCCTGAAGAATACCTTCCTGATCATTAAGGATATCAACACCTAGGATTTCCTTGTACAGGCGATTCCATTCCTGGTTCAGATTTTCAAAATCCGCTTCGCCTCTCATAATCTTCCGCTCTAGGCGATAACGGATAAGGATATGAAGGGAATAGCTGAGTTCATCTGCTTCGGTTCTCAGTTTGTTATTGAAATCCACATAATTGACTCCTTCATAGAGATCAGAGGCAGAAACATCATGCATTTCCTCGGAGAATTCCGATGCAAAATACGGATAGATGGCTTGAATATATTCTTTGCTTCTTCCGATGACATTCTCATAGAACCTAGATACCGATTCATGTTTTCCCATCGTAAGGCATCCTTCTCCTAAATGGGAGAGGAATACTTCCTTAGGAATGTTCTGGCCGAAGATGGCATGTCCTCCTTCATGGATGATACTATACATATTGGAGATGAAGGCTGTCTCAGAATACTTTGTCGTGACTCGGACATCATTCTGATCCAATTGGTCCGTAAAGGGATGCTCGGTCGTCGAAATCGAGCCTCGGTCAAAATCGAATCCGTTGAACCTCAGAAGATACTCGGTGAATCTTTCCTGTTTGAAGATAGGTACTCTCCGATTGAGAAAGTCATGTCTTGGAACATAGTTGGAAGATTTGACTTTCTTGAAAAGGGGAACAATTCCTTTTTCAAGTTCATCAAAGAATTCATCCAAATCCTTGGTCGTGAATCCATCCTCGTAATCGGAAAATAAGGTGTTGTATAAATCATTCTTGTCAACATCATCTCTTAATAAAAGAAGGTGTTTCTGCATTTCATATATTTTTTCTAATGTCGGAGCAAACAAGGAATACTTCTTGGCATTCTTAGATTCCAACCAGATTTGATAGGCATTGGAAAAAAGTGCATTAGCCTCTTCATTCGTCTTTTCGTCAACATGTTCGTTTCGTTTGTAATCCTTATAGAGTTCTTTGATCAGTTTTGCGTCATATAGTTTTAATTCGTCCTTTCTTTCATTTAAATCCTTGATGAGATTTATATATTCATCGGATTTCTGCAAAATAAAAATTTGTCCTTGCAAAGCGATGACGTCCTTGCTGTCATCTTCCATTCCTTCTTTGGGGCAGGCTGTCTCCATATCGTAGTTGATCACGTGGATGCAATGGGAAAGCCTTTCTACTTTGGCAAGTATTTGATAAAGCCGGTTGATTTTTTCTTCGGTTTCCATTCTGTGTGTTCTCCTTTGTCTATATATCCTATCCGTTCTTTGTTTTGTTTCCCACTGTTTTTTGTATAATACAGGCAAAAAACATCAAGGAAATGCTTTTTTGGTTCAATTTTAAAAACAGCGATCAAAAAAGGAAGAGATGTTGAAGCTATTTTTCTTATATCTTTTTCTGAAACAACGGAACATTTCAAATCTCAAGGATTGATAAGCTGGTCCTCTTTCTTACTTTTTGGAATAAATCATGATGGTAGAATGGGGACTTTTCCCTGTTTTTGGATGAAAAAGACAGGATTTTATATATCTTTAAAGTCTCTGTTTGATATAATAACTTCGTTATATATTATTTAAAGAGGATAAACAAATGTCAAAAGAAGTATTCAGTCTAGACTTCTATGGCAAAAAACTCACGGTAGAAACCGGTGAGATTGCCAAACAGGCAGATGGGAGCTGCCTAGTCCGTTTCAACGATACGACAGTTCTTTGTGCCGTTTGCGGTGCAAAGGAAGCAAAGCTTGGTCAGGATTTCTTCCCACTAACCGTCAACTATTTCGAACGTCAGTATGCAGCAGGCAAGATTCCTGGATCTTTCTTAAGAAGAGAAGGTAGACAATCCACAAGAGAGACTCTCTTCTCCAGAGTCATCGATCGTCCGATTCGTCCGATGTTCCCTGAAGGATATGTCAACGAGACTCAGATTACTGCAACTGTCATGTCTGTCGACGGTGATGCTGCTCCGGAAATCGCTGCCATGTTCGGCTCCTCTCTTGCTCTTTGCATCTCCGATATTCCGTTCGATGAGCCGATTGCCGGTGTCCATGTCGGAAGAGTCGACGGAAAACTCATCATTAACCCGACTCAGGAAGAAGCAAGCAAATCCGATATCAATTTGACTGTTGCCGGTACGGAAACTGCCATCAACATGGTGGAAGCCGGTGCTGCCGAAGTAAGCGAAGACGATATGCTTGACGCCTTGATGTTCGGTCATGAAGCCATCAAAAAACTTTGTGCCTTCGAAAAGGAAATCGTAAGCAAGGTCGGAAAGACAAAGAGACCGCTCAACATCTACAAGATCGACGAAGATTTCGCTAACGCCTGTCGCAACTATGTTGCTCCTGGACAGAGCGAAACCCAGGAACAGCGTCTTATCAAAGCCGTTTCCATCTTCGATAAACTCGAAAGGCAGAATACAATCGATGCTTTGGAAAAAGAAGTCATCGATATCTATGATGCCAAAGAATATAAGACCCAGCAACTTCATGACATCACCGTCAATGAAGCCAAAGAAGTCCTTGAGACTGTAGTCCGCAACGAAGTCAGAAGACTGATCACGGAAGACAAGGTCCGTCCGGATGGAAGAAAGGTCGATGAAATCCGTCCGCTCGATGCTCAGGTACACCTTCTTCCTAGAGCTCACGGATCCGCTTTGTTCACCCGTGGACAGACTCAGGTCCTTTCTACCTGTACTCTCGGAAGTCTCGAAGAAGCTCAGATTCTCGATGATGTCGTAGGTCCAGATCACAAGAGATGGATGCATCATTACAACTTCCCGCCTTTCTCTGTCGGAGAGCTTGGCAGAATGGGCACTCCGGGAAGAAGAGAATTGGGTCATGGAAATCTCGGCGAGAGAGCTCTCAGCTATGTGATTCCTTCCGAAGAAGAATTCCCATATACCATCCGCTGTGTTGCTGAAGTCTGTGAGAGCAATGGTTCGTCTTCTCAGGCTTCTATCTGTGCCTCCTGTATGGCTCTTATGGATGCTGGTGTACCGATCAAAGCACCGGTTTCCGGTATTGCCATGGGTCTTATCACTTCCGGTCCGCTTGACGGCAATCATCCTTACACGATTTTGACCGATATTCAGGGTATGGAAGATCATCTCGGTGATATGGACTTCAAGGTTGCTGGAACACCTAATGGTATCACAGCCCTTCAGATGGATATCAAGATCCGCGGTATCACAAAGGAAGTCCTTAGAGAAGCCCTCTATCAGTCCAAGCCTGCCAGAAAACAAATTCTCGATGTCATGCTTTCTGCTATCTCCGAACCGAGAACTGAACTCAGCGAATATGCCTTGAAGATGAAGAAATTCTACATCCTTCCCGATAAGATCCGCGAAGTCATCGGTTCTCAGGGCAAGGTCATCAACGGCATTGTCAAGGATTGCAACAATGATGTGAAGATCGATATCGAAGACGATGGAAGAGTCATCCTCTACTCCGTCCATAAGGAAACCATCGAAAAGGCCTATGAGATGATCATGAACATCGCCAAGGTTCCGGAAGTCGGTGAAGTCTATGATGCCAAAGTCGTCCGTATCGAAAGCTATGGAGCATTCGTCAATCTCTTTGGTTCTACCGATGCCTTATGCCATATCTCCAAACTCGGATGGAATCGTGTCGAAAAGGTCGAGGATGTCTGCAAACTCGGAGATATTCTCAAGGTCATCATCACAGGTATCGATGAACAGGGCAGAATCGATGTTTCTCACCGCGAATTCGTTCCAAAACCGGAAGGCTATGTAGAACGTCCGGAACGAGAAAAGAAACCATTCCGCAAGGATTTCCACAAGGATCGTCACTAATTTTGATACTCTAAGCCGAGAGAACTACTCTCGGCTCTTCCCAGTTAATGGAGGCAATATAAAAATGAGAAAAGCAAAGAACTTGATGTCGGTAGCTCTACTTTCTGCTTTGATGATGTCTTCTTGTCAATCTACTCAGGTCGGTACAATCAAACTTATGTTCGACAATAATGTTTCGTTTGTCGATGCTTCCTACAATTCCAAGGAATTGAAGGGACCCAGTGGTACGAAAATCGAAAATGGTCTTCCTGAAGTAAAACAGGATGGCTATTATTTCATCGGTTGGAGAGAAAAAGACAGCAACGGCAACTATCGTGCCATATCAAAGCTGAAGGATGCTGATTCCGACAATTCTTACTATTACTATCCTTATGGAACCGATTATCTCTATCCTTATTTCGAAAAGGAAGTAAAAATCACTTTCGATGCCGGTACAAATGCAACAATGGTCAAACCCGCAGGAAACGCCGAAGGATACGATAACAACTATCTGAACTTCAAGGGTTACACCAACAAAACGATTTCCTCTACGAACTTTTTGCCGACCGCAACAAAAGATCATGCCCGTTTCCAATATTGGTATACGACAAAGAAGATTGTCAAAGTCAATAATGTGGAAGGTGGCGGTTATCACTATGCCTTAGATAACGCCAGTGAAACCGGTGTCTATCGTTTCGATACGGCATTCGGAACGGATAATATGAAGTTCCTGGATAATAGTTTTACCTTATATGCCTCTTGGGAAGATGATCCATATGTGACCTTGAATTTCGGACTCGATGGAATCGAAAACTATAAATTCCAAGCCTACGATGAAAAGATCGGCGATAAGTTAAAGGAAGGCATCAAAGCCAGACTTAACGTCGAATATCAGGATAACGGCCTTTTCTATAAGGAAAAGAAACTTGCCGGTATCTACTTGGATTCGGAATTCACAAAGCTTACTTCTCTGGATATCAAGGTATCTTCCTATGACCTGAATCTTTATATGAAATGGTTAGAAAAAGCCAATGTCACATTGGATTATAATGGTGGAACCTTCCAGGGCAAATCTTCTGAGAAATTGGAGGGCTATTATGATACGGATACGATTTCCAAGGAAACATTGGATACGTATGTTCCGGTAAAGGAAAATGCCACTTTCGTTGGTTGGGAACTCGATGGAACCACCTTCGTTGCCGGACAGACGAAAATCGCAACTACCGCAACACTCAAGGCTGTCTATGATGACAATCCATCTTTGTCTGTCACCTATATTTATCCGCTCGGATATGAAGGAAGCCTCGAAGGGAAGACAACCCATGAATACAAGCTGGGTGATGATATTTCCGCTTTCATCAATGACATGAAGAATACCTCCTTATTGAGTGAAGGCGAACATTTCGTCGGTGTCTATCAGGCTACAAATCAGACCGAAGAAAGTGATTTGAGCCAGATGAATTTTGTTCCTGTCACTTCTTATCTCATGCCGAAAGACAATGCCAGATACTACATCAGCATCGGCGTCGATGAAAAGGTCACGTTGAAAGATGTCACGGATGGAATGGTAAGCGAAAATGGAAAGACCAAGTTCTTCTCCAATCTTGACACCGTCAATCTAGAAGCATTTGAAGCTGATCCAAAAGCCGATGTCGGCGATAAGATCTTCGATGGTCTTTTCTCGGATCAGGCATGCACGAAGGAAATCGTTTCGGATCGTAACGGAACCACTTATGCACTTACCGATCGTGCCAGAAAGTATTATTCTACTGGAAGCACCATCTACAGAAAACGTACTACCGGTGTCAAGCTGACCTTCAAGAAGGTCGATGGAACCGAGATTGGAAGTGCCTATTTCATTCCGAACAAGAGAGTCAACGAAAGCAAAGTCAGACAACGTATGGCTGAAAAATTCCCGTCACTGACATACACGAAGTTCTATGAAGATGCTGGCTGCACCAAGGAAATCACTTCTATCCCGCAGACAGCTAAGACAATTTACGTAAAATAAAATTATGAAACGCTTTCCCTCGAAAGAGGAAAAGCGTTTTGTAGGAAAACACATAATTATCAAAGAAGGCTATTTAAAATGAGTTTAACAGCAGGTATTGTCGGCTTACCGAACGTGGGTAAATCCACGCTCTTCAACGCCATTACAAATTCAAATATTTTGGCAGAAAACTATCCTTTTGCAACTATCGAACCAAATACCGGTGTTGTGGAAGTTAAAGATCCCAGATTCGATCATCTTGTCGAATTGTTCCAACCGAAGAAACAAGTTAGAGCTACATTCGAATTCACGGATATCGCCGGATTAGTCAAGGGAGCCAGCAAAGGCGAAGGCCTTGGAAACCAGTTCCTGGGAAACATCCGAAACACGGATGCGATCATCCATGTCGTGCGCTGCTTCGATGATCCCAATATCATTTCCTATAACGGAAGACCAGTTGATCCGATCACAGACGCAAACGAAATCAATCTGGAATTGATTCTCAGTGATATCGATGTTCTCACCAAGAGACTTGAAAAAATCGAACGTTATGCAACCATGACCAAGGACAAGGAAAAACTGACCGAATGTTCAGCCATACACAAGCTTCTTGATGTCCTTCAGCATGAGAAACTGGCAACGGCTGCGCTTCCTCTCCTCACTGCAGAGGAACTTCCGATGATCAAGAGTTTTGCCCTTATCACCTTGAAACCTGTCATCTATGTCGGAAACGTGGATGAGGAATCCTATGCCAATCCGATGGGCAACCCCTATTTTGCCAAGCTATCCGAATTTGCCAAAGAAAACAATGCCGAATGCATTCCGGTTTCTGCCTTGATCGAAGAGGAATTGACCAAAGTCACTCCGGAAGAAAGAAAAGAATATCTTGAGAGTCTTGGAACCACCCTTTCAGGTCTAGACAAGATAACAAACGCTGCCTATCATATCCTCGGTCTGAGGACATTCTTCACCACCGGTGTAGACGAGGTAAGAGCCTGGACGTTCAAGGAAGGCATGACAGCACCTGAATGTGCCGGTATTATCCATACCGACTTCCAGAAATTCTTCTTGAAAGCAGAAGTTTATTCTTATGACGATCTGGAAAAATATGGAAGCGAAGAGGCTGTCAAGGCTGCCGGAAGATACATGACTGTCGGAAAAGACTACATTGTCAAAGATGGCGACTGTCTCTACATCCGTTCCGCTGCCAAAAAGAAATAGTCATGGATATCCGCACTGGTTTTGGATATGATATCCACACATTAAAACCAGGATCTTCGATCCGGCTTGGCGGTGTGGATATTCCCTCCGATTATTCCATCGTTGCCCACTCGGATGGTGATTTGGTCTACCACGCTTTGGCTCAGGCAGTTTTTTCAAGCTTGGGGCTCGAAGATATCGGAACTTATTTTCCTGATACTTCTTCTTCGACTTTGAACATGGATTCTGTGCTTTTGGTCGAGGAAAGCTTAAAACAGCTGAAGATTAAAGGATATACCATCTCCAATGTCGTTGTCGACATTGTAACCGAAGTCCCTAAGCTTAAACCCTTCAAAAAAGAAATCAAATCTTCTTTAGCCAAGCTTCTTGGACTAAAGGAAGATAGAATTGCCGTTCACGCCAACACATCGGAAAAGGTGGGACCAGTCGGCGAGAAAAAAGCAATCGAATGTTATTGTCAGCTGTTGATCATTGGTTGAGGTAATTATTATGGATATTCAAGAAAGTATCAAGCAGGAACTGAAGAAAATCGTTTCTGAAATGGGAGTCGAAGTACAGGATTCGGAAATCGTTCTCACTCCTTCCAATTCTCCGGAACACGGAGATTATGCCAGCAATCTTGCCCTCCGCAAGGCAAAGGCCCTGAAGATGAAGCCAATCGATTTGGCTAAGAAGATCGAGGAAGTTTTCCATCTCGATGGCGTTGACCATCTTGAGGCATGTATGCCTGGATTCCTCAATTTCTTTTTGAAGCAGGACCAGCTTGGCAGCATCATCAAAACAATCATCGACGAGAATGAAGACTACGGCAATCTGACCTACGGCAAAGGAATCAAGGTCGATATCGAATACGTCTCGGCTAATCCGACAGGGACATTGCATCTGGGTCATGCAAGAGGTGCAGCTCTGGGTGACTGTCTCTCCCGTCTTTACAAGAAGGCCGGATATGATGTAACCAGAGAATACTACGTCAATGATGCCGGTGTCCAGATGGATCATCTTGCTTCATCCTTGATGGTAAGATATCTTGAACTCTTCGGAGAAAAAAGAGAACTAGGTGAAAATGACTATCATGGGCCTGAAATCATCGAACTTGCAAAACTCCTCAAAGAGGAAATCGGTGACAGCTATGTCAAGGATCCGGAATCACACCTCGAGGAATTCAAGAAATTCGGTGGAAAACATCTTCTTGAAAGAATTAAAAAAGACCTGCATGAATTCCGTGTCGACCAGGATGTCTATTCCAGTGAAAAGGCCATCCGTGACAGAGGGGATGTCGAAAAGGTTCTCGAGAAGCTGAAACCTTATTGCTATACACAGGATGGTGCTTTGTGGTTGAATACAACTAAGGATGGCGATGACAAGGACAGAGTCTTAGTCAAATCCGATGGTCATTATACTTATCTTCTTCCCGATATTGCCTATCATAATGACAAGTTCGAAAGAGGATTCGATCTTCTCATCGATTTATTCGGTGCCGATCATCATGGATATGTCGCCCGTCTTAAATCCTCCCAGAAGGATCTTGGACACAATCCCGATCATCTTGTCGTCTCTTTGGTTCAGATGGTCAGGCTTTTCAAGAACGGCGAAGAATTCAAGATGAGCAAACGTACCGGAAACGCCATCACCATGAAAGAACTCATCGAAGAGGTCGGTGTCGATTCCGTCCGTTATTTCTTTGTTTCCAGAAGTGGTAATTCCCATCTTGACTTCGATATCGATTTGGCTAAGAAACTCGGCAGCGAAAATCCGGTCTATTACTGCCAGTACACGCATGCAAGACTTTGCGGAATCATGAAAAACGGCGAGAGATTCCTGCCCGAAGATTTCTCGGGGAGTATGCTTTCGACGGAAAGCGAAAAGAACCTTCTCATCCTTCTGAAGTCCTATCCGGATATCATCCTTACTGCCACCAAGGAAAACGAACCTTACAAGGTTACCAACTATGTTCATGACCTTTCCACTGCCATCAATGAGTTCTATACCAAGTGCAGAGTCCTTGATGATGCCGATGTTGCTCTCTCGAAACAGAGACTTGGCCTTGTCAAAGCCTGCGAAATTGTTCTCAAGAATGCCATGAACCTCATCGGCGTCAATGCTCCGGACCGCATGACCAGCGAAGAAAAGGAAGCAAAGTAGAAAAATACCTTTGAGATAATTCCAAGAAAGAGTATACTTTTAAGGTAAATTCCGATTATATATATAGGAGAAGATTTATATGACAAATAATGTTTCATATGTTGATCTGGCTTACCAGATTCTTGTCGATAAGTACAACAGTGACAGCAAGAACAATGGCGGCAAATCCGTTCCGATGAAATTCCTTGATCTTCTCAAGGAAGTAGGCGACAGACTTGGTTTCACCACAGAAGAGGAATTCCTCAACCTTGCTTCCAAGTTCTATACTGCACTTACCCTGGATGGACGTTTCGTCTCCAAGGAGAACAACACCTGGGTTTTGCGTGAACATGAAAAATATGAAGATGTCCACATCGATATGAACAAAATCTATACTGAAGATGAGGATGAAGACGAAGACAGCGAAAAGGAACTCGGTGACAGCGAAGACGAAATCGAGGAAGCCATCAACAGAGATAGCGACGAAGATAAAGATATCGAAGCCGAAAACGAAGACGATATTCCTGTCAATTCCGGCGACATGGATGACGACGAAAACAACTGATATTTTTCAGAATTGTTATGATCAAGGCTCAAGTGAATAGCTTGAGCCTTTTCACACATAAAGGAGAAAAAAATGAACAACGGCGTATTAGAAAGCATTTTCGAGAAAATCGAAAGCTATGATTCCATCGTCATCTTCGGACACAAGAATCCAGACGGAGACTGCGTTGGTTCCGTGATGGGACTGAAGAGCGAACTTCAGTATCTTTTCCCGAAGAAAAAGATTTACGGAGTCGGAACCCACCCCTCCTATCTTCCGAAATTTGTCCAACCTTCCGATGAAATCGGGGAAGATGTCATCGCTTCCTCGTTGGCCATCATGGTAGATTTAAGCGATCTCGACAGAGTTGAGGATCAGAGAATCCTCAAAGCCAAGGAAATCGTCTGCTTCGATCATCATGTTCAGCAGGACAAGCCTTACAACTTCCTCTGCTATCGCGAAGAGGAGGCACCAAGTGCCACATTCATCCTGGCTAAGGTATATCTTGAACATTACAAGTTTCTAACAAAAGAAGCAGCCACTTATTTCTATATGGGCCTTGTGACCGATACCGGAAGATTCCAGTTCGACTCGAATCCGGATACGCTTCTTATGGCTAGCAAGCTTATTTCCTTGGGTGTCGACTATAAATCCCTGTACAACGACCTTTATCAGCAATCCAGCAAGGACTTGAAATACCGTGCATTCATCTACAACAACTATAAGTTCAGCGGCAAAGTCACCTATGTGATTGTCCGTAAAGAAGACTATCTGTCTCTTGGTCTTTCTTCCAATCAGGCCGCCGGAAAAGTGAATCTTCTCTCCTTGCTCGACAATCATCCGATATGGGTCAGTTTCCTCGAAGAAGAAAACGGCGATATCCGTGTGGAATACAGAGCCAATGGTCATTACAATGTCCAGAAGACAGCTACCGAGTTCGGTGGTGGCGGACATTTCTCAGCTTCCGGATGCACGCTCAAGAACTTGGACAGAGTCGATGAGATCTTGGAAAGTCTCAACTCTCTGGAGGAAGTAAAATGACAGAAGGGCAGCTTGACCAAGTCATCCGTTCGATGCAGGCAAGCATCATCGAAGCCTCCAAAGAGATCATGCGCATCTACAACGAAGGGTTCGATGTCGAAATCAAAAGCGACAATTCCCCAGTCACCAAAGCGGATTTGGCCAGCAACAGGATCATCAAGGAGCATCTGAAACAGTATTCCGAAATCGGATGGCTGAGTGAAGAGGACAAAGACGATTTATCCAGACTCGACAAAAAATATGTCTTTGTCGTAGATCCTCTGGATGGGACCCAGGATTTTGTCGACCACGACAATTCCTTCTCCATCAACCTAGCCTTGGTCAAGGACGGAAAACCTTTAGTGGCTTTCATCGGGGTTCCGTCCTATCAGGCTTATGCCTATGCCTATAAAGGAAGAGGCTGTTTTCTTTTCAATGCTGATCATTCCCGGACAAAGCTTCATGTCTCCGAACGCGTAGATCATTTGATCTATCTTTCCAGCATGACTCACGAAAACGATGAGGAAAAAGCAGTCGTCCAGAATCACCAGGACATAATCGACCATGTCATCCGTGCCGGTGCTTCGACAAAAGCAATTCTCCTTGCCTTAGGTAAGGGAGACGCCTCAATCCGTTATACCGACAAGACAAAGGAATGGGATGTCTGTGCTCCTGACCTCATTGTCAGGGAAGCAGGAGGAATCTTCCTCGATACCAAGAAAAAAGAGTTTTCCTACAACAAGAAGGACGTCTATAACCATGATGGTTATTGCATGTTCAATCGAGTAGAAAACATGGTACTCCTCAATGAAAAATAAAGCGATTCTCTTACTCTTATCCTTGTTTCTGACTAGCTGCACAAACCCATCCACAAGCAATAAGCCAACAATAGACAATAAGGAATCCGCAGTTTCGGAAAAATCGGACGCCGATTCAAAAAGCAATTTCGAATCCGCTTCTAAAAATAATTCCGTTTCCAGTTCCACAAGCGAAGATATTTATGATACTTTCTATCTTGTGAACGACATCCACGGGTCGATTGAAGAAAACACGGATGTTTCTTCTCCGGAGGCTGGATTTGCCAAACTCGACTATTTCATCAGAACGGATGAAGACTATTCTTCCTCTAGTTTTCTAATCTGCGGCGGAGATACGTACCAAGGAAGCTACCAAGCCTATCATAGCATGGACTTGGTCAACGAGCTTCTTTCGGATATGAACGTGATTGCTTCTGCTGTCGGAAACCACGAATTCGATTGGTCTTCCACAAAACTGAAGGAACTTGTGAACGCTTCTCCATTTCCCATCATGGCCTGCAATATCCTTTCCAAAAGCACAGGAAAGCAAGTCGATTTCGTAAAGAAATCCACAATCTATACTTCCGAGAGCAGTGCAAAATTCGGAATTATCGGAATCATCGGTCCAGGCGAAGAAAGCGACATCATGCCAAGCTACATCCAGGATTATACATTCTCAAGCGAAGCTAAGTATGTAAAGGAAGAACTGGACAAAATGAAAGACTGTGACTACCACATTCTTCTTTGCCACGATTCGCCTTCCAACAACAACGGATATCTGAATCGCCTGGTTCCGGAACTGATTTCCAGCAACTATCAGATCGATGCCGTATGCGGAGCCCACACCCATATGTTCGAATCTTCCTCGATTTCCGGCGTTCCCTATGTCCAGGCAGGAAGCAACACACGAGGATACGGAAAGTTCAAGTTCAGAAGAAAGACAAAAAAATGTGTTTTCTCCGGTTACAATCAGTTCACCAAATCCCAGATCAAACAAGTCAATGAAACACTCCTCGATCCGGAACTGGTTTCCAAGATACAAGGCGATAGGTATTACACTCTAGGCAAGGAATCCTTGAACGTTTCGCTGAATGGAACGTTGGAAAAGACAAACCACATGCATAAGTTTTTGCCTACCGTAATCTTGGAGCAGGCTTTGCGTTCGAACAAGAAGAAGACAAATCCCATCATTGCCGTCCACAACGGAAACGGAGGAATACGTTCTTCGATTCCTCAAGGTATGCTGACGAGAAACGCTCTGTTCAAGGCATCACCATTCATGAACAAACTAAGAATCCGCCGAAATGTTTCAGGCAACGTAGTCAACAATACTTTGGGAATAAGCTATTACAACGGTAATCAAACAAATACGACGCGTAACTACCTCTATCGGATCGAAGACGATCAACCATTCTCGACATCACAGAACTACGACGTCGTTACGATAGACTTCGTCTATGAGAGCAGCTTCTTCAAAAAAATGCAAGGAAACTGGGAACCTCTCCTGGAGAACGGCGAAGATATCATCATGCCAGAAGCAATGATCAACTATGTCACCAACTATCCTTCTTCTGTCATCGACTGTACTCAGTTCGATTGCACAAAATAGATCTAAAAAAACTATCGATGGATTTTTTCCAAAGATAGTTTTTTCTTTTCTAAAGTATAGGGGCTTTAAGGTATCCTTTCCTTTGGCAGTATCCGGACACTGTCATCATGCTGGACAGGGCATTATATCTGAGAGCATAGTTGTTGTATTTTTTATACGGAGAGTTCTTTTCGTCTGTCATGATATCATATTTATCCAATTCTTCCGATAAGTCGTGATATGGTTTCTTCATTTTCAAGGAACGATCTTTGAGAAATTTCTTCAGAAAGAGGATAGAGAAGTCGTCGTTTGCTTTTGCTTTCTGCATATCGATGGTGGTTCCAGAGAGAATGATTTCCTGTTCCTTCATGATATCTGCGAGAGGATTCTTTCCGGGAACAAGCTTCCTTTCGTTCACCAATGTCTCATAGAGCTTATTGATGCTTTGGAATCTTTCTTTTTCGTACGGAACAAGTTCGTCCAGGGCCTGATAGGCTTTTTTCTGCGCTTTCTTTACCAGCAGAATTGTAACAAGGAAGCTGATGAAAAACAAAACGAAGATGGCTAGAATAATCACAACAACCCAGATAACGGTAAAGGTCGCTTCGTCCATAAATGTATTCAATGACATAGTTTCACCTCTTATGGTTTCATGATATGATATTTTACAGGAAACGGAATCAAAAATGAACGAGAATTATTTTATCCTGCTTCTTGCAGGAAGCGGAAGCAGACTTTACGACAAGATCCATATGAAGAAGCAGTTCTATCCTCTTAGAGGAAAGGAGATGTTCCTTTATCCCCTGAAAAGCGCCGTCGACTCTTCTCTTTTCTCCAGAATCGTTCTGGTGGTAGATGAGGAGGACAAGACCAAAGTAACGGATATCCTGAACCGGGAATTCCCTGGCAACGACTTTAAGATTGCCGTAGGAGGAAAGGACAGGAACGAATCGGTAGGAAACGGACTTGCTCTACTGAAAAACACGGCAAAAGAGAATGCTTATGTCTTCATCCATGATTCTGACCGTGTTCTCCTCTCTTCTTCTTTTCTGATAGAGCTGGAAGAAAAAGTCAGAGGCTATGACGCCTTGACTCCTGTCCTGGATCTACATGATTCCATTCTGAAGGAAGAAAGAGATCGGATCGAATATCTTGACAGAAACGGCGTCAAACTGATTCAGACTCCACAGGTTTTTCTTTATTTCAAGATACAGGAAATCTATGAAAACGGATATGACAAACAAGACACGGACGATTTCAAGAAAGCGGTTGCAGCAGGTCTTCGTGTCAGAACCGTTCCGGGAGTCTACGAAAACTTCAAAGTGACAACAATTGACGAATTATCCCTTATTCAGCGGATTTTCGGCCATTGATTTTTCAATTTTGTTTCCTTTGTTTGTTTCAAAAGACAAATTTCAAAAAAAGATAGCGTTTTCCTCTTTTCCTGGACAATGGTATCTTTTAAAATATAGGCTCACTCAATAGGGATATTTGTAATATCCATGCATAAAGAGGGTACCAAAATGGTTAAATTCGAATCTGTCGGACATCAGTTCCAGGACCTCGATTGGTCCTTAGTCGACAAAAAAGCCGAAGCTGTCAGTGAGAAGATCGAGAAGAAGACAGGAGCAGGAGCCGATTTCCTTGGTTGGCTTGATTACGCCTCCAAGTTCAGCGAAGAGGAGCTTCAGAAGATCCTGAAAGCCAGCAAGCACATCCGCGAGAACTATGAAGCTCTTGTCGTCATCGGTATCGGAGGTTCTTATCTTGGAGCCAGAGCTGCTATCGACAGTCTCAACGGTCTTTTCCCGGAAGACAAGTTCGAAATAATCTATTTAGGAAACACTTTAAGTGCTTCTTATACCTATCAGGTGATGAAGCATCTCGAAAACAAGAGATTCGCCATCAACGTCATTTCCAAATCCGGTACGACGACCGAACCCAGTGTTGCCTTTAGACTTCTTAAGGATATGCTGGAAAAGAAATACGGTCACGAATATCTGAAAGATGCCATCTATGCCACAACCGACAGAGCCAGAGGTGCCCTTATTCAGGAAGCCAAGGCAGAAGGATATGAAAGTTTTGTCATTCCGGATGATATCGGCGGCAGATTCTCCGTCATCACTCCGGTCGGCCTTCTTCCGATTGCCTGTGCCGGAATCGATATCCAGTCCTTCCTTGCCGGTGTCAAGGATGGCGAAAAGGATTATTCCTGCAAGGACTACAGAAAGAACCCGGCCTACCTATATGGTGCCACCCGTTATCTGCTCAATGTCCAGAAGAAATTCTCTTCCGAAATGTTCGTCTCCTATGAGCCTCAGAACAAGATGATCGAAGAATGGCTGAAACAGCTTTTCGATGAATCCGAAGGGAAGGAAAACCAGGCACTGCTTTGCTCTTCTGGTATTTTCACCACAGATCTCCATTCCATGGGTCAGTTCATCCAGCAGGGTACACCATGTCTTTTCGAAACCATCATCCGCAGTGAAAAATCCTCATTCGATGTTGTTGTTCCGGAAGACAAGGAAAATCTCGACAATCTCAACTATCTCGCAGGAAAAACCATGTCATTCATCAACAACAAGGCCTATGAAGCTACTTTGGATGCTCATACTTCCGGCCATACTCCGGCCAATATCATTACCGTGGAGAAGATGGATGCGTATAATCTCGGAAATCTCATGTATTTCTTCTTCCGTGCCTGTGCCTTCTCCGCTTATCTGTTGGATGTCAATCCGTTCAACCAGCCTGGCGTAGAAATCTACAAGAGCAACATGTTCAAGCTTCTTGGTAAGCCTGTCAAAAAATAGCTACAAAACTGAAAAGCCCCACATAGCGTGAGGCTTTTTTCGTTTTTCATTTTCCTCTTGCAATCTTTGAAATATAGGAAGGGACATCCAAAATCGAGCTTGTGACACCAAGATCCTGATATGCCTGATAGGCAGCAACGTGGACCATATGGTCTGCAAAGACAACCGTCTGATCGAAACCGATTCTCTTCGGAGCATAAGCCAATAAGCCGCATAGATACCCGCTAAGTCCATCTCCGGATCCTGCTTTAGCAAGATTGACGGTCGGTTTATAACTGCTCTCCTCGTAATTTCCTTCTTCATTTACGTAAATACTCTTCGATGATTTCAATAGAACATTCACCTGGTATTTTCTGCAGAATGAGATGGTGTCTTCAAGATATTCAGAGGGTTCTCTTCCCTTTCCTTCAAGCTTCATAAGAAGGGAAGCTTCTTTCAAATGGGGCGTGAGGATCAGCTTCTGTTTTGGATTTTTCTTGGATAGGAGGTCTTCGTTCTTACTTAGAAGCGTAATCCCGGTTGCGTCAACGATAAGGTGGTTCTCATAGACCTGAAGAAGATTTTCCAGAAATTGCTGGTTCGATTCCGAGTCTGCGACTCCGTTTCCGAAAAGAAGGGAATCGTATTTGTTCAGAAAGGATAGATCCTGGTTTGCCAGAAAGGAATCTCCGTCATTCAGAAGCGGTTCGATGATTTGAGTCGGATTCATCCTTGAGACAATAGAGGGATAAATACTGTCGACAACGGAAAGAGCCGTATATCCGTTTGCCGATGCAAAGCAGCAATTCGAAGCGATGATGACACAAAGGGGATAGCGTCGGCTCCCTGCTATGATCAAACTTCTGCCGTAATCCGATTTGATGCTATCATCCTTTCTTTTTGTATAAAGAATATTATCGATATCAAAGAATCTTTTTAGGTCCATTTATCAATTCCTTTCCATCATAGACATCTTGAAGCATTTCCTTTGAGTTTTTATAAAGATCGAAGAAATTCTGCTGATATAGTTCTTTTGAGATATAACTGACCAACATCATATGTGCCTTCATTTGAAGGGAAATCCTGTGGAACACCTTCTTTGCAAATTTTTTGTCCTTTTCGATAAGGTAATCACGAATATGCTTAATAGCCTTGAGATTGTAGTAAAGAGCATCTCTTTTCCGATGAACGGCGCTTCCTTTTCTCTGAACATAATGATAGAGCTGTTTACGATAGAATCTGACCTCTTTTGCGTGATATAGAACTTCCATAAAGAAAGGCCAATCTTCGTAGATATCCATATCGGAAAAGAAAGAAATCTGATTTTTCTTGAGAAATTCCGTTCTGTAGATTCTAGCCCAACAGTAGACCTGATATTTCATGTTAAGGTGATTGAAAAAACGATAAATAACTTTCCTTCCTTCCCCATGATACCTAGTGCGGAACGGTTCCAACCATTTCCATTTGGGATAAAGATAATAGCTGGAAGAAATCATGTCCGCTTTCGGATACTTGATTGCCTTGCTTACCATGAAAGAAAGGAAGTTCTCTTCCAGGATGTCATCACTGTCCACAAAGGAAATATAAGTGCCTCTTGCCTGAAGAATTCCCGCATTTCTGCTGGCAGAGATTCCATAATTTTTCTCATGTTGATAGACAAAGACAAGAGAGGGATGTTCTTTTTCGTATTTTTTTGCCAATTCAACCATAGTCTCATCGCTTCCGAAGCATTCCAAAAGTATTTCATAGCGGAAGTCTACTTTCTGTGCAAGGAGAGAACGGATGCATTTTTCGAAATATTCGTGTTCCTTATAGACAGGAACGATGACAGACACTTTGATTTCGTTGTTTTCCATAGGTCTATATTATATGGGATAAAACAAAAAGTATAAAGAAATAGATTTTTTCTTGATTCGGAGATATAGAGGATTTTATCGTCTCCAATCGATAAAAAGTCATGTTTCCGGATTTTGTCTTTAAACCTGTCCTGTTTTTTCTTTGTTTTGTCCCTATGTTATACCTGAGTAAAAACTTCCCTTTACACTGCTTGTTTTTCAGTGTATATTTTAGTCATCCACTTTGAGGTGAATACATGTCAATGAATATAGTTTTTGGAAAAATACCAGTCAAAAATGTTCTTCTAGGGAAAAGAAAACCGATTCATGTTTTCTTGAATCAGGAACATCCGGATCAAGACATCCTGTCTCTCTGTAGAAAGAAAAACATCGGGGTGAAGATGGTAACCAGACAATATCTGGACAAGGTAACCGGAGAACTCAACCATCAGGGGGTTGCTGCTTCGATGCCTGAATTCGTCTACACTCCTCTTGATGATCTTCTTGAATCCTTGCCGAAAAACGAAGATTCAACTTTGATCATGCTTGACGGCATCTCAGACCCTGTCAATTTCGGTTCTATCATCCGTTCATCCACCGCCTTCAAGGTCGATGGTATCATCATCGGAAAGAATCGACAGGTTCCTGTCACAGGAACGGTTTCGAAGATTGCGACCGGAGGAGAGGAAATCATTCCAATCGTCCAGGTCACGAATCTGACTCAGACCATCAACCGTCTGAAGAAGGAAGGCTATTGGATTGTAGCTAGCGCCGGTGAAGGAAAAGACATCTACGATGAAATCGACTATACTGGAAGAATCTGCCTTGTCGTCGGAAGTGAGGGATTTGGAGTATCGAAGCTTGTCAGGGAAAATTCGGATTTTGTCGCATCCATTCCTCTTCCCGGACAGGTAAAGGCACTCAACGCTGCTATTGCCACGGCAGTCTTCCTTGCGGAAATCAATTCCACAAGAAGACGTAAAGCAAAAGAAAAAGCAGGAAAATAACATACAAAAAAAGCAAAAGGAAACAGAAACATGAATAAAAAATCCAAAGATTTTTCGATATGCTATATGTCCAGGGACATGGTTGAACTCATGAACCAAATGACGCATTTTGATAAGAAAGATGCGCCAAAGGGGATTTATGAATACAGCTATGATTTCCTGGATTTTCCTTTGGACGAACTAGCCATGAAAGCGAAGGACGTTCCAATGTGCATGGACGAAATCCTTAGAAGGTATTCGAATCTTGTCCAGGGGGCTTCAAGGAGATTCGTCGAGGCACATCCGGGTGAGGATTTCGACGAGCTTGTCATCTATCTTTTCAACGTTCTCAGAAAAGCCGTACAACTATACGATATCGATAAAGGTCATTTTGAAAACTTGTCGAAGAGCATGCTTCGCCTATCAATTCTCCATTTTGCTTCCAGACGCTCAAGAGACATTTCCACGGAAATCAAATATCTGGGAACCAGACTTACCGATTCGGCACAAGAAGGCGTTCTGATGGATTCACTGGCATCTCCGGAACAGATGTCTGAGGAAGTCAAACTTAAACTTGATATGGAACAATATGAAAGTTATCTCGATGACAGGCAGAAAGAGATTTTTTCGCTATATCGTTTAGGATTCACTTATCGTGAAATCGCCGATAAGCTTCATTTAAGTCATTCTTATGTCGGTCTTGTGTTGTCCGAAATCATAAAGGACCTAATTGCCTGGAGACAAAAAGATCTCATTTGAAAGTCACTTTCCGTAAGAATTGGATATAAGAAACATTCCAAGCAAAAAGTTTAGCCCTTTTGCATAGACTTTGCTATGTTCAGATGCAGGATCAGAGGATTCGGAAATAACATTTCCTTCTTACCTCTAAAGAACACCATTAGAAGGAAATCCTTTCCTCAAGAGGATGCTCAATCTAATCCAAAAAGAGTATTCAAAGCGGTATAATAAAAGCATGAAATTCATACAGCTGAACACCATTACCGAATATTCTTTTTCCAAGAGTATCATCCAGCCGGAGAGTTACGCCAAGAAGGCAAAGGAACTCGGTTATTCCGCCATCGGTTTTGCAGACGATAACGTTTATTCGTTTGCCGTTTTTGCAAAAGCCTGCCTAAAAGAAGGACTGAAGCCTATTTTCGGTTATCGCCTTTCTCTCAGTTCCTCCCAAACTCATCCTTTGGATGCTGTTTTGTTTGTCCTGAACGAAGAAGGTTATTTGAATCTATGCAAGATCCTTCAGAACAAAAAAAATCTCTATGGTCTTGAGGATTTCAAGGACTGTCACCGGGGGCTGTGCTTGGTCATTGATACGGAGAACCAGGATTTTTTCGAACCTCTTTTCCAGGATTTGGTTGCTCCCTTGCTTTTCAAATATCATAAGCTCTTCCTGGATGATTTTTACTATGGAATCACTTTGAATTCATTAAGGGACAAAGAGGAAGTCGAAAAGCTCTATGAATTCGCAAGTACAACTTCGACAAAGACATTGGCCTTCCCTCGCGTATGTTATTTAAAAAAACAGGATGCCTATACCCTGAATCTGTGCAAAGCAGGGTATAACAAACAGACTTTGACAAACGAAGTCGAAAAGGAAGGTCCAAACTTCCTGCTTTCTACCAAAGCCCTCTCTTCTATATATCGAGAAGAAGATCTGATGAATTTGGAATCCTTATCTGATTCGATTACTTTCGAACTTTTTCAGAAACGTGGAAAACTGATTCACTTCGATGATGACGACAATGTTCTAAGAGAGATGTCAATGAGTGGATTATATCATCGTCTGAACTCTTCTTCTCCGGACAAGATCTATCTAGAAAGACTCAACTATGAACTTTCGGTCATTTCCCAGATGCATTTCTCTTCTTATTTCATTCTCGTGCAGGACTATTGCAACTATGCCAAGAACAACGACATCAAGGTTGGTCCTGGAAGAGGTTCAGCCGGAGGTTCTTTGGTTGCTTATGCTTTATCCATCACCGAACTTGATCCTATCCGTTATCGTCTTTCCTTTGAACGATTTTTGAATCCAAAACGAGAAACCATGCCGGATATCGATATCGACTTCGAGGATACAAAACGTTCTTTGGTCATCGATTACCTGAAAAGAAAATATGGCGAGGACCGCGTATGCGAAATCATCACTTTCTCAACCCTTAAGCCTAGAGCTGCGCTGAATTTCGCCGGACCTTGTCTTTCTTTCAATCCAGCCAGGCTCAAAAGATTGACAAGTTCGATTGCACCAAACTGTTCGACATTCCAAGATGCTCTCAATGATCGTTTCTATGGATATCGTTTCAAGAAAATGATGGAGGATTCCTATTACAGGGATTTGGTTTTGAAGGCCACACCTCTGCTTTCTCTACCAGTAAACACTTCCATCCATGCCTCAGGTATTCTTGTCAACAATGATCCAATCTACAAGACTTCTCCGATGAGCGGAGGCAAGAAGGGAACCAGCAGCCTGGAATACCCTTATATGGAAGAAATGGGGTATCTAAAGGTGGATATCCTCGGACTTTCCAATCTTACCTTCATCCGTTCCATTGAAGAAAGAATCCTCAAAAACGGGAAAAGAATTCCGAACATCCAGGATGTCCTAGAGGACGAACTTACTTTCAAGGTACTCAATCATCTGGATGTCTGTTATATCTTCCAATTGGAAAGCCAGGGAATGAAGGACACCATTTCTTTAGTCAAGCCATCGACATTCAGCGATATCGCTTCATTGATTGCCTTGTATCGTCCCGGTCCAAAGGAATATATTCCGCTTTTTGCCAAAAGGAAGCACCAAAACACTCCTATCCAGTATCCTGTAGAAAGCCTGAGGCCGATTCTTGAGGAGACTTACGGAATCATGGTCTACCAGGAAGAAGTGATGGAAACATTGAAGGTCGTAGCTTCCTTCTCGGCAAGCGATGCCGATTTGTTCCGAAGAGCCATTTCCAAGAAGAAAAAAGCCTTGATGGATAGCTATAAAGAAAAATTCCTCGACGGCTGCCAAAAAAATGGAATCGACGAAAAGACAGCCGATAGCATTTATGCGGACATCGAAAAGTTTTCTTCTTACGGTTTCAACAAATCACATGCATATTCTTATGCATTGATTGTCTATCAGCTTCTTTATTATAAAGCTCACTTTGCTTTGGAATTCTATCAGGCCAGTCTAGCTATTACTTCTTTGACCAGCGATAAATTCATCTCTCTTGGCAAAGAGTTAAAAGGTAGGGGACAGCAAATACGTTCTGTCTCCATCAACCATTCTCTCCTTGACGAAGCCAATTTCCAGAATGGAAACATCTATCTCCCACTTAGGGAAATCAGCGGAATCCAGAAAGACGAAGCCGCTTCCTTCATCCTGGAAAGAGACAAAGGAGGTCCTTATGTCTCATTCTTCGATTTTATCCGAAGAAACATGGACACACTGAAGAAATATGATCTGAAATATGTCACTCCATTTATCGAATCCGGTTCCTTTGATGAGCTTTATATCGGAAGAGAAGCAATGAAAAATAGTCTTGGCACTGCCATTTCCTTTCTTCTAAATGGTTTTGACGAAAGCAGCATTCCTCCTTTGGAAATAAAAGACGAGGATCTCGGCGAAAGACTCAATATGGAGTTATATTCTCTTGGAATCATCCTTTCTATAAGATTCCAAAAACTCTTCTTCAAGGAAGGGTACAAAACCCTTCTTATAAAAGATGACAGTCAACTCGAAATGAATCATGTTCTTGTCTGTACTAGCGAAAACAGGGAATATTCTCTTCTTGTTCAGGATGGAAAAAAGTACTCAAAAAACGAATTTCTTTTTGTGCAGGCCGATTTTAAGAAAAAAGGTAGAATCGAACCGACAAACATCATAGAAATCGGAAAAAGAAAGGTATCAGATTATGTCAAAAACTTACATTGTTGACGGAAATTCTCTTCTTTTCCGCTCCTATTATTCCACAGCCTATACGGGCAACATTATGACGACAAAGAAGGGACTTCCCATCAATGCCATTTTTGCTTTCCACAATCTCATCAAAAAAATCAAAAGTTCCTTGAAAGAAAACGACCACATGTTTGTGGCCTTCGATACCGGAAAACCGACAAAAAGAAAGCAGGAATTCGAAGACTACAAAGCTCAGAGGGCTCCAGTTCCGAATGAACTTATCATTCAGATGCCCCTTGCCAGAGAGATGCTGGAATCCATGGATATTCTTTGGGATGAAAAGGAAGGATATGAGGGAGATGATCTAGCCGGAAGCATGGCAAAAATCGCAAGTTCGAAAGGTGATGAGGTCACCCTCTTCACAAGTGACAAAGACTTTCTCCAGCTTTTGGATCTTTCCGATAGGGTTCACGTCTGTTTTCTGAAAAAAGGGCTGAGCGAAACCATCGACTATACCAAGAACAATCTTCATGATCTTTTCGGCCTGAACCCGGATCAGATTACCGACTTCAAAGGAATCGCCGGAGACCCCAGCGACAACTACGGAGGCATCAAAGGCGTCGGAGAAAAGACAGCAATGAAGCTTCTGAATGAATATGGGCATCTAGAGGAAATCATCGAACACTGCAAGGAAGATACAAAGCCAAAAATCAACCAGAAGATACTGTCCGGAGAGAAAGACGCCCTCTTCTTCAAGAAGCTTGCAACCATCGATACAACCATGGACATGGAAGAAGATTACAAAAAATCCATCTATACGCCCTATCATAAAAGCAAACTGCAGGCTTTCTATCTCAAATATGACTTATCCAGCTTCCTATCCAAAATCAACAAGATGGAAAACATCATCGATGACAATAGAAAAGAATATGAACAGCTTTCTTTGTTCGAAAGCGGAGATGATGTCCTGGAAAAAGAAAAAGAATCTTCCATGTTCAAGAAAAGAGAAATTCTTCAGGTTTCTTCTTTCAAGGAAATCAAGGAACCGGTTTTCGGTATTACCTATGACAGTGACAATGACAACGAGAACATCGCCAATCTTATCGGTTTTGCCTTGGCAAGCGAAAACCATCTTTACAAGCTTTCTTTGAATGATGCAAAGTTGGATGACGGCTTCAAAGATTTTCTTGCTGGAAATGAAAAGAAGACCGTTTTTGATGTCAAGGGTCTATGTGTCCTTCTGAACCGATACGGCTTTCCGGAGATAGAAAATGTCGACTTCGATCTTCTTCTTGCCACCTATTTGGTCAATCCTGACTGCGGTCAGAAAAAGGAGCAGCTGTTCCTCTCCTATCAAGTAGAGCTTTCCTATAAAAACGATGTTTCATTAGAGGTGATTTCCTATACCTTGGACCTGAAAGCCCAGGTTCTGAAGGATTTGGAAAAAAACCGGGAAACCAAGCTTTTCTACGAAGTCGAGCTTCCCTTAGCCAAAGTCCTGGCCAAAATGGAAATCGAGGGTTTCCCCATTGATTTGGATACCTTAAAGAAAATCAACGTGGACTATACGGAAAAACTGTCCACTCTGTCCAAGGAAATCTTCGAGCTTGCCGGAAAAGAATTCAACATCAATTCCACCAAGCAGCTTGAAACCATCCTCTTTGTCGATTTGGGCATTCCCAAACTCAAAGGGGAAAAAGGCACCGGAATCGATGTCCTGAACAACCATATCAACGACCACCCGATTGTTCCTAAGATCATCGAATACCGTCTTTTCAACAAGTTGGTTACCGGATATACATCTTCTCTTCCTGAACATGTCGGAAAGGACAAAAAAATCCATGCCATCTACAATCAGGCTCTCACATCCACCGGCCGCCTTTCCATGTCGGAACCTAACCTTCAGAATATATCCATTCGCAACGAAGAAGGGAAAAACATCCGAAAGGCTTTCTTCTATCCCGACCATGACTATTACATGCTTTCATTGGATTATTCCCAGATCGAACTGCGTGTTTTGGCCCATGTAGGGGACATCAAGGCGCTTCAGGAAATCTTCATCGAAGGAAAGGACATCCATACGGCAACGGCAAGCAGGGTCTTCGGTGTTCCATTCGATGATGTCACGTCCGAAATGAGAAGAAGGGCAAAGGCGGTGAACTTCGGAATCGTCTATGGCATTTCTCCTTATGGCCTTTCTCAGCAGCTTTCGATTCCGACCAAGGAAGCAGCCAATCTAATCGAACAGTTCAAGAAGACCTTTGAAGGCATCGACGAATACCAAAAAAACTGCATTGAGTTTGCAAGGGAACATGGCTATGTCTCTACCATCATGAACCGAAGGAGATATCTGAAGGATATCAATTCCTCCAACAGAATCATGAAGAGTTTTTCTGAGCGGGCAGCCGTCAATACCACTATCCAAGGAAGTGCAGCAGATCTGATCAAGGTTGCCATGATCAAATGCGACGAGAAACTGAAACAATACCAGACGAAAATCATCCTCCAGATTCACGATGAACTGATCTTCAAAGTTCCGAAAGAAGAATTGGATACAATTGTCCCGCTTCTAAAAGATACCATGGAACATGCATTGGATTTGAAGGTACCGCTCAAGGTCGATGGCACAAGTGCTTTGACCTGGTACGAGGTTCACTGATATGCCCGAGCTACCAGAAGTAGAGACAGTAAAGCGGGAACTGGAAAGAACGATTGTCGGAAAGACTCTTCTTTCTCCGCTCGTTTACTATCGTCCACTGATCCATCAGGACGAAATAGAATATGAAGAAGGTGTCGATCATCAAAGAATCGATTCTGTTTCCAGAAAAGGCAAATTCCTTCTGATCCATCTTGAAAACGGAAAAAAGATTCTTTTCCATCTGAGAATGGAAGGAAAGCTTTTTGTTGTAGACAAGGAAAAGCATTCTTTGGAGCATCTGAGTCTCTTTTTTCCATTCGAGAACGATAATCAGGGCCTTGCCTTCTATGATGTAAGGAAATTCGGCGTCACAATGCTTCTAAAGGAAACGGATGATGGTCCTCTTGCTTCTCTTGGATTAGAGCCGTCTCAAATTGTCGATTCCAATTATCTTTACGAAAAAATAAAAACAAAGAGAAAGCCGATCAAGGAACTTCTTCTCGATCAAAGCATCATCGCCGGTATCGGAAACATCTATGATTCCGAGATTCTTTTTCTAAGCCATATATCTCCCTTCAAAAAAGGATGTGATTTATCTTTGGAGGAATGTCAGAAGATTGTCTCAAACAGCAAGATTGTTATGGAAAAAGCCATCGAGAACAACGGCTCTACGATCCGTACCTATCAAGCCAGCCAGAAGGTCCATGGCCAGTTCCAGGAGTTTCTCAACGTCTATCAGAACACTGGGCTTTGCAAGTGCTGCGGAGAATTCCGCATCCAGAAAATAACCATGTCTGGACGGGGCACCTATTTCTGCCCGAAGTGCCAGAAAACCGGAATCAGCGTTGCCATAACCGGAAAGATCGGATCCGGGAAAAGCTTGGCAACAAGCTATTTCGGTCAAGACGGATTCTTGACACTGTCCTGTGATGATATTGTCCACCGTCTTTATGAAGATGAATCGTTTTTAAAAAAACTTTCGATTCTTTTTCCATCCGTTTTCATCAGGAAAAGACTGTCAAAGGAAAGAATCACAGATCTGCTTCAGAAGGACAAGACCTTCAAACGGAAATACGAATCATACCTGTTCCGGCAGGTGAAAAGCAGAATCGAATCGTTCATCATCGAAACGGATGGCATTAACAAAGCCATTGAAGTTCCGCTTCTTTTCGATGCGCATCTGGAAAGTCTGTTTACCTTCCTTGTCGGAGTCGAAACCCCGTATCAGAAAGAACACCTGGAAGAAAGAGGGGACAAGAACATCGAAAAGAGACTGGATTTCAATCGTCTGAACAGCTACGACAAAAACAGAGACCGCCTTTCTTTCATCCTTCATTCGGATTCGACGAAGGAACATCTGAAAAAACAGGTGGATGACATCGTAAGACAGATCGAGGAGAAACTGATATGAGAATCTTTTTGAAAATGCACGCATCGAAATTCTGCATGGTGGGAATTGTTTTATCCATCCTTGCAATATTCCTCTGCTTCCTTCCTCTCGGTGCGACTTCCCTTTTCGGATATGATGCCACTCTGTTCGAGCTGATTTTCGGCATGAACCAAAAACCGCTTATCGTCGGTCTGGTCTTTGCTTTCCTCTTTCTCCTTGTCAGCGTCGTTTTGGATTTCGTATCCTTTCTTTTTTCCAGGCAGGGAAGGAAATCCGATATCCGCTTTTCAGCCCTTTTCTCTGTCTTAGGCGTAATCTTCGGTTTTCTTTCTTCGCTTCTTTTCGTTTTTTCTCCGTTTTATACGGAAATCTACTCCTTGAACTGTGGTCCTTTCGTCGTCTTCGGCGTCCTTCTTTTCTCCCAGATTTTCCAATTGCCGAACATACTTTTCCAAAAACTGTGAAATCCATGCCTAAAGCGTTTCCATCCAGGCGGATACCTTTTGCTTTTTCTTTCATAGTGATAATATAGTCAGGCATTATTACATTAAGACAAAAGAGGTGATACGATATGAAAAATAAGGCTTTGAAGACTTTTGATTTGTTCCATTATGTAAAGCCGTATCGGAAATATATGATACTGGCCGTAACATTCATCATTATTGAATGCGCACTTGAAATTACGATTCCGTTCTTGTCCAACTTCCTTCTGACAAAGGGACTTGTTCGGGAAGGGAGTGAACAGAACATTACCGGAATCAATGTCTCCTATGTCCTGATCATCGCTGCCGTGATGGTCTTGATGGGAATCATTGCAACGGTACTTGGCGTCTTTACAGCAAAATTCACTGCCATCTGCGGAAGAGGACTCGGTTATGAACTAAGGAAAGCGGAATACGAGAAAATCCAGGATATGAGTTTCTCCAACCTGGATGACTTCCGAATCCATTCTCTGGTAACAAGAATGACAAACGACGTCCAAATCATCTCCGACACGTTCTGTCAGGTTCTTAGACCGGTTCTCCGTGCTCCGATTCAGTTGGTCTTTGCCTTGATGTTTTGTTTGATTCTTTCCAAGGACCTAAGCATTGTCTTCCTTGTCGCCCTTCCGATTCTGGCTATTATCCTTGTGACGATCATCATCCTGACCAGGCCATTGTTTGTCTCACTTCAGGGCTCTCTTGACCGGATCAACAGAACGACACAGGAATCCCTTGTCGCCATGAAACTCGTCAGAGCCAACGCGAAGAAGGATTATGAAGAAGAGAAGTTCCAAAATGCCAATTTGAATTCCAAGCAGATCGGAAACAAGGCCCTTGGCATCAATGCTCTGAACATGGCTGCCATGCAGTTCATGACCTATTCCTGTGCCATCGGTATCCTCTTTTTCGGAGGCAGATATGCTATCGGAATGGATTCGCCAGATAACGAAACAAAGATGATCGCTACCATCATCACCTTCCTGGATTATGTCATGCAGATGATGGCTTCCTTGAACATGCTGAGCAACGTCTTCATGATCTTTACCAGGGCAAGTGCTTCGAGCGAACGTATTCATCAGGTCTTCAGTTCCCAAAACGAAATCGCAGACAAGAAGGATTCCGCTCTTGAAGTCACTAACGGAGATGTCCAGTTCAATCATGTCTACTTCAAATACAAAAAGCAAGCGGAACAATATGTGTTGAACGATATCAATTTGGACATCAAGGATGGTCAGTTTGTAGGAATCATAGGTCAGACCGGTTCCTCAAAATCCACGTTGATCTATTTGATTGAGAGATTTTACGATATCGATAAGGGCAGCCTGTTGATTTCCGACCACAACATTCAGGATTATTCCCTCAAGGAACTTCGTTCCAAGATTGCCATTGCCTTCCAGTCACCGATGTTATTCACAGGGACAATCAAAGACAACCTTCTTTGGGGTAACAAAGACGCAACGCAACAGGATATCGAAGAAGCATGTAAGATAGCCGGATGTTACGATTTTATAACAAACCAACTGAGCAATGGATTTGATACAGAGCTCGGTCAGACAGGAAGTAATGTAAGTGGCGGTCAAAGACAAAGGCTTTGCATCGCAAGAGCTTTGGTCAGAAAGCCGAAAATCCTGATTCTCGATGATTCTTTCTCTGCTTTGGACCGTATTACAGAAAGCGAAGTGAAGAAGAATCTCAAAGAAAAGCTTCCGAACATGACAAAGATCGTCATCTCGCAGAAGATTTCCACGATCGAGGACGCAGATCAGATCATCGTCCTCAACGACGGACACATCAACCATGTCGGTACGAATGACGAGCTGATTCAATGTGACGATATCTACAAGAACATCTACGAAATTCAGAAGGAGGGAAGATAATGCAAGCAAGTGTTTCGAAAAGAAAGAATCGTGCCGATAATTTCTCCAAGACGATGCTGCGTCTTTTATCCTACTTCAAAGGTTATCGTCTTGTTCTTGTCCTTGTCATCTTCCTTGTCATCTTCTCTTCCTTTGCCAACATCTACGGAACCTATATGTCCAAGGATGTCATCAACTATCTCACCGATCACGTCTTAGATCCAAAGCCTGTCCAATTGGAACAGCTCAACCGCATTATCCTTCCTCTTCTCTTCATCTATCTTGCCGGCGTAGTCTGCAATCTCATATACATGCAGATCATGGTTCATCTGACCCAACGTGTTCTCTACAAAGTCAGAAAAGATCTCTTCAGCAAAATGCAGCGGCTTCCGATTTCGTATTTCGATACGCATACTCATGGTGAAATCATGTCCTATTTCACCAACGATGTCGATACCATCACATCTGCCATCAATGATTCTTTTGCCAATATTTTCCTTTCTTTAAGCAATATCGTAGGAACCATCACTTCAATGTTCTTGCTCAGCTATACTCTCACCTTGATTGTCATTCCTCTGATTTTGGGGCTTTTTGTCTTCATGTACTTCAATACCAAAGCCACAAGAAAATACTTCGAAATCCAGCAGCAGGCTTTAAGCGAAGTGAATTCCAAGGTAGAAGAGAACCTTCTTGGGGTCAAAGTCGAGAAAGCCTTCAACCATGAAGAGGAATCCATGAAGGACTTCCTTGTTTCCAACGACAAATGGAGAAAGGCAAGCCAATCCGCTTTCTTCCATACCCAGCTTACCGTTCCTGTCAACGTCTCTGTCTCCTATCTCAATTTTGCTCTCAGCGCCATAATCGGCTGCTTCTTTGTAGCCGGTCATTCGCTCTCCTATGGAAACTTCTCTTCCTTCCTTGTCTTTGTCCGTAATGCCTGCCAGCCATTCAATTTCTTCACGCTTCATATCAATACGATTCTAACCTGTGCTGCCGGTTCCGAAAGAATCTTTGCCTTCCTCGACGAAAAAGAAGAAACCGACAATGGGACGGTCACGCTTTACAAAAACGAGGATCAGAGCCAGGGAAACTTCGCCAACCGTTATAGTTGGAAAATTCCAAATTCCGATGGGACCTTCACTTTGAAACCTGTCGTCGGGAAGATTGAATTCAAGGATGTCTGCTTCTCCTATGTTAAAGGTAAGCCGATCCTTCATAATATATCCTTTGATGTCTATCCAGGAAAGAAAGTCGCCTTTGTCGGGTCTACCGGTGCAGGAAAAACAACCATCATCAACCTTCTAGCCAGGTTCTATCCGATCGACAGCGGAAAAATCCTGTATGACGGAATCGACATCAACGACATCAAACTCGAATCGTTGAGAAGGGCGATTTCCATGGTCACACAGGAAACGCATCTCTTTACCGGAACCATCGAAGACAACATACGATATGTCAGAAGACACAGCACGGAAGAAGAAGTGATCGCAGCCAGCAAGAACAGCCATGCCGATAGTTTCATCCGCCGAACCCCTTTGGGATACAAGACCATGCTCTACGACGATGGAGCCAATCTTAGCGAAGGTCAAAGACAGCTTCTTGGTATCACAAGGGCAAGTCTCAACCAACCTCCGGTCATGATCCTCGATGAAGCCACTAGCAACATCGACACCCATTCGGAGCAGCTGATCCAAGAAGGATTGAACAAGCTGATGAAATCCAAGACCGTCATGGTCATTGCCCATCGTCTTTCCACCATCCGCGACGCCGACGAAATCATCGTCCTCGACCACGGAAGGATCATCGAACGCGGAACCCAGGACGATCTTCTTCGCAAAAAGGGTGCCTACTACGACCTTTATACCGGGAAAAAGGAACTTGACTGAAAAAGACGGCTATGATTCTATCCTAGATAGAGTCAAAGCCGTTTTTTGTTGGTTCAGAATTCTTCTTTCTTCACTTCCCTGGTACGATGTTCCAAAATGCTGAGCAGATACATCCGAATGTTTTTGACATGGAAGATCCGTTCGATGTTTCTTCTATAGACATTCAGCTGTCGGTCGTAAGAGGTGTCATCGATGTTCTTCGTCTTGTAATCGACAATGTCGATATGGTCGTAATAGACAAGAAGAAGATCGATGCTTCCTGTCGTCTCAAAATCGGGATCATAATAGGAATATTCATGATAAACATCTGCATTCTGGCAGTCTTTGAACAACGGTAAGGAAAGGACTTTGGCGATTTTCTCCTCATCATTCTTGTCCGAAATGAAGGATGTATCCTTGGTAGTGAAGTCAAGAAGTTCAAGATAGCTGTGAAGAAGAGTACCATATTCCATGGCACGGATAACCTCTTCGTCGGGATTGTCGACCACTTTCTTCGAGGCTCTTTCCTTGGTTCTGGACTTCTTTTTGAATTCGATTTCCGTATCATCGATATCCAGTTTCAACGGAATATAGGATTTTTCCCCGTTCCTTTCTTCTAGATCTATGTTTCCTTCAAACTCGCGGATGACATTCTTATCGTATTCCATGTGATAGAACGGAGAAGCCAGGGAATAGAATGTATAACTGATCGCCTTGACTTTGAAGTCATCTGTGACTTTCTCTTCCTTTTTGGAATTGATGTAGATAATACCATTCAGATTCTCCTGAACGATTGTATCGAAATCCGTCTTGTATTTAGGATACTTTTCCAGGAATTCCTCTTTGGTCTTAATCTCTGTTTCCCTATAAAGATAATAGGCCAAATAGCTAGCCTTTTCATCCTGAGTCGCATTCTTCATCTTTTCGACAAGGAACTTTGAGAAGGAAAGGTAAATTTCGCCTATGGTCAAAATCAGGGCATCATACTTTTTCTTCTTGATCTCCTCATAGTTCTTTTTGGCTGTATTTCTGTAGTCGAGGTCCATCGTTTCGATTTCCGGCTTTTCACTGAAAAATCTCTTGATATCGTCTATCTGATCCAAATAGTCGGTTATGACACTTTCCGGAGCCATTGCGTTTTTCTTGATCAGGGAAAAATACTCATTCTTGATCTTCGGAATATGATAGATGTAATCCAGCATCTCGAAGAGATGTTCTTTGGCTTTTCCTCTGGATTTGGGATCTTTGTTCCCAACAATGTAAAGAGCGTCTTTGGCACGGGTCAAGGCAACATAGAAAATTCTGACATGTTCGTTGACTTCCTCTTCATCAGAACCTTCCGAATTGAGGTACTGGCCTTTGAGCATGTTTGCCACTTTTTCGTTCATCACATAATTCGGAAGCATGATTCCATATTTCAAGGAGAGAGATACATCCTTGAGTTTCGGATGGATGGATGTCAGGGAATTGAAATGGAAAGGCATGTAGACAATTGGGAATTCCAAGCCTTTGGATGCATGGATTGTCATTATCTGGACCGCATTCTCGATTTCGAAGTCGTTCTCGCTTGCCAAATCGATTTTGTATTTGGAAATATTCCTGAAGAGCCTGGCAAAATCTTCGATTCCCTGGCCCACCTGTTCTTGTGAGAGGACAATCTGATAGAAAGATTCTATTTTATCGGTATTGGAGAGGATGTCTCCGACTAGATAGAGATCCTTGAGTATGGAAAACTCATCCAGAAGATCGAGGAAGATGATTGAGAGAGGACTATCGACATGCCGTTTGGCAAAATCATCGATTTTGACTAGAATCGGATCTTTCAGATAAGCGTTTTTGTCTTCGCCAAGAAGAAGTTCATCCAGTTTTTCATCCGTATATCCTTTGGCTTTTCCATAAATATAGGATCTAGCTACAGACAGGAACAGTTTTCTGGTATTGTCCCTATTTTCACTGTTCGGATCGATACGGTATTTGACTCTTTCACTGATCAGATGGATCAAAGACTGGAGAAGCAGTATGGCATTGATCTGAGTCAGATGATCACTGGTCTTGATATTGCATGGGATTTTGGCATCATCAAACAGTTTCTGATAGGTATCAAATCCTTTCGAAACTCTCATGAGAATGGCAACATCGGAATATCGGCATGGTCTTGAGGTTTTTCCATCCATGATCTGATATCCGCTCTCTACTTTTTCTTTGATATCATTTAGAATGCAACGGGCTTCATATTCGGCATCCTTTCCGATTTCACACGTTTCATAAGTAATAAGTCCCAATCCATAGAAACTTCCAACGGCCTTTTTCCGAATGAAATTCGGATCATGATCAAGGCTTTGGGGTTTAGTGACGACACCATCTTTGTCGATGATTTCTTCGGCATAGTTGATGCCACCGTGTTTCATGGTCATGTAGTAGTCGAAAATGGAATTGATATTGGCAAGAAGTTCAAATGAGGATCTGTAGTTCCAGTTCATGTCGATGACTTTTCCTAGAGCCTGGTTATCTTCATACCGTTTTTTCCTATCCATGAACAGTTGGACATTGGCATTACGGAATCGATAGATGGACTGCTTGGCATCTCCGACACAGAACAAGGTCGCGTTCTTGCTGATACTGTTGAGAAAAGTCTCCTGGATATCATTCGTATCCTGATATTCATCGACCAAGATATACTTGAATCTTGACCGTATTTCATCTCCGGCTTTTCGATATTTTTCCTCGGTGACAAGTTCGACTGCCATACTTCCGATATCCGAAAAGGTAAACGCGTTTGTCATGACTTTGTAGTCATATAGTTTCTGGTTCATCTCCTGGATGATATCAAGAATCAGATGAATATCCTCCTTGAAGGAAAGAATGGTCTGGTACTGTTTTTCATAATCATATCCGAATTTGTCGATGATTCCTTCTTTGAAATCGGTCTTCAAGAACTGAACCAAGGGCTTGTAGAGGAAGGTATGTTCCGCAGCATATCCTTTTGTGGCGCGTGTTTTGCTTCCGTTGAAGAGGTCTTTTTTATCGTCATCCGTTAGAAGATGATAGATCTTAGGCAAAAAGGACTTGTCCTCAGTTTCCAGAAGATCAAAGATAATCGGAATCAATTCCTTGGTTCCTTTGTCATTGAAGGGAGTATATCGGTTTATGGAATAATAGTCCTTTTCAGCAATGTGTTTGACATAGTCTTCGACAGTGGAACCATCTTCCTTGGTCAGATAGTCAAAATAGCTGATTCTCGTTCTTTGAAGGAGGTCGCTCTTGCATTTCTCGATGAACTCATGGAATCGCAGCTGATATTTCTCTTCGGAGAGATATTCTTCGTCATAATGTTTGAAGAAGCGTTCTTTGTCTTTGGGAAGGAGACCGCTCAAACTGTCATCGATGGCAAAAACCATCTGCTTGATCAATGAATCATCGGCAGTACAGAATTTGGAGAAAGAAGAGACAGTGCGTGAAAAGTCCTCCCTATAATGTTTGGACAGGACCTGATCCAGAATTTCGCTTTTCCTCGTCTTGAGGATGGAATCATCCGCAATTTGTATATTGTCCGGAAGATGAAGCAGAGAGCAGTACTTTTTGACAAGATACATGGAGAAGGAGTCGAAGGTCTGGATATGTCCGGATACGATCTCGTCTGCCAGCTTGGAATCCAAATCGGCATGATCCTTGAATTGCTGGATGATTCTGGATTTCATCTCGTATGCTGCTTTGTTGGTGAAAGTCAAAACCAATAAATCGCTTGGTCTGATGTTGTCCTTACTGACTAATCTATATACCTTATAGGAAAGCGTCTTCGTCTTACCTGATCCGGCGCCTGCAGAAATCAGAATATTTTCATCCTTTTTCGACAAAACAGCTCTTTTTTGTCCGGAATTGAATCCGCTGAGTTCTTTTTCTTCAGTCATTGACATAGTCCTCGTTTTCGTCGTCTTCTTCATCAAAACAATCTTCGTCGAAGTTACGGTTGAAATATCCGTTGATATCCGTACGGATATCGCGGATATCGTTTTTATTGTGATAACAGATGCCAAGATAAGGACAATAGGAGCATTTTTCCTTTCCTTTTCTTCCTGTTTTGGAATCCTTGATCGGCTGAATGGCAAAATTACCTTCGGAAATATTGTGGCAGATTCTCATGGCTGCTTTTTTGGCATCATCGACAAGATTCTGCATCGTATATTCGTAAGCAATAAGGCTATCTTCAAAGGAATTGCCGATCGAATACCTGGTATTGAGATAATTTCCATTTTGGACGGATAGTGTACCATCTTTCTTTTTCTTGATAGTCGTATTGTCAAAGCCGCTTAGATAATCCAGATCCGATGAGGTGATTCCTTTGATCTGCATTTTCGCATAAATGGCTTTTTCATTGTATTCATGAAGCTTACTGTCTGTCGGGACGGAAGACGGACAATAAATATGTTCAATTCCGAATCCGCCGAAATCTTCTGTCTGATTCGATATGAGTTTCTGATTGTTTTCGTCATGCACAGCCAGATAATATAATGGCAATTGCAAGGAACCTCCCAGGAAGACTTTCTCAAAATCGAAGTCTCCGCTCGAACCGGTCTTATAATCGATGATGGTGTAATATTTTTGTCCGGATTCTCCTTGCGTATGTACAATTTTATCGATTCTAGCATGAACAGGCAGTTTTGTTTCACTGTCGGTCAGAACAAAAGGAACATCGACTTCCCAATTTTCGGAATCGATTCTGGAATGGTCTCTTTGACTCAATGCAATTTTAATGATATCCCTTAACCATTTATGAATGAACTGAATATAGGCTTCTTCTTCGATAGTCAGATTCTCTTTCTTGTTTTCCTTATACGCGTCCAATCCCTTTTGGAAAGATTCCTCAAAAGCCTTGTCAAACATGGTATAGTCTTTCGTATAGATGTTTTCAAATACCTTATGAATCATCTCACCTCGATAATTCGCTGTCTTATCGACGTCTTTATCACTATTGGAGAGTTTCAGGATACGATCCAGATAATAGGAATATGGACACTTAAAATACGTTTCGAATTCTGTGATGGAAAAATAATCTTTGTTCCTGACTTTGTCAACACCAGAGAAGGAATGATCATAACTCCTATAGTCAACCGACGGACCATAATGTCCGCTATCCTGAAAATATCCGTCAACATAGGACTTGGCAATGGATGTATAAATTCCATTTGGATTGTATTTTTCCGGTTTTGTCTCTTTCCAGCCGAATTCAGAAAGGAACTGGGATGGATAGATTTTGTCCTTTAAATGGATCAGGACTCTGCTTAAGAAGACAAAAGGATGGTAAAGAATGAAGTTCTTCTTTTTCTCCCGGTCTATTTTTGTCTTGATATAACTAGGATTTACTCCGATTTTCTCCAAAAGAGAATCGGAAAGGACATTATTGTCATCGAATTCCTTATAGAAAGAATCATGCTGGAAGTCACAAACATATATCAGACGGTCTTGTTCCGTTTCTGGAGCAAAGAAAAGCTGGTTGGTCACCTGAATCCCTGAATCCGTCAAGTCCAGTTCATATGTCTTTTTCGAAAGGATTTCCATCAACGACGAGTAAGCGAACATGAAATCCCTGATTTCATCAATATGATATTGCTGGATTATATCCTTCAAGGAAAGAAGAAGAGAGCCTTCTTTGATGTCGTCAGGCAAACTGAAGTTTTTCTTTTCATAAAAAGATTCGATGGCATTGGAGACTTCACGGTCTGAAACCAAAGGAAGATGAGCAGTTAAATGGACAGGCAATTTAAAGAGAGAAGAAAAGAAACTGATAAAATAGAAATCTTTGTCATCCTTGACAATAACGGATATTTTATCTTTCGAATCCGGATTTGTATGAATCTTTTTTCGCAGATCGGAAAAGAGATAGAGGAACTGAAGATATTTGTTGTCGAAGCTATAGATGACTGGTTCTTTTTCTGCAGAATAAACAGGTTCTTTTCCCAAGTCTAAAAATGTGATGAACTTATATTTCTTCTTTTTCCAATCAAGAAACGAAACAAGTTCCATATCCTCTTTGGATTCGAACAACAGGATCTGTCTTGAATCAAGAGTTCGTTCACCTAAAGGATTTCGGTTCAAATACCCTTTGCTCTTTAAATCTTCATAGATGTCCTTGAATTCTTCGATGGTCTCAAATCTTCCAATTCTTAGAATATCCAAGATTTTTACAATACTGGAATAATCCCATTTCTGAAAAGAAAGAAGATAAGGAACGGGATCTTTCTGATACGTAAAAGAAAGCAAATCCAAAAGTTCTTTTTTCTGGATGATTTTGATATCCAAAAAAGGATTTTTCTCTTTAAACGAATATAAGAATCTATGATAGACTTTGTCGGCAACGATCCAATATTTACAATCTTTGCTAAATTCCATGGCAGATACCTTTAAATATAATCTATTCATTATTTTAATATAAAGAAGGTTTGTCTGGTTAGAAAACATGAAATACAAATCATGGATTTGATTTTCAAAAAGCAAAAAAGAAAAGAATCGATTTTGCTCTGTTCTATGAGGTTAAAACCATTGTTCTGATTCAAAATAATTTTACTGGCTTTGGAAATGAACGTACCTTCCATTGTTCATATTGTACAAAGAACAGGAAAGAATCATAATCTTTTATCATTTTTCCTTTAAAAATAATGCATTTCTTTTTATTTAAGCAAGTTGCCTTATTGTGAATTCAGTTATATAAACTTCAATTATATTCATATAAATATTTTTAATTTATATTTTATGATTCTTATTAAAATCATAGCCGGAAAAAAGAATTCGTTTTCTTATTCTATTTTCAGGGCTTGATTTTTCATCAAGAAACCCCTTTATGAAAATATTTTCACAAACTCTTTTTATTTCATAAGGACTTCCGCTATAATATGTATATATATTATCTGGAGGTTATTTTTATGGAAGATAATAAGAAAATGTACAAAGATCGTGTTACCATCTACGAAGTCGCAAAAGTTGCCGGTGTCTCACTTGCTACCGTAAGCCGTGTCATCAACAATCACTCCAATGTCACGGAAAAGACAAGAAAAGCAGTCAAGGATGCGATCGATCGTCTCGGCTATAAGCCCAGCGCTTTGGCTCAGGGACTTGCCAATTCACGTTCTACCAACATCGGTATCATGATTCCTTCCACCGGTTACAATTATGTTTCCAATATGCTCGACGGAATGATCGATGTCGCCAAGATTTATGGCTACATCACTTCGATTTTCATCACCAAGAGAACCAAGGAAGACGCAGCAGCCGTCATCGAATCCTTGATCAAGAGCCATGTTGATGGTGCAGTCATTTATGATGACGAACTCGGAACTGACGAAATCAGAAAGATACAGAACTATCATATTCCGCTTATTGTCATCGGTCATGACATGGAAGGCGAAGCGCTTGGCTCCATCGAAATCGAATACAAAGACCCGGTCATGGACGTCGTCAAGGAATATATGATGACCGGTAAGGATGATGTCTATATTCTCGATATCGTCAACGAAGGCAAAATGGTCGATGAAATCAGAGATGGTCTTTTGGAATACGGAAGAGCCAACGGCAAGCATATCCAGACTTTGACTTTCAATGATTCCTATGGAATCGTCTATGCTAAGATGCTTGAGTTCTTCAAGGACCACAGATCCGGATATTTTGTTTGCCCAAGAGATTCTTTGGCCGCAGCAGTGGTCAATGCCGCTCGTGAAAGCGGATTGGAATGTCCAAAGGATATTCAGGTCCTCGCTGAAATCGGAAGCAAATATTCCTATATTCTTCGTCCGCAGATTTCATCTTTCTCCATAGATATGTTCAAAGTCGGCTCTATTGCCGTCCGTATGTTGACCAAGCTTCTCGATGAATCGGCAACATCCAAAGAAAAGACTTTCCGTATCCGTGCCTCTTATCATAAGAGAGAGACAACACTTTAATCATTCGTTCTCTTTTATCTGGAGGTAGATTCAAATGGGGAAATATTACATTATCGCTATTGTAGGTGGCTCCGTTTTGGTAATCGCCTTATGTGTTTTACTCAGCTTCTTCCTTTTTAGGAAGAAGCGTTTTGTTCGTCAAATAAAATCCTTGGACGAAAAATACAACGATTACCATACTCAGTTGACAAGCGACTGCAATGTCATGATCAACCGTCTGGGAGCTTTGGGAAAGTTCAACATCAAATATCAGAACCTTTTCAATGAGCGTAAGAAACAATATGACGACATCATGGAGAACAGGGATAATATAATCCGCAATTCCATCCACGCCATCAACAGCTGCATCGACGGAAAGGATTTCAAGAAGGCTAAGCTTCTCATGAGTCAAACCAACGTCGCAGTTGAGGAATTCGTCCGATCCGTTTCTTCTTTCAATGAGGATCTCACCAATCTGCTAAGAGATGATTCGGATACTTCCGAGGCTTCTCTTTCCGTAAAAGACAAATATCATAAAATCCGCAGTTTCTATGATGAAAACAAGACCGAATTGAAGCCATTAGAGCAATCCTTCGAACTGATTTTCCAAAACGCGGAAAAGACTTTCGGCGAATATGCGACTTATACGGATAGAGCTGAATTCGACAAAGCCAAGAATCTGCTTCCTCCGTTAGACACCTTGCTTTCTTCTCTCCTTTCCATCATGGATGACCTTCTGAAATTCGAGACACTGATCAACAATATCATTCCGGAAAAGCTTAAATCCTTAAGCGATACCTATTTCGCTATGGTAAAAGCCGGTTATGATCTGAAGAACCTGAATGTACCACAAATCATCAATGCGATGAACGATTCTTTGAAGAAACTCAAAGACCAACTTCTTTATCTCGACGTAAGAGGCGTAGGTGAAAAGCTTGAATCCATGCAGTCGAATATCGCGGACATTCTTGTCAAGTTCGAAAACGAAAAGAAAGCAAAAGAGAAGTTCAATAATTCACAGGATATCATCCAGACTTCCACCTATACTTTGGAAAAAGAATATTCCAAACACATGAATCAGTTGCAGAACTACATGTCTACCTATGTATTGGATACGAAATATGTCGAACACATGAAAAGCCTGAGGAATGACATCGAATCCATATCCTATTTGAAGAGAGAGCTTGATAGTTATATCGATACTTCCGACAAGCAACCTTATTCCTTGATCTGCCAGAAAATGGATGAGATGCAGAAAAAGACGGAAAAAGTCAGAATGGTCATGACGGATTATTCGGATTATCTTGAGTCCCTGAAATCCACTTCCCAGTCCGTTTACAATGGCCTGCGAGACTATTACATTCTCCTGAAAAAGGCCAGCTATCAGGTCAAGTGCAAAATCAGCGTTCCGAATTTCACCAACTCCCTTCACGAGGAATTCAAAAATCTCTTCGATGAAATCGCCAGAATCGACAATATCATTTTGACTCAACCCATCGATGTCAACAAGGCCAAAGAAGCATTTGCCCCGTTTGCCTCACGCTGCGACAGTCTTATCAACTATATCAACAAGAAAGCCGAGGAATGCAAAGGAGCCGAAGCTGCAATCGTCTATGCAAATGCCTATCGTATGGACTATACTGACAGCCGTCCGATGTTGGACAAAGCGGAGAAATCCTTCTATGACGGAAATTTCGATAAAGCCAAAGACGAGGCAATGAAGGTTTTGAACACCTTCAAATCCTCAGGAGATCCTATCAGGAACAATTAGACCATGAATGATATCATTTATTTCGACTCCAGCGCAACGACGAGACCTTATCCGGAGGTTCTGAAGACCTTTGATAAGGTCTCCTTTGATGATTGGGGAAATCCATCTTCGAATCATGCGCTAGGTAATCACGCTTCTACCGTCCTTGAAAAAGCAAGGAAGCAGATTGCGAAATATCTGTCCGTTTTTCCGGAAGAAGTCATCTTCACTTCCGGAGCCAGCGAAGGCAACAACCTTGCTATCAAAGGTGTCGCCTATCATAACAAAGGCTGGGCAAAAAAGATCATCACAACCAAAGCAGAACATCCTTCCGTCCTGAACGTCTTCCGCAAAATGGAAGAAGAAGGTTTTACAGTCATCTATCTGGATTATGACAAAGACGGAAATCTGGATCTTGACCAATTGAAAAGAAATCTAGATGATCGGACCTCTCTTGTTTCCATCATGGCTGTAAACAATGAAGTCGGATATGTTTTCAACATCAAGGAAGCTTACGAAATCACAAAAACTCATTCGAAAGCCGTCTTTCATGTCGATGCGACTCAGGCAATAACCAAAATGGAAGTTGACCCGGAATATTATGATCTGATGACTTTTTCAGGCCATAAAATCGGAGGTCTAAAAGGAAGCGGAGTCTTGGTAAAGAAGAAAGAAGTCATGCTGGACGAGCAGATCATCGGAGGAAGCCAGGAAGAGAATCTGAGAGCAGGTACAAGCGCCGTAGGTCTTGATGCCTCATTGGCAACGGCAATCCGGATTTCGTTTTCCTCAATGGAAGAAAGAAGAAAGAAAGCAAAAGAACTGAATGATTATCTGAGAAAAAGGCTTTCGGAAATCGATGAGGTAAAAATCATTACTCCGGAAAACAACTCAACCCCGTTCATTCTCAATTTTGCTCTTATGGAGCATAAAGGCAGTGTGGTCAGCGAAGCACTGAGCAATGCAGGAATTTATGTGTCGACGAAATCAGCTTGTTCTTCAAAGGAAGCCGGATATTCCTATGTCATCAAGGACGCCGGATATTCTCTTATCGAGGCCAGCAATTCGATTCGTCTCTCCTTCTCAGGAACCGAGACGTTAGATCAGGCTGATATCTTCATTCAGAAGCTGAAGGAGATTCTCTCCCAGCTCAAAATCAAGGAGATTTGATATGACAAGCAGCGATATGATTATGATTTTCTTTGGTGAACTCAGCACCAAAGGAAAGAACATTATGGATTTCATCCGACTTCTTGGGAAAAACGTAAAACATGCTTTGAAAGAGTTCAAGACAGCCGAGGTGGAAGTCAAGAAGGATCACATCTATGTCCTTTTGAACGGCGAAAATTACGATGATGTCAAGAAACAGCTGAAGAAGGTTCCCGGAATCGGTTCTTTTGCTTTGGCAAAGGCAATCGAGAACGATATCGAAAAGATAAAGGAAGAAGCATTGAGACTTTACCGGATTTCCGGAAAGACGACATTCAAGGTCGAGACCAAAAGAGTCTATAAGGACTTTCCGATGCATTCCGATGAGATCAACCGTGCCATCGGAGGCCATATTCTGAGAAATGTAGCAACATCCAAAGTCGATGTACATAATCCCGAACTTCATATCCATATCATGATCCGTGAGGATGCCACCTATGTCTATGCCATCAAGGAAAAAGGAATGGGAGGTTATCCGCTCGGGATTGCGGGAAAATCCTTGCTTCTCATTTCCGGAGGCATCGATTCACCAGTAGCCAGCTATCTCATGATGAAACGCGGCGTAAAACTCGAATGCATCCATTTTGCCGCTCCGCCGTATACCTCAAGCAAAGTCATCGATAAGATCCACGATCTTCTGAAAGTGATGACTCAGTACCAGCCGGATATCAAGCTATACATCGTTCCATTCACCGATCTTGAAAAGAAGATCTATGAGGTGGCCGGTCCATCCTACTGCGTAACCATAATGAGAAGAATGATGCTAAGAATCTCGGAACGCATCGCCCGTCAGCACAATGATCTGGTTCTTTCTTCCGGAGAGTCCATCGGACAGGTTGCTTCCCAGACGCTCTATAGCATGCAGGTCATCGAAACAGTCTCCAATCTTCCCATGATCCGTCCGCTTGCCTGTATGGATAAGACAGAGATCATCGACTTAGCGAAAGATATCGGCACTTATGATATTTCCATAAGACCATATGAGGATTGCTGTACTATCTTCACCTTAAAGGATCCGGTTACGCATCCTAAGCTCGAAGTAGTCGAGGAAATCGAGTCCAAATTTGATTTTGAAAGCATGGTCAAAGAATGCGTGAAAAACGTTCAAGTGGAACATATCACGGAAGATAAAGAGGAAGAAGAATTCTAGAAAACAAAACAGACTGCCAGACCGAACTCCAAGGTTCAATATGGCAGTCTTTTGTTTTGAGCATAAAAAAAACACAACCCATCATTCTGACAATGACAGATTGTGTATTGTTGTCTATTAGGCGTTCTTGGAATCAACAATGGCCTTGGAAGAAACTTCGACAAGGTTCTTGAACTGATCCGGATTGGTTGCTGCAATTTCAGAAAGCATCTTTCTGTTGAGCTCAACATTGGCCAACTTGAGACCGAACATGAACTGAGAATAGCTGGTGCCATTCAATTTGCAGGCGGCAGAGATTCTTCTGATCCAAAGCTTACGATAATCCTGTTTACGTTCCTTACGGCCGTTGAAGGAATACCAGTCAGCTCTCATGACCGATTCTTTGGCAGTCTTATAAAGTCTATGTCTTGCGCCGAAATAACCTTCGGCTCTTTTCATGATACGCTTTCTATTAGCGTGTCTAACGGTTCCACCCTTAACTCTCATGGTAACTCTCTCCTCTCATTACTTGCTGATAAGAGCCTTCATCTTCTTAGACTGAACGCTATTCAGATATCTGGCCTTACGATTGTGAACGATGTTCTTGTGCTGTTTGTTGTGTGAAAGGTGAGAAGTATTCTGGTTCCACTTCTTGACCTTACCATCAGCTGTAATTCTGAATCTCTTGACAGCTGCACGCTTACTCTTCATTTTTGGCATAGTGTTTCTCCTCCTATTTCTTGTTCGGACTGACCATGACGAAGTAATCTCTGCCTAATAATTCCGGCTTCTTCTCACAGGTTCCATAGTCCTTGATGAAGTCGAGGAAGGTATTCAGTGTTTCTTCCACGATATCCATACGAGTGGCCATTCTACCCTTGATGAAGACGGCAACCTTGACCTTCATATCAGCCTGCAAGAACTTGATGGCTGCTTTGGCCTTGGTTTCCAAGTCATGTTTATCGGTTGTGGCAGTGAAACGAATTTCCTTAATGACAGTTTTCTTCTGATTCTTCTTGGCATCCTTTTCCTTCTTGTCCTTTTCGAACTTGTATTTTCCATAATCCAAGATCTTGCAGACAGGCGGGTGTGCCTGAGGCGCAACACAGAGAAGATCCATTCCATAATCAATGGATTTCTGTTGAGCCACTCTCATCGGAAGTACGCCTAAGGATTCTCCTTCGGGTCCGATGACCATAACTTCTTTGAAGTGGATTCTTTCGTTGACGAGATCGCTGTTGAATTTTCCCTTCGGTCTGAACTGTCGATTGTTTCCACGCGGATAATTGATATTATTAGGTATAAGACTAATCCCCCTATGTTTACGAAAAAAACGGATTCCCAGTAGAGAACCCGTTATACACATGACAAACATCACAACAACATCCAAAAAATAATTTTGAATGTTTCATTCTGTTTTCTATGGCATTTGACCGATTGAAACATAATTCAATCCGGTGAGAACGGGAGTTCTACTTTCCTATCGCGAAATTTTCGCAATAAAGAATATACTCGGTTTGTCAATGTTTGTCAATATATTTTTAGACGACAGACAGTTTCATTCAGTCATCGTCTCCTTCACAAAGGATATTTCCGACATATAACCATAATCGTCATTAGGGGTTTCCAAGATAAACGGTTTATTCTGAAGAAGAGGATGACGGATAATTCTCATGATTGCCTCTTTCCCTAAATATCCATATCCGAGTTTTTCATGTCTGTCTTTGTGCGAGCCAAGCGGATTCTTGCTGTCATTGAGATGGACTGCACAGAGCTTCTCTATTCCAATTGTTCGATCAAACGACTCAAGAACATCATCCAGATGATTGACGATGTCATATCCGGCATCAAAAACATGGCAAGTGTCAAAACATACTCCGATTTTGTCTTTTCTTTCGACCTTTTCGATAATCGATTCTATTTCCTCGAAAGTTCTACCTACTTCGCTGCCTTTTCCGGCCATGGTTTCCAGAAGAACCGTTGTAGTCTGGTTTTCAGTCAGGACTTGATTCAAGGAATCGGAAATCAGGTCAATGGCATCTTCCAAGGAATTCGTCAACCTGCTTCCAGGATGAAAATTAAGATACTGTCCTGGAATCTTTTCCATCTTGCAAAGGTCTTTCTTTAACATTTCTATGGAATATTCTCTGATGTTTTCCTTATCTGAGCAAAGATTCATCGTATACGGCAGATGGGCAACCAACTTACCGAAGCCGTTTTTCTTAAGAAAACAAACAAGTCTATCAGCTTCTTCCTGACAAAGTTCTTTGTCCTTTCCTCCTCTAGGATTCCTTGTAAAGAACGCAAATGTATTCCCACCGAGTTCCTTTTCTTTTTCTGCCATCTGATAATATCCGTCTTTTATGGAGACGTGGTTTCCAATATAGATCATGCTTCACCTCTTTCTCGGTCATTATAATCGATTCTCGTTATGTGATGAAACTTAACGCTTTTTTCCGAACAAAAAAAGCAGCCACCGGTTAAGGTAGCCACTTGTTTTTCGGTAGAGTTTATTTGATTGTTCCGAAGATTCTGTCTCCGGCATCGCCAAGGCCTGGGCAGATGTAGGCTTTATCATTTAGGCAACGATCCAAGCATCCGATTGTTACAGGAAGATTTGGATTTTCTTTGCAGAATGCCTCTACTCCTTCCGGAGCAGCAATGATAGCAATAAAATGCATATTCTCTTTCTTGACACCATGCTTTTCCAGAAGTTTGACGGCATCAATAGCACTTCCGCCAGTAGCAAACATTGGATCTACGATGTAGATTTCTCTCTGGTCGACATCATAGGGCATCTTGAAATAATATTCATGTGGTTCATGTGTTTCTTCGTCACGGTAGAGACCGATATGTCCTACCTTGGCAGAAGGGACTAGTTCAAGAAGTCCATCAACCATACCAAGACCGGCACGGAGAATCGGAACGAAGCAGAGCTTCTTTCCGCTGACAATCGGGCACATAGCCTTTTCAATCGGAGTCTGGATTTCTACCATTTCTGTCGGAAGGTGACGTAAAGCCTCATATCCTTCCATGATTGCGATTTCCTTGACTAAGGTACGGAATTCGTTGGTTCCAGTGTGAACATCTCTCAAAAGAGTAATCTTATGCTGCAATAACGGATGATCTAGGACGGTGACATTGGGGTATTTCTTCAAATCGAAATTGGCCATATTTTTGCCTCGCTTTCCTAGGTTTCTATTATATGTTATTTTTTTGCATTTTCACACAATATTTTTAAAATAACCACTTTCAAGATAAAAATTCATCTCCGTATGATATACTAAAAAAATATGAAACGTTCATTTGACATTTATTACGAAGATAAAGATATAATCGTAGTCATCAAAAAATCCGGACTTCTTTCTGTTGCCACAGATAAAGATGATCGACACAATCTTTATCATTATGTAAGAGAATACTTGAATAACAAAAAACAAAGAGTATTCATCGTTCATCGTTTGGATAGAGATACTTCTGGTCTCGTGGTTTTCAGCAAAAGCATAAGCATGAAAGAAAAATTACAATCTTATTTCGAACAAGGAAATGTAATTCGACATTATGAAGCTATTGTCAAAGAATCTATAGAACCAGGCAAGAGAATGAAGGTTGATCAATATCTTGCCTTTGATCCAAAATCCGGGAATGTATTTGTCACAAAAGACAAAGAAAAAGGAAAAAGAGCCATCACCTATTTGGAATGCGATCACAACAACAAACTTGGCAGTGTCCTGAAGATAGATATCAAGACAGGCAGAAGAAACCAAATCCGTTTGGCTTGCAAAACTTTGGGTCTTACGTTGATTGGCGATGTTAAATATTCGAAAGATAAATCAAGCCGTATGTTCTTGAATGAATATGAGTTGGAATTTCCTAAAGAATCCGGACTTAGAAAAAGCAGATTTCATTTGGAGCCTTTATGGCTATCCTCAAAGAAGATAGAAACAGTTAAAAAGCAAAACAATTGTAATGTTGAACCAAAGTAGTTAGAATTTTTCCGTAGGAGTAACAATGAACATAGTATTTGTAATCGACATGATCGGTGCTTTGAACAACGGCACAACCGTCACTGCCATGAGAACTGCTAAGGTCCTGCAACAACATGGCCATAATGTCAAATTCATCGGATTCGTCCCGAAAAACCATTCCGATCTTTCGGAATATAAAGTTCTGAAGGCAGACGAATTCAGTCTAGGTCCGTTCGATAAAATCATCCATGAAAATGGAATGATCTTGTCCATGATCAGAAAAAAAGATTATCGGAAGGTATCAGAATTCATCAAGGGTTCTGACGTAGTCCATGTTATGATGCCATTCCTTCTGGAGAATCAGATTCGCCATATTGCCAATGCAATGGGAATTGCCGTAACCAGCGCGATGCATGTCCAACCGGAAAATGTTTCCTATAATATCGGGATGGGACACATTGGTTTTGTGAATTCCTTCATCTATTGGTATTTCAAACATAATATGTATCGTTTCACAAGAAACGTACATACTCCTTCTTTGATGATGAAAGAACAGATGATAAAACATCATTACAAAAATGATATCTTCCCGATTTCCAATGGTGTAGCTTCCAGGTTCGTTCCCGAAATGATGGAAAAGCCAGATGATTTGAAGGATAAGTACATTATTCTTATGATCGGACGATTGTCCGGAGAAAAAAGACAAGATCTCATCATCAAGGCCATCGGAAACAGCAAATACAATGATGAGATTCAGCTGATCTTATGCGGTCAGGGTCCAAAGAAAGAGTATCTTGAAAAGCTTTCCAGAAAATATCTGAAAAATCCATGCCGATTCGAATTCGTCGATCAGAAGCAGTTGTATTCCATCATCAATTATTCGGATCTTTATATTCATGCCTCGGATGCCGAAAGCGAAGCAATCGCCTGTATCGAAGCATTCAGTTGCGGAAAGGTACCGATTATTTCAAATTCTAAGGTCTCCGCTACCAATCATTTTGCCCGAGACAAGCGCTGCCTTTTCGAAGCAGGTGACTATCGTTCCCTTCAGGAAAGAATCGAGTATTTTATCGAAAATCCAGATGTTGTCAAAGAACTTTCTCCGATCTATTCCGAATACGGAAAGAGTTTCGCCTTGGATAAATGCGTCAACCAGCTTGAAGCCATGTTTGAAAAAGCAATCAAAGAAAACGAAGAGGAAAAAAGCGGAGTACGAAAGCCGTTCTATTCCACTTGCAAAGAAAGAAGGAAAATCCGCAAAGCGGCTCGTCTGTGCGGGCTTGAAAACAACTGATATCATTAGGCTTGCCTGTCGCAGGCCTTTTTGTTTGTTTTTGAGCGTTCTTTCCTTTTCCATTCTAAAACATGGTAAAATATCCATGCCGAAAGGAGAAACATTATGAAAGATTTAAAAGGCACCAAGACTGAGAAGAATCTTCAGGCAGCATTTGCCGGAGAAAGTCAAGCGCATACCAAATACGCTTATTATGCTTCTGTAGCAAAGAAGGAAGGCTGGTATAATTTCGCCGATTTGTTCGAAGAAACTAGCAAAAACGAAAACGAACACGCCGAACTTTGGTTCAAGTATTTGCATGGCGGAAACATTCCGACTACCGCAGCCAACCTTGAGGATGCCGCAAACGGAGAAAACGGAGAATGGACTTCCATGTATCCTGAATTTGCCAAGACAGCAAGAGAAGAAGGTTTCCCGGAAATCGCAGCCAAAATGGATATGGTCGCCGAAGTGGAAAGAAGACATGAAGCCAGATATAAAGCCATGCTTGAAGCTCTTAAGACCAACAAAGTCACCATCAAGGAAGGTGCTATCACTGTGTGGAAATGCCAGGTCTGTGGACATATCCATATCGGTCCGACCGCTCCTAGCGTCTGCCCGTTATGCGGACACAAGAATTCCTTCTTGCCTGAAGTCGTAAACTACGATTGGTCTAAATAACGAAATAGATAACTGATGGATCAGCTGCGAACTTGTCTGATTTTCAAAGCAGACAGGCTCGCGGTTTTTTATTTGCCTTTTAACGTATCTTAGTGAAATCATTTTCTTTATTCTTTTCTATTTCTTTTCCCTCTTGTTTGGTAAAATGATAGCGATATGAAACCGAGAAGCAAAAAAGCCATTGTCTTCGATTTTGATGGTACTCTTACCGACTCCATGGAAATCGAAAACCTATCGATGTCTAAAGCCCTAACTTCTGTTGGGTGTTTTTCTGTTTCCAAGGATGAAATAACCAGTCACTATGGTCCGACCGAACGAGGAATCATTTCCTCTATCGTGCCTCCAGGCAAAAAAGAAGAAGCTTGGAAGAACTGCTTGGTTTATTATCGTGAGCTTGCCAAAGATCTTAGACCTTTCGATGGAATTTTGGATATTCTTTCTTCTTTGAAAGAAAAAAGCATTCTAACGCTTCTTGTCACTGGAAGAAGCCGAGAGACTTTGGATATTTCACTTCATGACATGCAATTGGAACCTTATTTTCAAAAGACATATACAGGCAGCGATTCCGGAACCAATAAAGAAGAGAGTCTAACTTCCCTCTTCAAGGATTTTTCATTAGATAAAAACGAAGTTCTCTATATCGGAGATACGCTCGATGACATCAGGATGATGAGAAACATTCAGACTGAAATTCTATCCGCCGGGTACAGCCACGACAAAGAATATCAGAAGTTGCTCGAAGAAAAGAATCCTGGAAATGTATGTTCTTCCGTCCAACAGTTGAAGACAAGATTGATGGAAGTCATAGTCAACCATTGAGCTCTCTCCTTTGAGAAAGGAGAAAACCATGAAAGAAAACGAAACGAGCGAAAATTTGGAAATCAAAGATTCTTCTGCCGATGAGGAATCCGCCCAAATCAATAAGCCTGTCCTACCAAGCCTACTTCACCAGGCTTTAATTACCAATGCCAAAGACGAAGTCATTCAGATGGCAAAAGATAATTCTCCCGTCCCATTATCGGAAGCATTAAATGAACTGAGCGACAATGAAGCCATTATTTTCTTTTCCATGGTTAACGACTTTAATCTTCTTGGTGAGATTTTTTCGTACCTTTCGATTGAAGAAAGAATCGCGATTGTAAACAACCTTTCCAAAAAAAGACTTGTAGCTGTTCTCGATACAGTCGTCGACGATGACCTTGCCGACTTTTTGGAAGACGTCGTCAAATCGATGCGTGTAAAAATATTATCGCTCCTTCCAACTAAAAGAAGAAAAACGATTCAGAATCTTGCTTCTTATAGTGAAGACACAGTCGGTTCTATCATGACTACAGAATATCTTTCCGTTCCTAGCGGGACGGTGATTTCCGATGTCTTCAAAAAAATAAAGGAAATCGGAAATACGCTGGAAACAGTGCGCACGATTTTCATTGTCGACTCTCAGGGAAACAACAGGCTTCTCGGAACGGAAAGGCTAGAAGCCTTGATGTTCGAAGACACGGACAAGAAAATCGACGAGGTAATGCAGAAGGACTTCCCGTATATTTCACCTGTAGCAGACAGAGAGGAAGCAATTCCTCTTTGCAAGGAGTACGATCTTCCGGTCCTTCCAGTCGTCAGCAAAGACGGATACCTCCTCGGCATTGTCACTTTTGACGATGTTTTGGATGTCATCGAAGAAGAAAATACGGAAGATGTCTATAAATCCGGTGCCGTCACTCCGACAGACAAACCATACATGGAAACCAAAGCCTATCGTATGGCATTATCCTATGTCATGTGGCTGATTATCCTTCTGATTCTGAATACATTTGCAACAATCATCGTATCAAGGTTTGAAAGTGCACTTTTGGTCCTTCCTGTCCTGATTGCCTTCTTACCTGCCCTGAACGATACAGGAGGAAACTCCGGTGATCAGACTACCTCGACAATCACGCGCGCTCTTTCTACCGGAGAGATACGCCTCAAAGATTACTTCCGAGTTGTCGGAAAAGAAACATTGGCAGGTCTTATCACGGCAGGAATCGTCTCTGCCTTTACATTTGGATGGACGCTGATCGAGCTTTACGCTCATTTGGTCCAAGTCGAAAATCCAGATTCCCTGGCCAGTTATTTCGGTTCTTTGAATTCTGCTTATTTAATTATTTCTTTGGTTGTTACTGTAGCCATATTCTTCGCTGTATTCTTTTCTAAATTCCTCGGTGCCAATCTACCAATGCTAGCAAAACTTTGTCATATTGACCCCGCTGTCATGTCCGGACCTCTTATTTCCTCTTTGATGGATATCTTGACATTGCTCATCTACTTCTTTGTTGCTATGACCATCATCGACTCTTTTGATCCCGGGTTGATGAATGCTGGCAGTTTAAATGGAATTCTCACTATCTAGGAGGTGAATCATGAACGATAATGAAATCAAGAATGAAACTCCGACTAGTCAGACCATGGAAATTCAGGTGCCTAACGAAGAAGAAATCGAGGTCGACAATCACATCAAAGGCGAAGTCAAAAACCTCCTCAAACCTGATTTTCTGAGAGCCGTAATCGAAAACAAAAACACAACTGTTTTGAATGCAACCGTCAAATCCTACGATCCCCACAATGTTGCAAATGCCTTGAAAGAACTTGGAGACGAAGATATCGTCTTCTTCTTCAAAGCCGTCGATCCGAATATCTCCGCCGAAATCTTCACCTTGATCGATCAAGACCATAAGGAACGGATTGTCCAGGCTTTTTCCAGCAAGGAGCTTCAAGAACTCGTCGATGAAATGCAGACAGACAACCTTGTCGACTTTGTCGATGAGCTTCCTGCCAACCTTGTCACCAAGGTTTTGAGAGCCGCAAGTCCGGGAAGCCGTTCGCAAATCAATGTCTATTTGAAGTTCAAGGAAGACTCGGCCGGAACATTGATGACGCCGGAATATCTTTCCCTGAGAGATACCGCAACGGTGAAAGATGCCATCAGTAAGATCCGCAAATTCGGAAAGGACATGGAAACCGTTTGGGAAATCTTCATCATCGATGCCACCAGACGTCTTGTCGGAACCGTAACATTGGACAAGCTTTTGGAGGCAGACAGCAACGATATTCTTAGATCCATCATGAAAGACGACTTTATTTCCGTTTCTGCCGATACCGATCAGGAAGTCGTTGTCAAGGCTTTCAGACAATATGATATTTCCGTTCTTCCCGTCACCAACAAAGAAAAGAGAATGCTTGGTATCATCACCTTCGATGATGTCCTTGACATTGCAAACGAGGAAGACACCGAGGATATCCAGCTTACTTCCGCAGTCTTACCTACTGAGACACCTTATCTGCAGCGTTCCTTGTTCCAGGTAGTCAAATCATACGCCATCTGGCTCTTGATTCTTGTCTTCTTGGATACCTTCATTTCCATGACTCTTTCCTATCTGCAGCAGCCTCTCAATGTCGTACCGATTCTCATCGCTTTCCTACCTGCCATCATGGGAACCAATTCCAATGCCGCCGATCAGACCGGAACCGTTATCATCCGTGAAATTGCTTTAGGCAATGTCACTCCGAAGAATTACTTCAAGGTTGTCAAAAAGGAATTCGTATCCGCACTGATTACCGGTTCGATTCTTTCTGTCTTCTCCTTCGGATGGACGATGATGGAACTCAATACTAAACTTGTTTCTTTGGGGGAAGAAGGAAATCTCAATCAGCAGATCATAAACACCTATTACAACGGAAATACACAGTTGTTCTTTGCCAGCATCGCCGGCGTTTTGTCCCTGACTCTCATCATCGTCATCATCATCGCCAAGTGGTTGGGAGTCAGCATTCCGCTTCTTGCCAAAAAGCTTCATCTTGATCCTGCTGTAATGTCACAGCCTGTCATTTCCACACTTTTGGATATTATCTCCATTGTTGTCTATCTTGTGATTTCCGTATTGATTGTCAAAGGAATCACAATCTAAATGTGCCGTCGTTTCCGAATCGAACCGGAAGAATCCAGACACCTCGAAGTCTACCAGAATCTCTTCCTGGACAACGAAATGGATGTCAGGGTCGGTGATAAAGCCTGCGGAATCGTCTTAAGCAGGAACGGATTTGCTCTTTCCTATCTGACCTTCGGCTTCCAGGCATACGACTCTTCGCTTATCTACAATGCACGGAACGAAACCGTTCTGGAAAAAAGCCTGTTCAGCAAAAACTTTGCCAACAAAATCGTCTTTCCCTGTACCTCTTTCTACGAAAAAGGAAAGGACGGAATCGAATACGAGTTTCTATCTGATGATGACTCTCTTCTTTATCTTTGTGGGTTCTACAACGATGAAAATAGGTTTGTCCTGCTGACGGAAAACAGCTGCAATCAACTTTCTTCTTATCATTCAAGGATGCCTGTTGTCATAGAAAAGGACGAAGTACAAAGATACCTCGAGAATAGATACGATCTTTTGAATCTTTCCTTACGAAAAAGACCCAGCATCCATAAAAAGGGAGACTGGGTCCAACTGTCATTGTTCGATTAGGTCGGCTTGCCCGGCCTTTTTATTTATCCGTTTTTCTGCATTTTGAGCTGATATAGACCAATAGCAATCGATGTGGTCAGATTAAGGCTATCGACTTCATCGCTTTGTTCGATACGGACATTATTCTGATTGTGGATTTCCTTAGGAAGACCTGTTGCTTCATTTCCGAACACCAAAGAGCACGGTGTCTGGAATTTGGTCTCCGAAAGAGGGTGGGACGTATCCAGAACAAACGGGTAGTATTCGCGACTGTACTTCCTTAAATACGAAGGAAAGTCTTTGAATGTCTCAATCCGTATTTTGAACAGTGCTCCCATACTGGCACGTACAGTCTTCGGATTGAAGATGTCCGCACATGGTTCGATGACGGCAAGGTCATGATATCCGAATGCCAAAAGCGAACGCATGGCATTTCCAAGATTTCCCATATCACTCGGATTTACCATGACAAGGTGGTTTTCCTTCAAGTCCAATGTCGATCTGAACTTTTTGAACACCCCAAGGACATGGGCATTCCCTTTGGATTTCGTAATAGCAAAAGCCTTGTCGGAAACAATGATTTTGTCTTTTCCGACAATGGATTCAAGCTTTTGAAAACCGTCGCTTCCGACAGCATCCGTTGAAACATAGAGAACGATGAAGTCTTTCTTATGATTCTGTATCATCTCAAACGTCGGAAAGAATCCCTCTGTATAAGAAAATTCGCTGTCTTTGGTATATGGTTTGATCATACGATATCCCCCTATAGAAAAATCCTCAGTTGATGTGGACTGAGGATTTATTTCATCCGTGATTAGTCGGCAACGTAAGGAAGCAGAGCCATATATCTTGCACGCTTGATAGCGACAGCAAGCATTCTCTGATACTTGGAAGAAGTGCCGGTGATTCTCTTCGGAGTGATCTTTCCGCTAGGAGAGATGTACTTCTTCAAGAGTTCGACATCCTTGTAATCGATATACTTGATATGGTTCTTGGTGAAATAGCAAACCTTTTTACGGGGTTTCATTCTACGATACATATCTGTTCATCCTTTCCGCCTGACGATCGTCAAGCTGTTCTAGAACGGAAGGTCGTCATCAGAGCCGTCAATGCCTTCGTGGCTGACAGACTCAGACATACCACCACCCATTCCATTGGATGGATTGGTGTCATTGTTTTCCACTGCATTCTTACGTTCCAGGAACTGTACATTTTCTGCAATGACTTCGACAACAGAGCGTTTTTGCCCGCTCTTGTCTTCATAACTTCTCTGACTGATTCTACCATCTATTCCGACAAGGGACCCCTTGACGCAGTATTTGGCAACATTCTCAGCTGTCTTGCTCCAGCAGGTACACGGAACAAAGCTTGCGCTTTTCTCGGCACCCGTCTTGATCGGATTATCAACAGCCACCGTGAACGAAGTCACAGAAGTTCCGGAATTCGTCTTTCTGAGTTCCGGGTCGCGGACAATACGTCCGACGAGTACGACACGATTCAATCCAGCCATAGTAATTCTCCTTTAACTGTTTACTTATGAGCGACAGTAATAAGGAATCTCATGACCTTGCTATCAAGAAGGACAATCTTGTTGAACTTGGCAATAACTTCAGGTTCGCAAGACATTTCCGTGACTACATAGTAGCCTTTGGTCTGTTTCTTGATTTCATAGGCCAGGTCTCTCATACCCCAAGCATTGACTCCGGTGATTTTTCCGCCGTTGTCAGTGATGATCTTGTGAAGAGCTTCGATTTCAGCCTTGATGGCATCCTCTTCAAGATTCGGCATGAGAATGTACATGAGTTCATAATTCTTCATGTTCTTATACCTCCCTTTGGTCTTTCGGTCAATCCTACATCAGGGACTGACAAGAAAGTATATTTGCCCGGAATTGGGCATTGGATAGTATAACTTTTTTCACCTTACAAGGCAAGAATTTTTTACTCATCCTGAGATCCTGATACTCTGTCCTCATAATAGATGGCCCGCAAAATCGGATTCTGTCCATGAATATGTGATCTTCACAAGATTATTCAGAGGTATGCTGAACCCATAAAAGACAATCCGTTCTTGTTCTTTTTCGATTTTAACGAACACGGCTTCCTTTGTCATCAGTTCATGATCCATATAGAACGTAACCTTAGTCTTTTCGCCTCGTTTTAGCCCAATCAGGAAGCGATTGACTTCTTCCTCCTCATCTTCGCTCAGAACCGGTTTTTCGACTTTTGCCCGTTCCTTCTTCATTTTTTCCAGCTCTTCATACTGGCCTTTCAGGGATTTGAACGGCAACCATTTCTTCATTCCTCTCATTTATGATGTCCTCCTATCTGATCGGCTCTTGTAAGAAACGTGGAATCTAGGCACAGTGCAGAGCACGGCAGGCATTTTCTTGGTCCATAATCATTTCTTATTTTCATCATCGTCATTTCCAGTCTTCTCAGTCTGACATCGGATTCATGGTCTTCGAAAAGGCTTGTCTGGTATTCATCGACCGAAAACACATCACAGGCCACAATGGATATTTCCCGATACAAGACATCTTTCCGGTTCATCTCTTCCAGATAAATTTCCGTGATTTTCTGACTTATCTTCATGGCTGAATCCGTCGGTGTATAGAAGCAGACCCGTTTACCGGTTCCAGTATGATCCTTGTATCCGAGGAAAAAATAGAAATTATTTGCAACGACCTTTTCCTGAAGCATACGTTCCGAAAGTTCAAAACTCATATCGTTGATAAGAACAGGAACCTCATGTGGGTAATAATCCCGAAGAAGAACCTGACCGACACTCATCGAACGATTCATCGATACATAGGTATCCTGAATCAGAGCATCATCATATCCATTTGCATGATAATAGATTTCCTCTCCGATGACTCCAAGTTCTTTCTTCAAATAATCCGGATCACTGACTGCGATATCGCCAACCGAGAAAAAGCCCATACGATTCAGTCTTTTCTCCAATCTACTACCGATTCCCCACATTTTGCTAAGCGGAGAAACGTTCCAAAGATGCTCCGGTATGTCCTTGTAATCCCAGCTGGAAAGAAAATCTTTCTTGTGTTTTGCTTCAATATCCATGCATGCCTTTGCCATGAATAGATTCTTTCCGATTCCTGCCGTAACCGTCAGTCCCGTCTTGTCGCGGATTGTTTCAATGATTTTCCTGGCATAGGTCATTGGTGTGTCTTTATGCATGTTCAGATAACAGGTCACATCCAAAAAGGATTCATCGATAGAATAGACATAGAGGTCGTCTTCACTTACGAAATCCAAATAAATGGAATTGATGATGGCAGAAACCCCAAGATAGCGTTGCATCCTCGGTCTTGCAATGATCAGTCCTTCGATGTTCTTGTCCACTTCATAAAGGCGGCACCTGCTTTTTACCTTGTATTTTTCCTTGATGAAAGGAGAAGCGGCAAGTACGATGGTGCCATCTCCTCGTTCTTCATCTGCCACCACAAGAGGTGTCGTAAAGGGGTCAAGGTCACGATCGATGCATTCTACGGAAGCATAAAAAGACTTCAGGTCGATGGATAAGATATCTCTGTCTGTTCGTTTCATGTCTTCATTATATTTCCAAAACCATCGATGCTCTGGAAAAACCAAGCATTTTGAATTTCGAACGAGCTTGCATCCTTGGCTCTTTTTAGCCTCAAAAAGGGAAAATAGAGGAAAATCAAAATGTTGTTTTCGTTTTTGTTTTTTTGGTTCGATACTATTTACAACCAAGAAGTTGGAACTGATAATATCAAAAATTATCTGCCTGAAGACTATACGATATCAAAGTTACAACCATCGATAGATATAACTGTTCCTAACTCGAATTATGAAATCAACTTCAGGAGTTGTACATGGATGTACCTTTTCGTAACAACAGGTCAGCCATCATTATGATGCCTGATCATTTTCGCAAGTTCATCCATTTGATGAAAAGATAATTCTAATATAAAATAAATTGTTTTCCGATTTACAATCACAATCAATTTAAAAATACAATAAAAATTAATGTTTTTTGTCAAATAAACCTTGGTTAATTGGAAAACTAGCACTACATCCGGGATTATATGAAAAGATGGGATATTTCTCGCATTCCGGACTGATTCCCATCTTTTTCTTTTGGTTTGTGATATACTTATGTAGTGCCAAATAGCA
>DHKM01000016.1 GCA_002404835.1 Caryophanales bacterium UBA4694 | reverse complement strand
TCCGATATCTCCGGAATCCAGTTCGATTCGAATTTCCTTGTTTCGAAAAGCAACGGATACCCGGATATCGAAACCCACCAAAAATATCACTACTATCATTACAACCATGTAAAGACAAGCACGGTAAAACCGACCACGAGCGTGGAAAACAAGGACATCGATATCAAAAAAGAGGGCAAAGATACAGACAGCTATAAAATCGATCTAGCCAAACATTACATCGGGTTCGAGTTCAAATTACCGGAAGACTACCATCACAGCTTCAAAAGACGAGGCAGCAACATCGAAGAGAAAAAGGAATACTCCAATTTCTCCTATTCGATAGAATGCTTTCTGGAAAACACATAGTCGTCCTTCCAGAAAGGAGCTCTTCAAATAGTCTTTGCCCATCAGAACAATTCCGGAAAAATCGATTGGGGACAATTGTCGTTCAGTCTATCAAAACCATACGTCAACTATACCACTCACTTCTTTACCGATGATCCCGGCTTCGAACAGGGATTAAGTAATTATCTGACCATAGGAGTCGATTAAAATGGAAAAATATCTGGAAAAAAGGCATGTTATTCGGAATTCTTTAAAAATCCTTACTTCTTTATCTTGTGTTGCTTTGATTTCGTTTTTCCTCATATATATGTTTCTTAAAATTCCGACCACTTTTGAGACTGCCAGTACCTTTTTTTGTCTTATTCCTCTTTTTACTATACCCTTATCTCTGTTCTTTGCCTATCGACAGCTTTCGATTATGAAACGTTCAAAATTGGTTGCTTTTGATCTTTTGGAACTTGTAGGAGTAATTGTCACGATTGTCGTTTGCTTTGGAAACCTCATATATGTCAATTTAACAAATGCGTCTTCTAAGGAAATAGAGAACACTTTTCTCAGAGCTACATTGGTGAATTTGTCAGTCTTGCTTACTCAATGGATTCTTCTTCATATTTGATTGGAAATTTAAATCACAATCTGCGCTTTGGATTAGAAGAACTTAACAAAAAAACTGTGAACCTTTCTGAAATGCTTTGGAATCGGTTCACAGTTTTTAGGATATTTTTTTATTGCTGCTGGATACTTGGTCTGATTATTTTAAAGCTCTTTGACCCAGAGTCCATGAAGATTGCAGTATTCATAAACAGCTACCGGTTTTTCTTCTTCGATCAAGTTGAATTCTGCAACAGGTGCTTCACCGGGCTTGAGATTTCTGCGGATGGCTTTTTTGTTTGTTACGAGTGTAATCATAGTGATGTAATGATTTTCAAGCATCGGATGTGCCACACTACCGACTTGGACGTTGACTTTATTTCCTTCGATTTTTACCTCCGGAACATGTTTCTCCTTTGCGGCATCGGTTGAATTTGCATTCAAAAGAACGAGTTCAGTATCGTTCTCACCTTCCAAAGAGAGTATGACTTCTCCGGTTTTGGTGTTTTTGTAGAAACGAACAGGTAACATATTTTGATTCCTCCTTGTTACTCAACGATCAGGCGAAATAATCACGAAAATCCAATTCGTATTTTCCTTGGAAAGCTTTGACGATGTCGAAGATGTTCCAAATAGCTCCGAGAAGAATCACATTGTATAAGAATTTAATCAACATGAACTTCCAACCTTTTTTGAAGGATTTTGCGGCATAGAATTTGTCGATTCCAAGCCACCCCAAAAAGAAGAGAATGACGAGCAGAATTGGATCTGCCTTCTTTTTTTCGGTATCGACGTAGTATTCTTCTTTACTCATGATTATTAACCTCGTTTGACACGATAATTATAATAAAAACCAATCGCATATGAAAGAAAAATGCATTTCTTCTGGAAACAACACGATAAAAATTCTGATAAGGGATGAAGGAAAGAAAATGAAAATAACTGTATTATAGATGATTAAAAAAAGGAAAAAGAGCACGTTATCTTTCAAAAAAACAAAAGATGAATAAAACTTTTATCAATGAACAAAAAGTGGGATTTGTTTTATTTGCATTGAATATTTATGACTTTTAAATATAATTTTTCTTTTTATATTGAATGGTTATATTTTATTAACTGGTTTTCGTCCTCTGATTAACTTGAACAAATAAGCCCTTTTTGCTATTATCTACAAACTAGAAAGGGGTTTCAATCAAAATGATTTTTAAAATAGCTATCGTTGAAGATGATCAGGTTCAGCGTGAATTATCAATCAAACTATTGGAAAAATATGGTTTGGAGCATCAAATTTCCTTTGTTTTTTATCCTTTCGAAAATGCTTTTTTGTTTCTTCAAGAATTCAATAAAGGCCTATATGATATTATTTTTATGGATATCAACATGCCAGGAATAAATGGACTGGATGCAGCTAAAGAGATGAGGGGAAAGGATGAGAATGTCACTTTGATCTTTGTTACGGATTTCGCTCAGTTCGCTATCCGTGGATATGAAGTGGATGCCTATGATTTTATTGTTAAGCCAATCAATTATGAACATCTTTGTTTGAAATTCGATAGACTTGTTCCGAATCTTATGAAAAGAAAAGAAGAACGGAAGCTGAAACTGAATACGGGAGGAAAGATTGCTGCAATCAATTTGGATGAAATATCCTATATTGAAGTTATTTCTCATGATACCATTATTCATACGGAAAATGGCAGTCAGAAATTTCATGTCCCGATGTCTCAAATTGAAAAAGAGCTTCCAGAAGATACTTTTTATCGTTGCAACCATTGTTACATCGTGAATCTAAAATTTGTCAGTAAAGTTGAGAAGTTTCAGGTCACTATGAGAAACGGAGAAACTTTACTTGTTTCTCATCCAAAGAAAAAAGGATTTTTGATGGCGCTAATGTCTTATTTGGGAGAAACCGCATGACAATACGTTCCTTTTATTCTTATTCCGTTATTGTCTGTGTTACGTCTTTGCTTCTTACTTTTTTCTTTTCTCTTCCTATGGATAAAAGAAAAAGCTTTTGGCTTCGAGCAGGACTCGGTTTTATTGTATCCTATTTTTGCGTGGTTTTCTTTAAGATGATTCCGTTACCTTTTGGTATTTTGTCAACGACAGCACGTTTTGGTTTCGTTATCCTTGTTTGTTCTTTTTTTAGCTTTATCTGTTTCAAAATCAATTATAGATCAGCATTGTTTCTTTCTTTTGCTGCCTATACTTATAGGCATATGATTTATCTGATCAGCATGATTTTGGGATTTATCATCAAGGATGTTTTTTTGAATGCGGATTTGAATTTTTATGTCACAAATTATCTTTTTCCCTTCGTTATTTATATTTTCACCGTTCCGTTATTGATTGGTCTTTATAAGACCATAAAGAATTATCGAGACTTCATTCTGGTTCCACCACCTATCACAATGTTCATTTCTGGAATTGCGTTACTTGCTGATATTGTTTTTAATATTTTTTCTATGAGGTATTTCAATAAGGATATGCTTTTGAAATATTGCATGAATCTGATTAATATTTTGTTATGTATTATGACGCTGGTTATTATGTTTGGTTATGCCAAGCAGGTGAAAATACAGTCCCAAATTGCAGTTATGAATCAGTTAGAATATGAAAGGAACAAGCAATTCAATTTATCTAAGCAGAATATCGAAATGATCAATATTAAATGTCACGATCTGCGTCACCAAATACGTGCATTAGAAAATATATCCGACCTCAAAATACAAGATGAACTAAAGGACATCGAGAAAAGGTTGAGGATTTATGATACAAAAGTAAAAACCGGAAATGAAATCTTGGATATTCTGCTCAGTGAAAAATCGCTTCTCTGCAATAAAAACAAAATTGTCTTGGATTGTATTATCGATGGAAAACAAATTTCTTTTCTTGCAGATGAAGAAATTACTTCGCTTTTTGGAAATATTGTAGACAATGCAATGGAATCTGTCAGTAAAATTCAAAATGAGAAAAAACGGATCATCACATTGAAAATTTATTCAGCCTTTGGAGGTAGCTATATCGTAGAAGAAAATCCTTATGAAGGAATCATAAATACAAAGAATGGTAAAATTGTCACAAACAAAGAAGATAAGAAGCATCATGGATTTGGAATGAAATCGATAAATAATGTTGTTGAGCGTCATGAAGGGGTATTAAGTATTAAAACAGACGGAGGTATTTTCCGACTTCAAATATTTTTTCCTAAGAAATGATTAACCAAGTCCTTGAAAGATAGGACTTTTTTGATGCTTTAAAAATATACAAATGTAATATAAATGTATAGGTATGCGCTTACATTTTGTTTCAAAAGTGAAAGGTTAGGCTCAAAAATGGAAAGGTTAGGACTTTTCCAAAACGATGATAGGGGTTTCATATATACTCGATTCAAGTTCTAGATGGAAACAAAAACCATCAGAGAACAATTTCCTGAAGGTCAATCAAAAGGAGGAACCATTATGGGAAAAATGAAGAGTTATATGTTTTTGTTATCCCCGACACTGCTTGCTATGGCTGTTTCGACATTCAAGGCATCACCCACAGCTAATGTCAAAAAACGTTTCTATGTAGACTATGACACTCATGAAGAGGAAATGGTTGATGCGAAGAAACTCAACATTGAAATGGCTGCTGAATCTTCGATTTTGATGAAGAATAATAATGATGTGCTTCCGTTTGACAATCGTATCAAGAATGTATCTGTTTTTGGCCATGCCGGATATGACTACCGTTCCGGTGGTGGAGGATCAGGCTCTTCTGGTACGGATAGTGATGCCACTATCATGAATTCTTTGGAAATGGCTGGATTGAAAGTCAATCCGAAACTGATGGCATTCAATCAAGACTGGGCTGAAAACCATGCTACTGTTTCTGGTTCCGGTTTCTTTGCTTCTAAATCTGTTTCTGAAATGCCGACTTCTTTCCTTGAACCGGTAGAAGGCTCCTATCAGATGTATCATGATGCCGCCATCGTAGTTATTTCCAGACCGGGTTCTGAATTCTCCGATAACAAGACTTATAACGTCGCTGGACATTCCAATAAACAGGATCATATCTTGATGTTGGAAGACAACGAGAAGGAGATGATCAAGTACGTCAAGAATCAGGGATTCGAAAAAGTCGTTGTCATCATTAACTCGGCTTCTCCGATGGAATTGGATCCGATTGTCAATGGAGAACTTGCAGATAAAGTCGACTCTATTCTTTGGATTGGATATACCGGACAGAACGGTATCCTTGCTTTGGGAGATGTTCTTGTCGGAAATGCGGAACCGAGCGGAAGAACTGTTGATATCTATCCGAAGGATTTCAAGAAAGATCCAACCTGGAACAATTTCTCCGATGGTTCTCAGGTGGATAGCACATTAGATGCTGATGGAAATCTAGTCACAACTGACAAGACTACAATCTTAGGCTCTGATGGAAAACCATATAAGGGATGGAACTCCAAGAAGAATGCTGATGGTTCTTTGGCAATGGATGGTACAGCCTATACGGAAGTCAGTTATGAAGAAGGCATTTATGTTGGTTATCGTTACTATGAAACGAGAGCGGAAGAAGAGAAAAGTGCTAGTTGGTACAAGGATAATGTTGTTTATCCGTTCGGCTATGGACTTAGCTATACCAACTTCCAGTATGAACTTGTAACGACTGCCGGCGGAACGATTACAAATGCCGATCAGAGCATTGATGTCAAGGTCAAAGTTACCAATACTGGTGATAGAGCAGGTAAGGATGTCGTTCAGCTTTATTATAAGAGTGATTACACCAAAGGCGGAATCGAAAAAGCTTCGACGAATATGGCTGACTTTGCAAAGACAAAGCTTCTTAAACCAGGTGAATCCGAAGTTCTTACCATGTCTCTTAAAGCACGTGATATGGCAGATTTCGACTACAACGATGCAAACGGAAATGGATTCCAGGGATACGAACTTGAAGCAGGAAAGTATGAACTTTCCGTCAAGAGTGATTCTCATACCGTCCTTAAAGGAACAAATGGCAATGAGATGAAAATTACCTATACGGTTAATGAGAGTGCCACTGAAACGAAAGCTACAAAAGGAAAGACCGGTCTTCTTATCAAGAACAGTGCAAAAACCGGAAAACAGATCGAAGCTTGGTTTTCCAAGGATGATGAATATAACACTAATAAGAAAGGTGTTACGGTTGCAGACGAAACGGCAAAGAAGGGAATCACTTATCTTTCCAGAGCAGACTTTGCAGGAACATTCCCGAAGGCACCGACAAAAGAAGATCTTACCTATAATCAGAAGACTCTTGAATTCCTAAATGGTCAGGCAGAAGACTATGCTTATGAAGATAAGGAAACCGATCCTTGGTATGTCGCACAGGCTGGTGCCAATTGGAAACAGCTTACCGATGATGAAGCCAAAGCAAAGCCAACTGCAGAAGACAGAGGCATCGATCTCAATACCATGATTGGAAAAGACCTCGATGATCCTGCTTGGGATAACATTCTTAACAATCTCTCCTATGAGGAAATGAATGCATATCTTTCCGGAAATAGCCGTAAGATGAATGCCTTGAAGGGAATCGGAAAACTTCAGGAAGTCGATAATGATGGTCCTGCTCAGCTTAAAGGCGGATCTAAAGGAAGCGGCGTTGCTTGGGTTTCTGAAGTCAATGTAGCTTCTACCTACAATAAAGAGCTTGCCCGCAGACAGGGTATCATGGTTGGAAACGATGGTTTGTTCGTTGGCGTCAATGGTTGGTATGGTCCGGCTACTGATACACATCGTTCACCTCTTTCTGGACGTAACTTTGAATATTATTCTCAGGATGGTGTCCAGGGTGGAAAGATTGCTGCCGAAGTCATCAAAGGCGTTCAGTCCAAAGGAATGCATGTCTATCTTAAGCATTTTGCCTTGAATGATCAGGAAATGAATCGTGGCACTTCTGGTGGTCTTATCACCTATTGCAATGAACAGGCTATGCGTCAGATCTATCTCAAGAGCTTTGAACTCTGCTTTACAGAAGCCGATTGCAATGGCACTATGTCTGCTTTCAACCGTATTGGTCTTAGCAAATCCGTCAATTATCGTCTCTATCACAACATTCTCCAGGATGAATGGGGATTCAAGGGAGTCTCTGATTCTGATATCGGCGGAAATGTCCAGACCATGTATGACTTTGTCAGATGCAATGCCTATCCGATGGGAACCAACAATAGAGCCGGAAATGAACTTGAAGGTGTTTATGACAAGGCTTCCAATATGGTTTATGTTGCCAAGAATGCAGATGAATATAAGAATAAACAGCATACTTTGGCAAGTCCGACTCAATGGTCTGCAGTTCGTGATACGGTCAGAAGATCTCTTTGGACTTATTGCAACACATCCGGCATCCAGAATGGTGTAAAGGTCGATAAGCTTGTCGGAAAGACTGATATGACCGGTGCGGTCGGAGAAGCCTTGAATAAGGATCTTTCTTTGACAGCCGATCAGACCAATGAGGCTAAGGAAGTCAGATATGAACTTGTCAATGGACAACTTCCGGAAGGAGTGAAATTCGAAAGTGGAAAATTGACTGGAACTCCAATGTCCTCCGGAAAGTTTGATTTCACTGTCAAGGTTACAATCGACGGATGGATTGAGAAGACGTTGGATTATTCTATCGCTATCGATAGCGCCTTTACTCTTGCTACTACAAACGCTAAGGTTGGAATTGATTATTCTTGCAAGGTTGCTACAGAACTTGTTACTGAAGATGCCGGTTATAGCAATATCAAGTATTCAGTTATCGATGGTACCCTTCCGGATGGCATGACGATTGGAGATGATGGAACCATTTCTGGAAAGGCAACAAAGGCTGGTGAGTACACGTTTACTGTAAATTGTTATGCAGAACAGGGAAGTGGATGGCGTAAATCTGTTTATAACTATAAAGAAACATTCACCATCAAAGTTGAAGGTGAGGCCACTCCGACGGACGACACTGCAGCCAAGATTGCTGCCCTTGAAAAGGAAATTGCCGATCTTAAGGCTGAAATTTCCAAAGGCGGAGACACTAAAGCTCTTGAAGAAAAACTTGCTTCTCTTGAAACAACCGTTAATGAACTTAAAGGCAAGAAATCCGGTGGATGCGGAGGATCTGTCATTGCTATGACATCCGCAGTCGCAGCTGTTGCTCTTCTTGGCGCTGGCATTATCATCAAGAAGAAAAAAGAAGATAAGTAATAAGAATTTGAGATGATATACAATCCCGGGCTATTGCCTGGGATTGTATTTATACCTGAATGGAGAATGAATAATGAAATTGAAAAGACAATTGCCGATTCTGATGTTTGCATTCATGCTTGCATCTTGTGGAAAAGAATCGAAACCGAATTCTGTATCTAAACCTATTTCCAAGAATGATTCGACAAGTACGAAAGTAAGTGAGACTACAGCAAGTGCCAAAGGCAGCGAATCGACTGCTCCGGAGGCATCTTCGTTTGTGATGGAAGCTGAATATACGAATGTTACGAACAAGCATGGTGCCGGGTATTCTGGCGGTAGTTCTGGAAAAGAAATGATCCAGCAGGACGAGGACGGAAAGGCTAAAGCATCTAATGGATTCTGGCTTGGTTATCTTTATGTTACCAATCTTTCCGTTGATTTTGTCTTCAACAGCACAAAAGCAGTCAATGATGTTACCTTGATATTAAGGCTATCTGCTGAAATCAAAGATGTGGTTCTTACTTCGGACAATTATACGGTCAATGTCAATGGAACGGATATCAAAGATTACGGAACAATCACTTTAAGTGGAACTTCTGCTACGGACAGCGATGGTTATGTTAGACCGTTCTCTAACCATAAATTGAAAAAGAAAATCAATCTGGTCGAAGGTGAAAATACCATAAAGCTCATCACATCCAATTCTGATGGTATGGGTGGAACCATGTATGCAACTGCTCCGATGGTTGATTGCGTTACTTTGACAGACTTCGGTGATTCACAATTAAGTTATGATCCGATTCTCGACAATCTTTCCTTATTCAACGAATAAATATCAAAAAGAAAGGATGGACTAAATGACAGTCAAAAAGTTCTTTAAGAACGTTGCTACAAGACTTTGGTTCATTGTTTCCTGCATTCTTGCGCTTATTCTTCTTATTCTGAATGTTGCCTTGGCAATTCCTACAGTAAAGGATGCTGCCGATCTCGCTTTGGGTAGAGTGAATGGAGGCTCCTTAAATTCATCCGGAAATGAAAACGGTGATAAGGATTATTATAAGAAGACAACGAAAAGTAAAGAAGAAGCCAAAGAAAAAGGAGACGAATTCAACATCGATTTAGCAAGAGAAGGAATTGTCATGTTGAAAAACAAAGACAATGCTTTCCCGTTCAATACTGCCAAGGATGGAAACAAAGTTTCTGTGTTTGGTAAAAATTCCGTTAATATCGTCTATGGCGGTTCTGGTTCTGGAGCTGTGGATTCTACAGGTGCGAAAAACCTATTTGATTCTTTGACAAACGTTGGCTTTGAAGTAAATCCTACTTTAAAAGCTTTCTATGAAGATAAATCTAAATCCGGAGAAGGTAGAGAAAATAATCCGACTGATTTGGATTCAGGAAAAACAGTAAGCCTTTCGACTGGTGAGACTCCGTATTCTAAATATACATCAGATGTGAAAGCGTCCTATGCGAATTATAGTGACCTCGCTTTAATCGTGATTTCTAGAATCGGTGGTGAAGGATTTGATCTTCCAAGAACGTCTAATGAAGAAGGAAAACATTATCTTGAACTCGATTCCAATGAAATTGAGATGATTCGCAATGTCATCAATTCTGGTTTCAAGAAAATTGCATTGGTTATTAATTCCGGTAATGTCTTTGAACTTGGATTTACTCAGTCGGGTGAATTTGCTGATAAGATCGATGCGGTATTCTTTATGCCGGGAACTGGGACCACAGGTGCTATGGCACTTGGCGAAATCCTTACGGGAAAGGTGAATCCTAGCGGTCATACAGTTGATACTTTTGCTACTGATTTCACCAAAGCTCCAAGTTTCCAGAATTTCGGTGACAACCGAAAACAGGATGGCGATCAGTTTAAAATTGATGGAACTAATGCTGGCTTCTATTTTGTCGATTATGAAGAAGGTGTCTATGTTGGATATCGATACTATGAAACAAGAGGCGAAGCAGAAGGAGAGGATTGGTATAAAGAAAATGTCGTATATCCATTCGGATATGGACTAAGCTATACTGATTTTTCTTATTCAATCGATAATAAAGCTGAGTTGCCTACTACGTTGACTAAGGATAAATTCACAGTCAAGGTAAAGGTGAAAAACACGGGCAAAGTAAAGGGGAAGGCTGTTGTCCAACTATATGGTTCTACTCCTTATATTGCAGGACAGATTCAGAAGAGTTCTGTTCAGCTTGTGGGATTTGGAAAGACGGCTGAACTTGAACCGAATTCCGAAGAGACTGTTTCAGTTGAAATTGATCCGTATTATCTTGCCTCTTATGATTATAAAGATGAAAACAAAGATGGTTTTAAGGGTTACACATTAGATAAGGGAGACTATACGATTTCTCTGCGTGAAAACAGCCACAAGGTTGTAGAGAGTGCAAAGATGACACTGCCGGAAACTATCAAATACGAAAAAGATCCGGTTACAGATTGCAAAGTAGAAAACCTTTATACTGGAAATGCTGATGAGTATTTGGATTCCGACTATCATCTTCAGTCTGTCCTTTCAAGAGATGATTTCGATGGTACTTTCCCGAAGACTCCGGAAGGAAATGACTATAATTTGACATCTCAAGAAAAGAGTGTGTTGGAAGATCGAAATCCGAACAACCCTGAAACCTATGAAATGCCTGATCTTACCCTCAAGGACGAAGACAAGGATTTGAAACTTTGGAGCCTGTATGAAAAAGAAAAAGACGGTTCTTTGAAATTGAACAAGTATGGTGCTCCTTATATTGAATACGATAATCCGAAGTGGGATGCCCTTCTCAACAAGATTTCTTTGGAAGATATGAAGACTCATATGAATCGTGCTGCCTTCCATACGAAAGAACTAACAGAAATCGATAAACCGAGAACCTATGAAACGGATGGTCCTGCCGGATTTGTCAATTTCATGTTCCAAAAGGAGTTTTTCGGAACAGCAGCCTATTGTTCAGAAGTGATGGTCGGACAAACCTACAATCAGGAACTTGCTGAAGAGTGGGGAACTGTAGTCGGCGAAGAAGGATTGTGGGGTGATACGAATATGAATTCGCCTTACTCCGGATGGTATGCCCCTGGAATCAACATCCATCGTTCTCCATTTGGTGGCAGAAACTTTGAATATTATTCCGAAGATTCGCTTTTCTCGGGAAAGATGGCAGCTGCTCAAATCAGAGGGACAAGAAAAAAAGGCGTGTATTGCTTTGCAAAACATTTTGCTTTAAACGAGCAGGAAACCCATCGTCAAAGCAATGGAGACATCTCTTATGTCACTGAGCAGGCTATGAGAGAAATCTATCTTAGGCCGTTTGAAATCGCAGTCAAGGAAGGCGATTGTATCGGTATTATGACTTCTTTCAACCGTATTGGTTTGAAGTGGACAGGAGGAGATTATCGACTTCTTACGACGATCCTTCGCAATGAATGGGGATTCCGTGGTGCCGTTATCGATGATTTCAACACACCAGGATATATGCCTGTTAAGCAGATGGCATATGCAGGCGGAGATATCAATCTTTCTTTGACTCGCTCTTGGAACAAAGTTGATGAAAAGAACGCTAATGATGTGTATGTCGTTCGCCGTTGTTTGAAAAATATGCTTTATGTCACCGGCAATTCTAATGCTATGAATGGTTTTGGAGAAGGATTTGCTAAACATGCAGGTACGCCAATCATCACCATCATACAAATTGCAGTAGATATTGCTCTCCCTATCATTATTGTTGCTTGGGGTGTTGTTGCATTCATCTTGGTTCGAAAGAAACCGGATGAACCTAGTATTGGCAATTGATCTTTATAGATTGATTGATATTCATTCAGGAAAAGGCTTGTCTATAAAAGGATGAGCCTTTTTTGATTTGAAAATGTTATTAACTTGTTTTAATATTAATAAGTTGTAACAATAGAAAAAGATTATGGTAAGGATATTTTCTGGCAAAATTACAATAAATAAATATAGATAATGATATTATTTTTTATAAAAAGCGGATTATAAAATCGGAGAAATGGAATTTCCTTTTTTGATTTCCAAATAGGTCAATTCATGCAAACAAATGAATTTCTTGATAAAAAACAAGAAAATTTTATAAATTTCGGTTATAATACATTTGTTATGGTTAAAGTTTTCCAATATGATGAGAATCAAAAAGAATTCTCAAGCAATACTTATGTCATCGGAAAGATAGGTGGGACCTGCCTGATAATCGATTTGGGATCGACGTCAGATGAAGTCTATTCCTATATTGAGTCTCATTATGAGAAAGTTGAGGCTGTTTTGTTGACCCATGCTCATTTTGACCATATCCGTGGAATACCGAATTTCCTTAAACATTATAAAAACAAAAGCATTCCGGTTTACCTCGCTCAAGAAGACAAACTTCTTCTTACTTCTCCTGAAATGAACTCATCCAATCTTACGGGAGAAAAAGTTGCCATTAAAGTTGATACCATTCCAGTAGAAGACGGTGAAGTTCTTCCGTTCAAGACAGGAAAAGTGAAAGTCATTAAGACACCGTTCCATACGGAAGGCAGCGTCTGTTACCTTATGGATGATGATAATTGCATATTTACTGGGGATACATTATTCAAAGGTGCTATTGGTAGATATGATTGTGCAACATCCGATCCAGACAAGATTGCATCGTCTTTAGGAAAACTGAAGGAATTACGTGACTGGCTTGTTGTCTATCCAGGACACGGACCTAAGACAAACATCATCACAGAGAAAAACAGCAATCCATATCTCAAATAAATCGTCTGAAGATTCTAGTCTATGGGAATCGACAGACGATTTTTCTTTTACAGCTGATTTTCAAAAATAGCGATAAAAAGCCAGAATTTAAGAATTGGATAAAAGAATTTTGTGGTATTTTTTTGATAAATGGAAGAAATCAGATCCGAAAAATACCGATCATCTGATCAAGATCTTTTCTTGAAGATCCGGCTTTGTTATCATAATGCTTGCATGATAAATGGTGATATAGAGGTGTATTTATGGATGAAAAATATTATGTAAATTTATTCAAGGAATTCAATCGGTTTGGATTTGATCAGATGGAAAAATTGAGCAGTCATCTAAAACTGATGTACCTTTTTTCCTATTATCATTATTTTGATGGGGATAGTTCCAGAATCGATGAAATCACATATGGAGACATGACGGATAGGAATCAGAGTGATAATATCGATGGCATCTATATCGACGATGATTCGGATTTCAGAAACATCAACGTCATTATCTCCGTATCCGGAAGATCTGAGGATTATCCCGGATATTTTAAAAACGCCGAGAAGACCTTTTTTGATGCAGTAGTCGGCAGAGGAAGAAATGGACTTCTTTTGAAACTTAAGGATAAAGAATTTGTTCCCAATAAACTCAAGCCGATAGAGTTCATTGTCATTACGGACTATGTCCCTTTGATGAAGGAAAGACATAATATTCTGAAGGAAATCCAACAGCTTAAATCCGATTTACCGTATGTGTCCTATCGGATTCTATTCGGAAATGATATCGAGAACGAAATCCTTGAAATCGAAGATCCGAAGGAATATGTCGATTCCGCAACCATCCAGATTGATTCGGATACCAATGTCATCCGCTTCGGAGAAGAAAAGTCGATGATTGTGAACGTTTCTGCCATATCCATAAAGAATCTTTATCAGAATTACGGATACAGAGGACTTTTTTCTCAGAATCTAAGATACTATGTCAAGAATGCAAAAATAGACAGCTCTATCCAGACGACGATTCAGGAAAGGCCGGATGATTTCTGGTATTTCAATAACGGAATTATCATTATCTGTGATGATTACTCCGTTGAAGGAAAAACAATTCGTCTGAACCACTTTTCTATCATCAACGGCGGTCAAACCACATATCTTCTCGGAGAGACCGATTTTGACAAAGACTTCTATCTGCAATGCAAAATCATCAAGAATACAAAAACGACGAATAATGAAAGAATCGATTTCATCTCCGATGTAGCGGAAGCAACGAATACTCAAAAACCGATTAAGGCCAAGGACCTGATTGCCAACCGGAGAGAACAGAGGATGCTGAAGGTGCAGCTTGCCGAAGAGAATGTTTTCTGCAGCATCAAGCGCGGTCAGAAAGTAAACAAGAGAATCTATAAGGAACCATGGCAGAATACGAATAACGAGGAGATTGCACAGCTTATCTATTCCTATGTTTATCAGCAACCTGGTATTGCTAGAAACAATAAAGCTACTCTTACCAGTGATGAAGAAAAATATACACTGATATTCAAGAAAGTATATTCTACAGATCTTCTTGTCGATTTGCTTAAAATGAAGACGTTCTATAAACTGTGGATCAAGAAAATTCAAAAGGACAACGAAGACCTTTCTTCTGAGGATGAACCGGATACGATAAAAGCGGGATTGGCAAAGAACGGTATGATGTTCATGGTTGCTATTTTAGGAATGATTTCGAAAATTGCTTATCATGAAGATTATTTGAATAATTTGAATTTAGAATCAACAGAAGGTATGATGGATAGGTTTTCACAATATGATATTGGTCATGGATTCATTCGAAAAGACAAGTCTTTGGACAAAATGGGTTGGTTCAATCTTTTTGAAGCATGTTATAAGCACATTTATCTAAGAGGATACAACCAGCTCAAGAGTTTTAAACCGAACTATTCCGGTTACTCGAATTTCACGAAGACTCAGAGCAATTATTCGTCCTATGTCTTGGCAAATTTCCTTTATCAGGTTTCCGCTTATGGGCTTCCGAAAGAACTGAAGGATGCCATGGATTCAATGCTTTATGTTTTAAGTGACGAGGATAAGGGAAAAGACAATGAGCTTCTGAAAAAGTATGTGAATCCAACGACGAACTATCTTATTTCTGCAGAGCCTCTTTCTCAAGCACTGTCCGATGACATCAGCCAAAAACTGTATGAATACCGGACAAGGCAGTTCAAGAAACGTCATATCAAGGCATTTGAAATATTTACCAATAAGCAAATGACCAAGATTGCAAAATACGGTCCAAGTACGATTGAGGATTTAGAGAAACTTAGATGTCTCAACGAGGATCAACTGAATCTGTACGGAAATGATATAATCGAAATCATCGCTCAGACAAAAGCGAATTTCATCGAATAGAAAAAAAGCTACCTTGGACAATACAGGTTAATTCTTGTATCGTCATAGGTAGCTTTTGATTTCATTTTAGATCAGGCTTTTGGACCATCGATGAGTTCGGTAAGATATTTCACTTCATCATCTTTCTTAAGTCTCGGGAAGAGAGGAGTAAGTTCTTCGATCTTGAGACCACTCAACTTGTTCAAGGTGTGGATGGAATCGTAGGTTCTAAGCTCCTCCGGAACTTTTTCTTGATCCAAGGCGCTCTTGGTCTTTTCCGGCATGACCGGACTTAGGAGAATGCTTCCGATACGGATCAATTCGCTTGCCGCATAGAGCGATTCCTTGAGAAGATCGATGTTTCCGTTCTTGGCTTGAGTCCAAGGCGCGATGTCATCGAAGTATTTGTTTCCGAGATTGACCATATCCATGGCAATAGCAGTACCATTTGTGATGTCGTAGTCATCCATGCTGGCTTCATACTGGTTGACTTTGGTATAGATGTCTTCAAACAGCTTCTTGGTCAAATCGGATTTCGGATGGTTCAGATCGACTTCAGGAACGATGCCATCGAAGTACTTCTTGATCATGGAGAGAGTACGGTTGACAAGGTTTCCGTAGTTGTTGGCAAGGTCGGCATTGAGTCTGTCGATGAACTGGAGCGGAGTGAAGGCACCATCTCCTTGGAACTGGATTTCACGGACAAGGTAATATCTCAGTGAGTCGACACTGTATCTTTCGATAAGCGGATATGGGGAAATGGCATTGCCTAGCGATTTAGAAAGCTTGACTCCGCTTCTGGTAAGAAGAAGACCATGGACGATGACTTTATCCGGCTGCCTGAGATTCAAGGCTTTGAGAAGAATTGGCCAGTAAATTGTATGGAATCTTGTAATATCTCTTCCTACAAGCTGGACGATTTCGCAATCGTCTCCCCAGTATTTCTGCATCAGGGAATCGTCTTTTCCTTTATATCCGAGGGCAGAGATGTAGTTTAAAAGCGCATCGATCCAAACATAGACGACATGTTTCGGATTCTCATCTACCGGTACACCCCATGTGAAGGAAGTTCTGGTGATGCAAAGATCTTCAAGACCTGGCTTGATGAATGTATTGACCATCTCGTTGATTTTGTCCTTCGAACAAAATCCGGGATGCTCTTCATAGAACTTGAGCAGGTCAGGGACAAATTTCTTTACGTTAAGGAAATAAGCCTCTTCACTATCCTGATGGACGGGCCTGTGGCAACTGGGGCAGAGGTAGTTTCCGTGTTCGTCTTTCTCGCACTGAGATTCCGACCAGAAGGTTTCGCATGGCGTGCAATACCATCCTTTATATTCTCCAAGGTAGATATCTCCCTTGTTTAAAAGTTCGGTGAAAACCTTCTTGACGCAGTTGACGTGATAGTCATCTGTCGTCCTGACATAGTAATCATAGGAGATGTCCATGGCTTTCCAGACATCCTTGAAGGATTGGGCAATCTTGTCAACATAGGCCTGCGGCTCCATATGTGCGGCTTCAGCCTTTTCCTGGATTTTCTGACCATGCTCATCTGAACCGGTCATAAATCTGACATCATATCCGCGTAATCTCTTGTATCTGGCAATGACATCCGCACAGGTGCAGCAATAGGTATGGCCGATGTGGATGTTTCCGGAAGCATAGTAGATTGGGGTTGTAATGTAAAAGTATTTTTTCTTGTTTTCTGGCATATAAAAAATCTCCTGAATAAGCAATTTATTATACACTATCTTGCGATTTCTTTCCTGAAAAGTAAAAAAGGAATCAAAAAGAGAAAAAGAAAGCGATGATAAGATGCCCTGATGATTGATGGTAAAAAGAATACCGGTTCCGTTTAAAGCTGAATATTAAACAGATGTAAAGAATTTTAAAATCACTTTTTTGGAATATTCATTTTGGATGTGATTTCTGTTTCTATTTCAAAAAGAAAAGAATTCAAGCAAAGAACCATAAAGAAACAATCCCTGTTGGGGCTGTAGTTTTTTTAAAAAGCTTTAATCGGCACTTTAAATGAACCGGAAAAATGCGCTACAATATTATCCCGTATGAATATTCTTTTTTTCTTGATTCCGAAGAGTCAGGTAGCATACGTCAATGCTGACGATACTATCCGACAGGTAACGGAAAAGATGATTCATCACAATTTGACTGCTGTACCGATTCTTTCTTCTGAAGGAAAATATTTGAATACGGTCAGCGAAGGAGACCTTTTTCGCTTCATCAAGAATCACGACAATATGAACTATCATGCTGCAGAGACAACCAATATCATGGTGGTTTCACATGAAAGAAAAGTCGATGCGATTCGCTATGACGCGGATATCAATGATCTTTTTGATATTGCGATAAATCAGAACTTCGTTCCCGTCACGGATGATCATGGAATTTTCATCGGGATCATCACCCGCAGAGCTATTTTGGAGCATTTCAGAAAATTAGCACGAAAAGATGAAGAAAGCGATGCCTGAGGTATCTATCAATGGAAAAGTATATTTTTGTGACGGGTGGTGTTATTTCCGGATTGGGAAAAGGAATCACGGCAGCAAGTCTTGGACGACTTCTTAAGGCACGTGGCTATCATGTTACGATGCAGAAGTTCGATCCTTATCTGAACGTGGATCCCGGAACCATGTCTCCGACTCAGCATGGAGAGGTTTTTGTTACCGATGATGGGACTGAAACTGATCTAGATTTAGGTCATTATGAAAGATTCATCGATGAATCTTTGGATAAGCACAGCAATGTCACGACCGGAAAAGTCTATGAGACCGTTCTGGCAAAAGAAAGACATGGTGATTACGGCGGAGGAACCGTTCAGGTCATTCCTCATGTCACAAACGAAATCAAATCCCGTTTCCATCGTTCCTTCAAGAAGGATGAGACAAGCATTACCATTATTGAAATCGGTGGTACAATCGGTGACATTGAATCCCAGCCTTTCTTTGAATCCATTCGTCAGTTCGAGCACGAAGTAGGGCAGGAGAACGTCTGTATCGTCATGGTCTCTTTGATACCGTATCTTAAAGCCAGTGATGAGCTGAAGACCAAACCGACTCAGATGGCCGTCAAGACTTTGCAGTCTATGGGACTTCAGCCGGATATCATCGTCTGCAGAACCGAAAAACACCTTGAGAGCAACCTCATCGATAAAATTTCCCTTTTCTGCAACGTCAAACCGACTCATGTTCTCGAGAATATGGATGTCGAAACTGTCTATGAGCTTCCTCTTGTCTTGGATCAGGAAGGCTTTGCCCAAGCTGTCGGTGAAACACTTCATCTTCCGATTCCCGAGCCAAATCTTGAAGTCTGGAAGGAAATGGTCCATAACATCAAGACTTCCAAGGAAGTTGTCGATATCGCCATGGTAGGAAAATATATGGCTCTTCATGATGCCTATATCTCAGTCAATGAAGCACTGAAGGCGGCAGGATGGTTTTATCACAAGAAGGTTAGAATCCATTGGATCGAAGCTGAGGAAGTTACGGACGAAACAGCAAAGGACGTTCTCGGAAATATGGATGGTGTCCTAGTTCCGGGAGGATTCGGAAGCCGTGGAATCCCAGGAATGCTTTCTGCTATCAAGTATGCAAGAGAGAACAACGTTCCTTTCTTGGGACTCTGTCTGGGTATGCAGACTGCCATCATCGAATTTGCCAGAGACGTTCTTGGATATAGGGATGCCAACTCTTCGGAATTCGATGCCAATTCTATGCATCAGGTCATTTATCTGATGCCAGAGCAGCATCAGGTCAAAGATCTTGGAGGAACGATGAGACTAGGTTCCTATCCGTGCGTCCTGGAAGAGAATTCAAAGCCTTATAAACTTTACGGAACCAAGAATATCGCCGAACGCCATCGTCATCGTTATGAGGTCAACAACGATTATCGTAAGGAACTGGAAGACCATGGAATGTATCCGGTTGGTTTCTCACCGGACGGACATATCGTCGAGATGATCGAAATTCCGTCTCATCCGTTCTTTGTGGCAACTCAGGCTCATCCGGAATTCAAGTCCAGACCGGATCGTCCGCATCCGCTTTTCAAGGGACTTGTCGAAGCTGCAATCGAATATCGTAAGTCGCATAAGTAGGAAATATTTGCTAGCATGTGTCTTAAGATGCATGCTAGTTTTTTTGTTTCCTTAATCGTTTTTGTCGTTCATTTGATGGCTATGGTATACTATTGCAAGTTGTTAAAGAGAGAACGATTATGGACAATAATAGCAAAGTCTTGATTATCGGAGCAGGCCCTGCTGGTCTTACTGCCGCATATGAAATTTTGAAGAAATCGGATATCAAACCGATTGTTTTGGAGACGGAACAGTTTGTCGGCGGTATTTCCAGAACCTATGAGTATCATGGAAACCATATGGATGTCGGCGGACATCGTTTTTTTACGAAAAACGAAAGAGTGAACAAACTTTGGGAAGAGCTGATGCCGATTCAGGGATCACCGGCTTTTGATGATAAGATCCTTCAGAATGACAAAAAATACAAGGAAGGCGGACCGGATCCGGAAAAAGAAGACGAAGTCATGCTTCTTAGGAACCGTGTAAGCCGAATCTATTTCCTGAAGAAATTCTTCGACTATCCTATTTCATTGAAACCGAGAACCTTTATCAATATGGGTTTTGTTCGTACCATGAAATCGGGCTTTGGTTATCTAGGATCATGTGTCCATAAAAGAGAAGAGAAGTCTCTTGAAGACTTTTATATCAATCGTTTCGGAAAACCGCTTTACCAGCTTTTCTTTGAAGACTATACGACAAAGCTTTGGGGAGTCCATCCAAGTCAGCTCAGCGCTGACTGGGGTGCTCAGAGAGTCAAAGGACTCTCTCTGGGAAAAACACTTCTGAACGCAATCACCAAACCTTTCAAGAAAAACACAAACAAAGTCGAAACTTCTTTGATCAATCAATTCGAATATCCGAAATTCGGACCAGGTCAGCTCTACACAAAAATGGCAGAGGAAGTGAAGAGAATGGGTGGAAGGATTCTCTACGGAGAAGAAGTCGACAAGATCGAAATGGATCACAATCAGATCAAAGCATTGGTTACAAAGACCGGTGAACGCTTTGAATGCGATGCTGTTTTTTCGTCTATGCCGATCAAAGATCTGTTCACGTCCTTTGGAAAAGAGAATGTTCCACAGGATGTCTATGAGATCGCAACGACACTTCCATATCGTGATTTCATCACGGTCGGTCTTCTTTTGGATGAACTCAAGATCAAGAATAAGACCAAAATCAAGACGCTGAATAACATTGTTCCTGATAACTGGATCTATGTGCAGGAAAGAAGCGTAAAGATGGGAAGAATCCAGATTTTCAACAATTGGTCACCATATATGGTCAAAGATCCGCTTCATAAAGTCTGGATGGGTCTGGAATATTTTTGCTCCGAGGGAGATGAGATGTGGAATAAGTCTGATAAGGATTTCATCGATTTTGCCATCGATGAACTTGTTTCCATGGGCATCATCGAAAGCAAGAACGATGTTTTGGATTCCTGCAGACTGAAAGTGAAGAAGGCATATCCGGCTTATTTCGGAAGCTACGATCACTTCGATAAAGTCCGAAGCTATTTGGATTCCATCGACAATCTCTATTGTATCGGAAGAAACGGACAGCATCGATACAACAACATGGATCATTCTATGCTTACGGCTATGGTTGCGGTCGATGAACTTTTGGAAGGTAAGAAAGATCATAAAGATCTTTGGAATGTCAATGCCGAAAAAGAATATCATGAAGAGAAAAAAGAAGGAGAAAAAGAATGAATTCCGTCCTGGATAAAGTTGCCGTTTTCCAGGAAGAGGAAGGCGAAAAGAAAAACAGACGGTTTCTGTCCTTTTGGGAACAGACTGTTTTTGTTATCCTTGTTTTCCTGATAACATTCTTTGCCTATATTCTGATAAAACCCTATGCGAATCTTCTGTCAGGCGGTTGGTTTGTGAAAATCATCATGCTTGCTCTGATGGGGTTCTCTTTGGCTGGATTTGTCTTCTATCATCGGAAAAAGAAGACCTTGGATGACTACCTTCTCTTCTTTTTATGGGAGGCTTTTCTTCTCCATTTGATGTATATGCTTTATACAGATGGCGGAATCCGACAACACGATGTATGGACCGGGAAAGAAATGTATGGGCATGAAGGCTATGCCTATTCTTTCTATGAAAATGAAGCCCTTCCTAATCATCATAATACACCAGATACGGCATATCAGTTCTACCATCCACCATTTAATGCGTTTATTCAAGGAAACTTCATGAGATTATTCGAGAAGTTATGCTGGAATGTATCGCTAATACAAGATGAAGCAACCTTATATAAGTCATGTCAGATTTTATCCGTTGTCTATACATCGATTTCGACTTTGTTTTTGGTTAAGACAATCAAACTAACGGATTTGAATTCCAAATACAAGCTGCTTGCTTGCTTCTTTGTCTGCTTTTATCCGAATCTTATTGTTGAATCCGGTGAACTGAACAACGATAATCTCTCTATGATTTTCCAGATGATGGCCCTTTATTATTTCTTCCGTTGGTATTTGGAAGGTCACAAGTATAGAGATATCCTTCCCTGCGGACTGTTTGTCGGACTGGCTATGGCTGCAAAGATGTCGGCGGCTTCCATCTGCCTTGGCATGGCAATCGGATTTGCTATCCAGATGATAAAGTCCATAGCTGGAAAGAAGGATTCTGTGCCTTTCGGTCAGCTCATTACACAATATTTCTTTTTCCTACTTATCTGTGCTCCGATTGGACTTTGGTATCAGGTTTACAGCCATGTCGTTCTTGGATTTCCATACAATTTTGTTTTCAATAATCTTAATTCCGCTCTCTATAACGGACCAAGAAGCTGGGTTATCAGTCATAAGCCATATGATCTTGATTATTATGATTCCAATAATTCAGGAATCCTATATGAGAATACGATTCTGAACTATGTTGTTCGTTTCCTCCTTCCGTTCTATCCTGCCGATTTCCTTTCGGAGTTCGGTTTTGCGTCATCCTGGGAATATTACAGCATCCAGACATTTGCTCTGAAGTCCTCTATCTTTGGCGAATACAGCTTCTCTCCATATTATCTTTCCAGTGCTTTTGCCTTTGCTTCTTATTTCTTCTTGGAAATTCTTTGGATCATGACTTGGATTTATTTGATTTATACACTGATCCATATCCGTACCATAAGGATGGGAAAAGACGGAAGTATGATGCTTGTATTGGCTGGCGGATTGATGTTGATGTTGGCTTATCTTTGCTATAAGATGCCGTTTGGCTGTTCGATGGACTTCAGGTATATCATGCCTTTTGTTCTTCCGGCTGGATATTTGTTCGGAAAAACGAGTCAGACCATGAGCTACCGGAAGACCAGATTCAATAGTGGATATCAAAAAATCTATCTCGGCGCAGGTGCCTTCTTCTTCCTAAGTTCGATTTTGTTTTATACAGTCAGTTATTGATGTCTTGGTCTTTGACATAGAAATGGAGGATTACGAGTATGAAAAAAGTAACCATTGTCGTTCCTTGCTATAACGAAGAGGAAGCACTTCCTCTCTATTTCAAGGCAGTCGATCCCGTCATTAGTCGGATATCTGACTTTCAGTTCGATTTTATTTTAATTGATGATGGATCCAAAGATCATACTTGGGATGTCATGAACCGCCTCTATGTCGAAAGAAAAGATGTGACTATTCTAAAGGAAAGCAAGAACTTCGGCCAGCAAAACGCACTTTTTACCGCACTGCTTTACGTAAAAGGCGACTATGTCATCACGATGGATGTCGATCTCCAGGATCCGGTCGAACTGATCAAGGATATCTGCCAGAAGTTTTCGGAAGGATATGATATGGTCAATCCGAAGCGAGCCTGCCGGAAAGAAGACAGCTTCATGAAGAGAACGACGGCTGGAATGTTCTATAGGCTTGTCAATCGTCTAGAGGGAAAAGAAGTCATTCCGGAAAACGTCAACAACTATAGAGGCATGTCAAGAAGAGTCATTGACACCATCAATGCTATGCCGGAAAAAGACAAGAACGTCATCACCATGGCAAGTATTGTCGGATTCAAGACCTGCGAAGTGGATTTTTCTCGGGCAAAACGGGATGCCGGGACAACGAAATACAGTTTCAAGCGATTGTTCCAGGTTGCCTTTGATATTATTTCTACTTGCACATCGAGACCTTTATATTTCCCGGTCATGTTCGGTGGATTCTTTTCTGCTCTGTTCTCAGTAAGCTCCCTTGTCCTTTTCATTCTTTATCTTTGTGCTGCCGCTGGTGCTATAGGAGGATATGGTACTATTGTTCTCTGGATGGTGATTTCCTTTATCATGCTCGGCTTTTCCGTTCTCTGCCTGTTTGTCGGTATTATCGGAGTGTACTTGAGAAGTGTTTTGATCAATAGTCGTTCTAGACCGATGGCTATTGTCGATGTCGTGAAGACAAAAGAAGAAAAAGAAAATGAACAATGACCGTATTGATCGGATCGAAAAGAAAAGGAAAACCGCGAACAAGGTTTTTGGCGGATTTATTCTTTTCGGTTTCCTTCTTCTTTTTATCGGCATTTCGATTCAAATTCCGGCTATGGGAATTGTCGGGTTTGTCGTTCTTTTTCCCTCCTTTTTTCTTTCCATCTTCATAGACAAAATCTACAAGAACCAGATACGGAAATTGGGTGGCATACCGAAGGATCTGAATTCAAAATCCAAAGCGAATGGGCATAGTGATACCAATGTCCAAAGCATGGTTGATGAAGTCAGAAGCACTCCAATCGATTCAAGGCAGGAAGACTGGGATGATTATGAGAAATGTCCTTACTGCGGTGAAAAGAACGACAAAGATGCTACCTTCTGTAAAAGATGCGGTAAGAAGATCAAATAAGTTTTTCTAAAAAAGAGTTTGATTCTGATAGAATTCAAAATAAAAAACGTAGCGGATACAGATTCTGACCGCTACGTTTTTGTTGTGTGACGGGCATGGCATATATCTAAAGGGTGAAAGTCCCGAATAGGAACGTCGTTATAACTATATAGCGAAACTCAAGTCCAGTACCGTGAGGTACGGGATGAAAGAAG
>DHKM01000021.1 GCA_002404835.1 Caryophanales bacterium UBA4694 | reverse complement strand
ATCGATTTCGGTAACCGGATGCCCGTTTATGATCTCAGGAAACGCGATGTTCTCCATGGCATCCCCGAGATAGCTCTGTATCCTGACTGCAGAACCCGTATCCTGATAGAGCCAGGAACTGCTGATGTACATATCACCTTCGACAGGTTTTACCTCGTAGGAATCGGCTGCAAATTCCTTCTTCCTGTTCCAATTCGGATTCTGCTTATCAAAAGTATCCGGAAGAGAAGGAACGGAAGCCTGTATTTTCATTTCGTTCTTGCAGAAGGAGAAGGCAAATTCACCGATGGTGGAATTCGTATCCGAGGATTTCGTGAAAAGATTGTTCGGAAGATAGACCTGAGCCAGATCGTAGCAGCAGTTGAAGGCTCTTGAGCCGATATGCTCGAGTCCGGAAAGAAAGGCGACGGTAGTCAGGTTCTCGCAGTATTCGAATGCCTCTTCCTGGATTCTTTTCAACGAATTGGAGAAGGTGATGTTCTTCAGACTCTTGCATTTGGCAAAGGCAAAATCACCGATGGTCTCCAATGCGGATTTCGTCGCTTCCGAGGAAGACGAACCGTTTGTCTGGCTTTCCGTTGTCGTACAGACACCGATGTTGCTTGATTTCCCGTCGGAGAAGACGAGATCGGTGATGTTGGTCCTGAAGAAAGCGGCAGTACCGAGTCCGGAAACCGTATAGGGAATCGTAAGCTGGGTGTTGTTTGACGAGAATGTCGTATTGAAGAACGCCTCATAGTCGATGGTCTTCAGAGTAGAGGGGAAGGTAATGCTGATATCATCCAAAAAAGAAAAACCTTCTCTCCAAATCGCGGTAACTTCATATTCGATATTATCAATTTTGACTGTACTTGGAATATTAAACTGTTTTTTATTGGAAGCATCGGAGCGTGCTACAGCTACTTCTTTGTCTTTGTTTTCAATCTTATAGTATTTGAAGTCATCCTGTGAATCGATATATTCCCCATCAATCAAAAACTTACGTGGGATTTTGTTCGTATAAGTTGAATTCTTGATCACATCGATTCCAGAACCAAGCAGAATAGCAAGGAGAAAAGTTCCGATGAATATCTTTATCGTTTTTTTCATTTTCATCCTCCTATCGTGGATATGTTATTTTTTTGCTATCGGATATTAACGCACCATTGAATAAATTGACGGTTATATTTTTTGCACCTATAACATCCTGGACACCATAATTGACAAGGGAAATCGAAGTCAGCCTGTCAATGCTTGATCCGTCAATCAGAGTAAAGAAGAAAGAATCGGAATCTTCCTTGTATTCCATTCTCATCTTGAATTTGTTGCTGTTTGCATTTTTGCTGGCTGCGTTGAATCGTGTGACATTGCCGGAATCGAAGATCAGGAAGCACCGTGCTTTCTTTGCTGTATCTGCATTGAATGTAATTTGATTGTTACTTCTCTGGAAAATGGCTTCGGATGTATTTTTGAGAAAATCAATATTCTCGACTTTGTTTTGACTGTTGAAGACATTTGCGGATAAAGAGATGTCGCCGTCATCCTGACCTTGGGCGCAGATATAGTAGACGTTTGCGCAACCAATGGCAGATCCTAGACAATATCTTCCTTTGGGTAGTTTGAATGTATGAGCAAAAATCGGGGAAGCCAAAGAAGTGGAGTAAGAACTTTGTCCGATTATAGCCAAAGATTTTGAGCCCATATCGTTTGAAGTGATTTTTGTGAAATTCTTATCATCTAAAGAGGCCGTGCCAATATTTCCGCTTCCGTCGTAATTGAAATAGGAAATATCGAAGTTAGCGGAAAGCACCATTCCATAATCTGGTGTTGACCAACTGTTTAAGTTTCCGCTCTCGTCGCACATAGCGTAGATGTTGTCTAGAGAGTTTACTTTTTTCAAAGTGTTATTCAGCTTATAGATTCCAAGCATGGATCCAGAGGTATCCGGCCCACTTTCTTTATTGCTATTGCTGGCTAAGATGGTGACGTTTGCCATATCCGTTTTTATTTCGAAATTGATGGAATTACCAACCACATAAGAAGCTTGGTTGGTTAGAATGTCTCCCGAACTTGGTTGTGTTTTGTCTTCATTAAAAACGTACATGTTTGCAGAACCTTCATTTCCGTTTAAGGGAAAACATGTTGTCAATTCAGAAATATTATTTCTGTTTTTATCTTTTATCATAAGGCCGAATTGGCTGGAATCTCTCGATAATCGATTTCCTTCTTCGTCAACAAGTTTACTCTGGAAATAATTGGAAAGGAACTGCCCTCCTATCGAAGTATCATCAAGATCATTGAAATAAAAGCTGTTGCGATTTGAGTCTAATGAAAAACGGAAAAGGAAGTTGTAGTAAGATTCATACAGATCCTGACTTGCTAAAGTTGTATCAGATGGAATGTAATATCCAGGTGATATGAGACGTGAAGTTTGATAGTATCCATTGTAATAAGGATTTTTTATACAATCTAAAAGAGTAGAAATGCCACCCGAGTATCTGTTATTGTTTTCTTTTTTGTATTCAAAAGTCGAATAGAAAACATGAGTTGCATCATTTTTTATATAGGTATTTGTTCCTGCCTGACTACTTGTATCTTTTGATTTTGTGATTCTTGATTTGTCGGAACGTTCAAATAAATGGTCTGTATGACCAGTGGTCAGATAATCTGTAGCTATCTTGAAAACGCCTAAGCCTCTGTTGTGGGAGTCATCATCTTCGATTACTGTTTTTCCAATTAAAGACAATGATTTTTCTTTTTCTGTATATCGGGTAGTATCTGTATTTTTTTCTTTATATCTTAAATATTCGAAGTATTCGTTTCCGTTATCTGGACTTATAGGCTCATAAGAATAGTAATCCGAAGAACTGGAAAGAGGAGTGGTCTCATGTTTGAAGGTGCCAGTGCCGACAACGCTGTTGTAGATGTCCGTGAAATCGAGGACACCGACATCCTTTCCCTGAATGGCAACACCGCCCTTTGCATTCTCGCTGGCTTTGTTTGAAACACTAGGTCCAATCAACCCAATAAAACCAGTCATGGATTTCTGATCCACAGAAGTCATATCGGTACTATCGTTGATCTGGAATACTCCGTTATGGACGAAGACATTCAGACACGATCCATCGAGATGACCGATAACTAGTCCGATATTGTTTCCATGTTGGATGTCTCTAGGTTGGACATACATGATAAGGGGAGACCCGGCTCGTTTCTTTTCAAAACTGATGTTCAGCGAAGAAATGACTTTTGAATGATTGATGCCTTGGCTATCCAAAAGGCTAGCGACACTCGAAATTGTCATGGCTAGTGTCAATGGATAAGATATTGTTCCTGCAGGTTGCTTTTCTATTTCATCAAAAAATGAAAAAATGTTTTGCATCGGATTATCTTTACTATCATCGTTTAAAATAAAAGTCGGAAACTTACTTTCATGATCCGTTTTTGAAAGAAAATCATCGGACATCAAAAGAGAATAGTTGATATTCGAAGTGCTGGATTCGGTATGGACTTCGAAAGAAGGCATGGTGCCACTTCTTTCGATGGTGAATGAGGCGGTTGTTCCGGATAAGATGGCATTTGTATTGGTCACATTGTTTTGAATGGTGCCATCTGTGCCCTCGACATAACTATAGCTGACAGATGCATCACCTTGCCTTACGATGAACGAAGTCTTTTTCTTCATGGAATCTTCTGCAGCAGAAGAGTAGAAATCATCAAAGCTGGAAGTGTATCCATCGTTGCAAATGGTTACATTGTCAAGCAGAAGGTTTTGGATGATTGCACCGGAAGCCACATAACCGAACATGCCACTGTCTTCAAGGGAGGCTTTGACAGTAAGATTCGAAATAATCATTCCGTTTCCTTCGAAAACACCATAAAATGGAGTCGCTTCGCTTCCGATGGAGATAATGGACTGATCCGTCATATCCAGGACAGAGGAATATTCCGATGTGTCGCCTTTATAGAATCCAAAATGCTCAGAATCTATCTGATAACCGAGTTGAAAATAATTCTTGTCTCCGAATACGCCCAAAGATTGAAGCCTAGATAAATTGAATAGGTGTCTAGGTCTTGTAATTACATAGGGATCATCTTGGGTTCCCGATCCGCAATGGAAGTAACTTCTGAGACCGATTTTTCCATAAGCGAGATCGTCCGTCTCCTGGAACTTGATGAAAGCGGCAAGGCAGAAGAAAGTAGAAGTGAAGAACCCTACGATGGAGAAAGCCAACATAAAAGAAGGCAGTAATCTTTTGCCTTTTTTCATTTTTTGCTTTCCTTTCCTGTCTTTTGCTTGGATGTGAAGTAAAAACCGAAATCACGCATCAATTCGTATTCTCTTCCGAGTTTGTCTTGATTGAAGAAATATCCAATCCGGTTGGGATCATAATCAATTGCAATATAGAGATGTACGGAAGTTTGCTTTGCTGTGCTTGAGTATTCTTTTTGAAACAAGGTGCTTTTATCTTCGTTCGCATTAAAAACTTTCACATCATCACCTGTATTGTAAATCTTCTTTTCTTCCTCCGTCAGATTCGGATCATGGAACAAGTTGTAAATCTCGTCTCCGGTTCTTATATCTTCGGTCTCTTCCTTGGTTCGCAAAGTGACGTAATTCGATAAGTTCTCTTTTCCGCTGATGAGATTCCTTTTTGCATCAAGAGTCAATTCAAAATCATGTGTATCGTTTTTCACATCAATTAGGATGTCATAGATAAGGCAGGTGTTTTGATTATAGATTGCGACCGCTTTGGAATCGCCTTGACCTTGGAGCAGTGCATAGGTTGGATCAAAAATCGTCATTTCAAGAATGGCATCATCCTCTCTCTGCCTGCGGTTCAGGGTCAGGGAGTTTTTGTTCATTTCGAAATCATAGATGCCTGCTCTATTGATGGTGATGAACTTATTTTCTTTTGTGCTTATATTTTCATTATTGTTAGAAGTGATATTCTTGAATTGGAAAAAATCCTTGTTGTTTTTCGTAATGGCTAGATGTGCCCCTTTGGATAAAGGAACACCATCGGCAACAAGAGAGTCTCCCTTTGTCGCAAATATGATTCCTGAAGAAGTCTGATATTCTTCGAATTTATCTGTTCCGATGAACGTTTTATCTCCCACGATATAGTAACTATTGTTGTTAGTATCTTCTGTGACAGCTGAAGTATCCGGTGTCTGAAAGGATTCATTGCTATCGTTAAGAATGATGTATTCTTTTATGGAAGCTTCTGCCTGATAGTCGATAAAAGAATTGCTGCCGGTGTAATAGGGATAAACATAACGATAAGCAGATACCTTCTTTACAGAAATGGACATGTCTCCGGACACGGTTTCGAATTTGATTGAAGGATTGTTTATGGTGAACCAAGCAAAGCAGGCACACATGGTGGAAAGCAAAGAAAAAATCGCAAACATTGTGGCGGCAATGATCTTATGTTTTGGACCAAATCGTTTCATTTTGAATTATCCTCAGGAGGAAGCAATTCGAATTTTTGCGCAAGAAAAGAGAGCTTCTCATAGCAGTTTGATTGATAGATAGAATCCGGTTTTGACATGTAAAAGCCAGTGCTATCATCCAGTTCGAAGTATTTTTCTGGGTTATCTTCGAAAGCAATGGTGAAGTAAAGAGCCAATATTTGGCTGTTATCCGCAACGCTTATTGTAAGTAGATCCTGTGTCTCTTTATCTATTGAATCTGTGTAAGAAGATTCAAATTTGTTTTCCTGCCTATTATTGAAATAATCCAATGCTTCTTCGAAGCCTTCTTTGTGTTTAAGACAATCGGCATAGATTCCGATGGTCCAAGAAAGCCGGATACCTTTATCTTTTTCAATCCTTTTGTCATTGCTTGCCTCTGATTCCCAGGAAGAGATACGGAAAACAAAATTTCCGGTACTAATGGAGTGAATACCAAAGCGAAGGTCAGCTGACTGTTCGGCCATAAAGAAGATGTTGAGGTAGGAGAGAGTTGTTCTGTTTTATTATCTGAGTCACTGATCTTAGTAAATGCTCTTTTCTCTTCATTGGTCAGTTTTTCTTTTTCGTATCCTGAGTATAAATTAAGATTGGAATTGTAATTTTTGTTCGGGTAATACAAATCCGCCTTTTGGGACGGAGGAAGTGTTACTTCAAAACCATTCATTGTGGCATTTACTTTTCTGGAAGCCGTAAACCATGCCATAGTCGAACTGATAATGGTAATGATGGTCATAATCAGAGTGAGAAAAGCAGAGATTATGCACTTATTTGACGTTTATTTCATATTCTTGCAAAAAAGCTTTTATTATTTTATCAAAAATAATCATATGAATGAATATATGAAACGATGAAAAAGAAAAAATGTTGAATTAACAACATGGATTTGATAAACTATTCTTCGCAATTGTGATTCCGTAGTTCAGCGGGAGAACGTTCCCTTCACACGGGAAAGGTCGCTGGTTCAAACCCAGTCGGGATCACCAGCGTAATTGCCACCTTAGCTCACCTGGTAGAGCATCTGATTTGTAATCAGAAGGTAGCTGGTCCGAGTCCGGCAGGTGGCACCATTTGATTGAATGAGACAATACCATTGTGGTATTGTCTTTTTTTGAGTTGAAAAAAGATAGAGGAAAGAAAGCCTCTATCTTTGATTATGATTTGCAGATTATTCCATATATATAACAACCCAACGATCGTTGTTGATATCGTTAAGGTTGTCATATACCCTGACAAATAGAGTATATTCTGCAGAATCGGCAACAAAGCTCAATTCAGAATGATCATTGATGTAGACATATTCCTGATCATCTCCGGGTTCTCCGTTTGCAAGAAGTGCTTTCTTGCTTGCCAGAAGTCTTTGTGCCTTTCCGACTAATGTATAACCGCAGTTTGGAGTGTCATGAACAGGTACTTCGGATCCGTTACGATGAACAAAACGGATGCTATCTCCTTTGTTGAAACGACCTTTGTAGAAATATTCTTTTACATCATAGATCTTTGAAATCTGGGAACTGAACTGGTGCCTTACTCCACCAAGAACGACAAAAAGGTCTTCGCCAGTATCCGGTGCAGCAGAAACGGCAGGATTCATACTCGACTTCTTCCCTATCGTCTTCTTTGTGTTTTTGGATGCCATAATAACCCTCTCTTTTTCACTACTAATAGTTTAGCATGATTTTTCATCTTTTCAATCAAACAAATCTTGTATAATGAAATATTGAGGAGAATATCATGGATTTTTCACAGCTTTTGAAACCTTATGCAGAAAAGGATACGATTTCGAAGTTCCTAGAACACCTTAATGACGAGCCGGTCTCTTCCTTGCTTCTCAATCCAAGACTGATGGGAATCAGTTTGTTCCCTTTTGAAAAAGAACTGCGACAGGATAAGTACGATGACAGACTCTACCGCTTCAACAAAACAAAAGCCCGACTTGGCAAAAGTCTTGAACACTTCGCTGGTGCTTTTTATCTTCTGGATCCAAGCAGTGCTCTTATCTCTTATTATCTAGATGATTTGGTAAAGCCAGACCCGCTTGTCCTTGATATGTGCGCGGCTCCCGGAGGAAAAAGCATTGCTTTTTCATTCCGAAGAAAAGATTCCCTGATCATAAGCAATGACATATCCTATACACGGGCTTTGGAAATCGTCAAAAACACGGACCGACTTGGCTTAAGCAATATTGCTACAATGTCTATGGATCCTTTGAAAATTCCGAGCAGGTTTGATTCATCATTTGATCTTATTCTTCTTGATGCCCCTTGTTCTGGAAGTGGAATGATCCGTAAAGAAGAAAAGATGAAGGAGGATTGGTCTATCGACAAAGTCGAACGACTGCTCCCTATTCAGGCAGATTTATTGGAAAAGGCCTATCAGCTTTTAAAGAAAGACGGAATCATATGTTATTCGACCTGTAGTCTTAGCGTAGAGGAAGATGAGAATCAAGTAGAAGAATTCTTGAAAAAACATACGGATATAGAAGAAATAAAAATTAATATCAAACATAAAGATGTCTTACCTGGAAAGTACGGATATCATCTAATACCTGGTGTGTTTGATGGAGAAGGAATCTATTTTTCTATATTGAGAAAGAAATCCGGAGATTCATATTCTTTCAAAGAAGCAAAGTATCAAGGAAAGGAAAACGGAAATTCCCTTCATACGGTTTCATATAAGAAAAACACGTTTTTGATTAATCGATTCTATACTGAATTGGAATCATTGCCATTCATTGTTATAGGGACTAAAATCCAAGACCTGACCGAACATCCCAAATGTCCTTATGATCACAGCTATTCTAAAGTCGGAGACTTCCCTACTATCGAAATCACCAGGGAAGAAGCGATTCGTTATGCAAAAGGCGAAGAAATCCAGCTAGTGAAGAATGATTCTGAAGATGGACTCAAGGTCTGCCGATACGGGGATTTGAAGCTTGGTTTTGGTAAGAAAGTAAAAAACAAATTCAAAAACTATTTACCAAAAGGACTGAGATGTGAATTGATATAGTGTGTTAGCGTTATCATGAAAAAGACTATGGATTTCAAATGCTCTTGAAGAAAAAAAGGTTGCAATGAAAAAAAGTTTGAGTTATCTTGTTAAGGTCTTTTAACGAGACATATTTGTCAAAACTTAGAGGTGCGTCGAACAAAGATTAATTCTGCTTAGTGGTCTATCCCGCTATGAGGCAGAACGAAAGGTGTTCTTCGCCGAAGGAACAGACAGGATCGAATGTCTGTTGCCTGGTCATTCTCAGAATATGAGCCTGACTGTCACTTGTTATACAAGTGGAGCGCTAACGTTTGTTGTTTCTTTGCTTATTAAAAACGAAAGATCAATATGCGGTAGCGTGGGTAAATTCCAACTACCGCTTTTTTAAAACCTCTTCTGACAAATATCGATTCTGTCATAGGAGGAAATGAAAATGAAGAATCCAAGAAATCTGTTTGCTGTTGTTTTGATGTCTGCTCTTGCTCTTTCCGGATGTTCCAACAAAACCGAAGATTCCATTGTCATCGGTATGGAATGCAATTATGCACCATTCAATTGGACTGCCACTTCTGCTTCGGACTATACGCTTCCGATTTTCAACGATGCCGGTAAATATGCCGATGGATATGATATCCAGTTTGCCAAGAGGCTTTCTTCTGAACTGAACAAGAAAGTTACCATCATGAAATTGGAATGGGACAATCTCATCATCAGTTTGAATAACAAGACAATAGATGCCGTTATTGCTGGAATGACTGATACGGAAGAAAGAAGGCAGTCTATCGACTTTACCGACGAGTACTATCGCTCCGAGCTTGTCTTGATTACCAAAAAGGCAGTAAGCGACGAATACGATGGAAAACAGCTGGATGCTTCTGATATGACTGAAGTCCTGAACGGAAAAAATATCGAATCCCAGAGAGGAACCGTTACCGATGATGTCATCGAAACCTTCAAAACTAATTATGGTGCTATCCACTCTGTAGCTGTTGATACTTTTGCAAAAGCCGCAGCCGATGTCCATACAGGAGCTGCTTTTGCCATGACGGCCGAACTTCCCGTTGCCCAATCTATTGTGAAGAATTATTCCGATCTCGGAATTGTTCATATGAATCAGGAAATTCTCGGCGTTGACCTAAGTGATCTTGGTGTTTCCATCGGAATCCGTAAGGGAGATGAGGAAACAAAGAAAAGCTTCAATAAGGTTCTTTCCGGCTTCAAAAAAGAGGAAAGAGATGAAATGATGCTTCAGGCTGTAGAAAGAAGTGGTGAATAAAAATGCCTGCTGTTTTCAGTGATAGTTTACAGGCCGTATTCTCAAAGCCGGAATACGTTCAATGGTTGTTTTCAGGACTTGCTGGAACTGTTGTTATCTCTTTTGTTGGAACTTTTGTCGGGCTGTTTTTGGGGATTTTTCTTGCTTTTGGAAAAAACATCGAAATCACCAAAAGAGATGTTTGGTTTCATAAAATTTGGAAATATCCTTTGAAATACCTTTGCGTTTTTTATTCAGTCGTCATTCGCGGAACACCGATGATGGTTCAGGCTTTGATTTTCCAGTCAGCTTGTCTTCTCTTTGGAGTCAATTGGCTTATGATCCTTCATAACGTTCCGATTTTCAATGGTTCTTTTCTAGCAGGTCTTATCATTATTACGTTCAACACTGCAGCTTATATGGGAGAAATCGTTCTGTCTGGTCTTAACGGAGTTGGAAAAGATCAAACGGAAGGTGGACGATCGTTGGGATTGAATAAATTCCAGACTCTAATGCATATCGAATTGCCACAGGCATTAAGAAATGCGGTACCTACGATTGGAAACGAATGGATTGTCAATATTAAGGATTCTTCTGTTCTCAATGTCATTTCTGTTACAGAGCTGTTCATGCAGGCAAAGAATATTTCCAGCAACAATTATGCTGTTTTCAGTACTTATCTTGTTGTAGCCGTGTTTTATTTGGCATTGACCATGATTGTTACCGGCCTTCTCAAATTGATTACCTATAAAATGGATGGAAAAAAATTCAATATCAAATTTCTTCATTATAAACAGTACGCTTTTAGGGGAGATATGTTATGAAACGGAAAAAATTCACATTCGACTCTCAGGAATATAAAGATCCAATACTTAGGATTGAACACCTTGAAAAGCATTTTGAAGCCACGGATGTCCTTAAGGATATTTCCTTAGATATCAATAAAGGTGAATGCGTTGTAATCATCGGACCATCAGGTTCGGGAAAATCAACATTCCTTCGTTGTCTGAATCTTCTTGAAGAACCAACGGGTGGTCAAATATATTTCAAAGGAGAGCCGACACTAGACTCGAGGTGTGATCTCAACGCTTTGAGAAGACATGTTTCCATGGTGTTCCAGTCTTTTGATCTTTTCAATAATATGGATGTTCTTCAGAACTGCGTCATCGGTCAGGTCAAAGTTCTGAAAAGAAACAGACAGGAAGCCATAAGGATTGCAACGGAAAATCTTAATAAAGTTGGAATGGGAGATAGACTACACTTTAAGATCAGTGAAATCTCCGGCGGACAAAAACAACGTGTCGCTATCGCCAGATCCTTGTCGATGAATCCTGACATTATTCTTTTTGATGAGCCTACATCGGCCCTTGATCCACAGATGGTTGGCGAAGTTCTCGAAGTCATGAGAAGCATAGCCAAGTCTGGAATGACAATGGTTGTTGTCACACATGAAATGTCATTCGCCAGAAATGTTGCGGATAAAGTTGTTTTCATGGCGGACGGATTGATTCAGGATACGGGAACTCCAGAATATATTTTCGAACAATCCAAGAACAACCTTCTTTGCCGGTTCTTGAAGAAATGATAAAAGGGGCATTTGCCTCTTTTTTTCTAGACAAAACGTCTAGCAAAATAATGCTATTTCTTTTGTTCTACTAGGAAAAATGATAAACTAATCTTGTATGAAACGAAAACTGATTGGCATTGATTTCGGAAGTAGCAATACCAGAGTCTATTCTCCTAGTTTAGACAGCATTGTCTATAATGAACCGACTTGTGTTGCCATAGACACTGTTACGAAAAACGTCTTCGAAACGGGTTTTTTAGCCAACAAGATTATGGGAAAATCACCCTATAACTATCAAATTATAAGGCCGTTAATTCAGGGAGCTGTTGCGGATGTGGAAGCTTCAGTGGCTTATTTATCCAAAGCGATTTCAGATGCAAAGACGGAACACGGCTTTTCCGGATATGGTATTGTATTCTCCGCTCCAAGTCAGATGACAAGAGTGAATCAGAATGCTCTTGTCGAAATCGGAAAAAGGCTTCAGGCAAAAGAGATTTATCTTGAATCCCAAGCCAAACTTTCTGCTTTGGGTGCCGGTGAAAACATCTACTCTCCTTGTGCTACATTGGTCTGCAATATCGGCTCTGGTATTGCGGATATAGCTTGCATCAGTATGGGTGAAGTCGTTTCTTCTACTACTTGCTTGATGTCAGGTGATGCTATCGACGAAGCAATCCGAAGATATATGATAGAAGAAAAACATATATCCATCGGAAAGAAAACTGCACAGTCTATTAAACTGAGAATCGGAAACGTCTATACTATAAATGATGGTGCACTTACTGAAGTGAAAGGAAAGGATACGATTACATCCTTGCCGACTTCTGCTATTGTATCAGCTAGTGAAATCAAACGATGCCTTACTCCCTTGATTTCGTTTCTTACCCTAAAAATCAAAGATGTCATCTTTGATTTGGAACCGGAACTTGCAAGCGATCTTATTCAGTCAGGTCTTTTGCTGACTGGAGGAGGTGCTATGCTTATGGGGCTTAGAGATTATCTTCAAAATGCATTATCCATTCCGGTACGAATCGTTGACAATCCTCAGAATGCCGTAATCAATGGCATTAAAATGTATATAAAGAAAATCGATGAAGCCAAGAACTGAGAGCGACTTCAAGAAAGGACAAAATTATGGTAACACTGATTGATCTGAAGAAAGAGAAGATGCAGGCACTTAAAGCTCATGATTCTACTAAGGGTGCCATTCTTGGAGTTCTGATATCTGCATATCAGAAAAACGAGATCGAGAAGAAGGCCAAAGGCCAGGAAATGACTGATGCTGATATGGTATCTGTGTTGAATCATGCTCTTAAGGAACTTCAGGATGAAAAGAGCATGTATGAATCTGGAAATCGCCTTGACGAAGTCCAAAAGATTTTGGCTCAGATGGAAGTTGTCAAAGGATATCTTCCTACGATGATGAGCGAAGAAGAAATCAAAAAAGTCATCGAAGGACTTGACGACAAATCCATAAAATCTGTTATGGTTGAATTCAAGACAAAATATGCAGGTAAAGCTGATATGGGCCTTGTCAGTAGGATTGCGAAAAATTATCAGAAATAAAAAATATAGTCTGGCTTTTATTAGCCAGGCTATTTTTTGACTCTAAAAAGACGGCAATAGAACATATTTTTGCTTTATCCCTTATGTTTTGTCCCTGATATTTTGAAAATCGAAACTACGGACATCGATTGAATTCCTTATCATCAGATGGCATAGTTTTTTTTAATATGACAGGTATTTGGCAAGCATATGGATTAAAGTCTTGTCTTCAAATGGTTTATAGATATGCTCATTCATTCCTGCTTCTAGACTGTTTTGGATATCATCAAGGAAAGCATGACTGGACATAGATAAAATCGGAATTTCTTTGGCATCACTTCTTTTCAGGACTCGAATTTTTCTTGAAACCATAAGACCGCTATAGCCCGGAATGACGACATTCAATAAGATAAGAGAATACTCCCCATTTTTGGATGAATTAAAGCATTCGAACGCTTCGTTTCCTGTCTTTGCGAAAGAATAATCCAGGCAGCATTTTTCGAGGATGGTTTTAATCCTATCACAGGTTTCCTTGTCATCTTCGGCAACCAGTATTTTTGCCTTCTTGAATTTCGGAACACTTTCTTCGTCTATGATTTTCGGAGTGAAGTCGATGACAAATGGCAAAGTCACTTCAACTGTCGTACCGATATTCTCTTTGCTTTTAAGAGAAATCGTCCCACCAAGTTTATCGATAAGCTTCTTTGCTATCGGAAGACCCAAACCAAGACGGTTGTTGTCTTTATCTTCTTGAGCAAAATATTCGAAAATATGTTTTTGGAATTCTTCTTTTATTCCAATTCCTGTATCTTCGCATTTGAAACGATATGTGGCATGGATGCCATCACATTTGATTTCTTTGCAGGAAAGGCGGATTTCTTCTTTGGGACGATTATATTTCAAAGAATTGGAAAGGATATTTGACAGGATTTTAGTAAGAAGAATCTGATTTCCGACAAGATAAGAATGTCGGATTTCGATAGAATCTGGTAGCATATGAATTCCTATTTCATCCGCTTTGCTTTTTGTAGCCTGATAGAATTCCGTCAGAACTTTTCTCAAATCAAATGGTGTTTCGGATGTCTCTAAGGCATCTGATTCGATTTTGCTCATTTCTACAAGATTGTTTATAAGAGATAGAAGGTAAAGGCTTGTATTGTAAACTTCAGTTCTTGTTTTTGCTTGGAAAACCTCATCAGATGGAACAAAATCAGCAGCTTTTACAAGACTTCTTATTTTTATTAAAGGAGTTCGAACATTTTGACTGATTTTTCTTAGCAAATCATAACGATAAAGATTAGCTTTTTCGGAACGGTCGGCTTTTTCTATGAGTTTTCTTTGATAGGAGAATTCTTTTTCTTTCCTTTCTGTAATGTCTCTAACCAAGTAAAGAACATTTGTTACGTTTCCCTGAGAATCTCGTTTTTTGACGATGAATCTTGCTTCATAGTAATTTCCGTCAGTTCCTAGGTATTCACTTTCTATAGTTTCTTTGTTTTTTAGTCGTTCCCCAACTGTTTTGCAGTCAAAGAAAAGATAGAATCCCTTTTGGTATCCGGGATCGATTTGGTTTTCGATTATTCGCTCTGTGCTTTCAGAAAGATAACCACGCTTTCCTGTCAATTTCAGAATATCCTCTTCAGCGGAAACTTCTTCATAGACACCGGTTAAGAGGTTGATCCGATAAATGAATCGGTAGATTTTGGAAATAGAAGAAATTATTTCATTGCTAAGAGTAACCGTATCTAAGGCTTCTTTCAGTTTTCTTTCGTTTCTTTGGCTTGCTTTAACATTATCATCAATGTAACGTAAGCCAATAATGGCTTTTGGGTTGTCTTCATCAGAATCGATTTTGACGAATTTGATTTCAAAATACTCGTTCCCTGCTAAATTCTTTTTCCCATGATATTGATAGATGAAGAAAAGCCTTTCTTTTAATTTTGCCCGCACAGAATCTAGAGATAGCTCTTTAAGAAAATCTGGATATTCGTTTTGGTAAACGATGTGGGTATAATAAAATAAAATTCTTTTTTGATAATCGTGAGTATCTTCTTCCGAAATTTGTTGTTCGGCCCATTCACTATTGGAGAATTTACCTTGTTTCAAAATATCGATTTTTCCGGATTTTAAATCTAAAAGCTGTACGCAAGTGTATTCAAAGCACAAAGCATCCAAAATACTCTTTTCTGCTTTCAAGGAAGATAGTACGTCACTGTTTCCTGGCTTTGCATGTATCTGTTGGATGTCTTCCAAAAAACAAAGCGCATAACCGAAAATGTCCATAAAAGGAGAAATGGAAATACGAAGGTATTTGCTGATTTCGTGGGATATTTCTTCGAATACGCAGCTCTTGTTAAGACAGGCTGCTTCATAGTAAGGAATTAGCCATTTTTTGTTTGCCTTCGGAAAAAGAGAATAGAATGTATGATTTATAAGTTTTTCCTTTTCGATGTGTTCGAGTTTTGCAATGGCATCATTGCAATAGACGAATTCCCAGTCTAAGGGCTTTTGATCCTTATCTAGAATCACTTTTATGATACAAGCGGCAATTGGGCTTTTATCCAATGCATTTTTAAAAACAGGATCTATTTTCATTTGGTACCTCTTATAAGCAAATAAAGTACGATTTATTTTAAAACAACACCACTTTATTTACTACCTATTGCAATGTAAAAGCAATAATATGACTTGAAACCACACTTAAAGAAGTGAGTAAGGGAATTGAGCTATACTTAGAATGAAACTTTTTTATAAGCAATTGGCTGGCCTGTGGATTAAGACGAAGCAAAATGTTTTTTACAATCACTGAATAGATTCCTTCAAGAGCTTGATTGCTACTTGTTTCATTGAACTACTCTTTTCTTAAGACAGCTAGTCCTTCAAGCTGAAGAAATTTTTGGAACATTCTTCTACGATGACTGATGTTTCGAAACAATTAGATAAAAAATTTTTTAAGATAGTTATCGTATGCATTTTTTACAAATCTTTTTAATAAGAATGATGCGGATTATCGTCTTTTTGAGATGAGTAGTAGAAATTTTTGAAAACCCGGCTCCTTCCGGAAAAAGTTTTCCGAATTTCCGGATTTTTCCTGCCGTTTTCCCGCTGGCCGACGCCCGC
>DHKM01000017.1 GCA_002404835.1 Caryophanales bacterium UBA4694 | reverse complement strand
AACCCATGTCAGGCATCCTCCTCATGAAAAGTTCTTCCTCTGCCTATACCGACCGAATCCGGAGCACGGCTCTTCGCCTTTGGTATATAATCTTCATTGGTCCTGGGATTATATCCTGAGGTCTTTGCCGAGTCACTGGCGGGTGTCTCGGCTTTTCCTTTGTCTTCTTCCGTCTCTGATTTCTTCTGCTGATCAGGTGTCATTTCTTTCCTCCTTAGTTTTATCACTAAGCTAGCAAGGCTGCTAACAGCGACAATATATCACAAAAATCTCGAATTTTCATTTTTCTGAGTCATTTTTGGAAACGGGAAAAATTTCTTATAAAGTTGTTTCCTCTTATTTTTGCACTAGGCATCGAAATTTTACGCCTAAAGAAAGAATACAAGCGTTATGAAAAAAACATTTTTCTTTTTTCGCAATTTTTTAAATAAGGGTATAATTTCAATCTTACTTTGCCTCAGCAGAAATCAATTACACATCTCTATTTTCTCTATATAACCACAAAAAAAGTGCCACTTTTTTGTGACACTAATTTTATTAATCATCCGTTTTTCAGCTCTTTCTTAAAAATAGCAATCGATTCAGGTCTTATATACTTAACAACTTTTATTTCATATTTGAGAATATTAACCAATCCGATTCGATTTTGATTCTTTTTTACATATTTTCTCTTAGCAAGATAGACCTCTCCGCTATCCAGATGAGAGAGGTAAAGAGCAAGTTCCATTGCCAGTTCAACGACATCCTGATTATCTTTTCCTTCCAAAACGACGATATGGCTTCCTGGATAGTCCTTCACATGAATGAACAGATCATCTTTCGTAGCCACATTGAACGTGAGCTCTTCATTTTGTAGTCCATTCATGCCAAAACCGATTTTGCCACCTAGCACCTTAAGATAATGAGGTTCATAGGCTTTTCGATGGTTGACTTTCTTGATGTTGTTCTTTTTTCCCTGGGCCTCTTTGATATATCCTTCTTCTAGAAGTTCGCTTTTGAGTTCCATGATATCTCTTGGGGTTCCGTCCCCGGCTTCAAGCTGTTTTTTCAGAAGATATTCATGATCTTCCTTGGCTTTAACGATGAGTTTTTGAAGAATCTGAATAGCCGATTTTGCTTTCTGGTATCGTTTGAAGTAGCGGTTGGCATTGTTGGGCGCATCAAATCGTGGATCGAGCGGAATGGAATAACCATCCTTTTCTAATAAGGTATCTCCTTTTTTAATTTCACCTTGGTAAAGATAGATTTCCTGTCCCCATTCAAGATAAACCATATGTTCTTTCGCTTCTTCAAGATCCATGTTGAGATTGATAAGTTTCTTCTCATTGACTTTGATTGCTTTTTCAATCAAGGCAAGGAGTTCTTTTTCCTTATCCTTCTTTGCCAGTTCTTTCTGATCTTCGACAAGGGTAGAATAAACGTTTTCGATTCCGACTTTCTTTATATCTTCCAAGCCGAAGGAAAGAGGAAGGATTTCCTTCCCGTGAATATAGATATCCTTGGATGTCATCAGTTCTTCCACGGCTTTGGATAACGGGATTTTCTTGTCCTGGACATATCGGGTCAGATGTTTGAAGAGGTTGTTGTTGAGATATGGTTTGGTCTCTTCCAGAGAGGAAACATCCAACGGAAGTTTTTCACGGGGAGAAGGCATGGAATAGGTTGTGTTCCTTGCGATGAAAAGTCCTTTCTCCAGATTCGTCCTTTCTTTATAGAGGGAGACGATTTTTCCATAAGGGTAAGCGACAGTCAGAACATTGGGATGGTTCGGAAACATCTCGATGATCAGATCGTATCCGGTATTGATTTCCGTCAAATCGTTCGGATTTGCCTTGAGATGAATCAGAATGATTCGTTCTCCTTGGATTTTCTCCACTTTCGTCACAGTTGCTAATGCCAATTTTCTAAGTCCGTTGAAAAAGGGAGAATTGTCATTCACCTTTGTAAAACGGTCATAAGAATAGCAGAGGAAAGGATTGGTCGGATTTAGAGAAAAGACAAAGGTTCCATGCCTGCCTTTTTTGTCATCGCTTCTTACTTCCCCATATGGAAATCCGTAATCGAATCCGCCCAGAAACATCGGATTGGAAAAACGTGTTCCTTCTAATTCCGATTTCAGTTTTTCGGTGATGATATCTAATGTAATGTTATCTAATGCCATAGAAATATATTGTACCACAAGTAGGGTTTTGAAAAGCCACAGAGAAAAAGCTGAGATTTTTTCCTGCTTTTCTTTTTCTCTATGATAGGATATATTCAGCTTTGAAACGGAGGCCATTATGAAAAACAAGATCACAATCGTCGGTGACGGAAACGTCGGCTCAAGCATTGCACTGACTTTGCTTTTGAAGGGATTCGGTGACGAAATCGTTTTGATCGACAAAAACGAAGGAAAAGCCAAGGCAGATAGTCTGGACATGGAACATGCCGCAGTGATTTTAAATAGCACGGCCTCCATCCGTCCGGGAAACGAAAATGACTACAAAGACTCAACATTCATCATCCTGACAGCCGCAGCAAGCTCTACACCAGGAACCAACGACCGTTTGTCTATGCTGGAACCGACAAAACGGATTCTTACCGGTATCCTTTCCTCAATAAAGAAAAGTGGTTTTGACGGTTATCTCATCGTTGTATCCAATCCTGTAGATGTCATGACTTACTATGCCTATAAAATGACTGGGTTAGAACGGAGCAGGGTAATCGGAACAGGTACTCTTCTTGATACGGCAAGGCTTTATTCGATTTTATCAAAAGAAAAGAACGTTCCAGTATCCGACATCATGGATGTCATGATGTTAGGCGAGCATGGCAAGACAAGCGCAGGAATCTTCTCCAATGCCATGGTTCTGAACGAGAAGAAAGTCGGACTTGACGAAGAAGAGAAAAAAGAAATCGTCGACAAGACAAACCAGGCAGGCTGGGACATCGTCAGCGGAAAAGGGAATACAAGCTATGGCATTGCGGCAAGCGTCTACCGCATCGTGAATGCCATCTTCGAAAACGAAAACGCAATCCTTCCCGTCAGCCATGTGATGGAAACGGAGGATGTTGCCTATTCTCTCCCCTGCGTTTTGAACAAGAAAGGTATCGACAAAGTCGAGGTTATCAAGACAAACGAAAAAGAAAGAGAAGAGCTGAACGCTTCGATTTCTTCTTTGAAAGAGGTCTGTCAGAAACTTTTCTAGAAGCAAAAAAACCGCTTCATTCTAATTTGTGAATCAGTCCGTTCTGTTTTATTCAATCCATTCCAATTTAAATAAGATTGGAATCATTGCTCAGCAAGAATGCCGTGTAGATAAAATCAGGACTCACCTGCGTAAGCATAGACAAAATCTTCTTGAAACGCTTCATCGTCTCTTCCCTCCTGTTAGATGTATGCCACGGTAAACATTGAACCCGAATCATCAGCAATTGTACTAGATTCATCTCGATAGTCATTAAAGATATGTTTTGTGAACGCACATTGTCTCAAATGGCATTCCAAAAAGCAAGATTTTATCGTTTGGATCGGTCTTGGATTGTACTGGATAAGAGGCGAAGACGTCTGTTTCATTCAAAAAGGAGAAATTATGAACATTTATTTCTGCGGAAGTATCCGAGGCGGGTATCAGGATTGTGATCTTTATCAGAGAATCATCTCCTATATGAAAAGGAAGCATAAAGTCCTGACCGAGCACATCGGAAGAAAAGACATCGACAAAATCGAAGAAAAGCAGACCGACAGAGATATTTATCTTCAGGATACGGGGTGGCTGAAAAAAGCAGATATCGTCATTGCAGAATGCACGACCCCATCATTGGGTGTCGGATACGAGCTTTGCTACAGTGAAAACCATAACAAGGAAGTACACATCTTCTTCGATACGACACGAAGTGCACTTTCTGCAATGCTGACTGGAGATTCCTATTTCCACATTCATCCGTACAAGAATGAAAAAGAACTTTTTGATGAATTGAATAGAATTCTGAATATCGAGGACTAAAAGAAAATCGGTTCCGTCTTAATTGAGAAGGAACCGATTTAGTTTTTTAGAATGCCCAATCTCCTTTATAGAAAATCTTCACTTCTTTTCCGTCTTCTGTAATTCCTCTGATTTCCATGTCTTTACTTCCGATCATGAAATCGACATGGCTCAGGGATTTGTTGATACCGAAGCTGCGGATCTGCTCATCCGTATATTTTTCGAAATCCGGATAGAGTTCCGGGAATCCGGTTCCCAGAGCAAGATGACAGGCGGCATTTTCGTCAAATAAGGTGTTGAAGAAGAGAAGTCCGGTCTCATTGATCGGTGAATGATAGGGAACAAGAGCGCATTCCCCAAGATAACTTGATCCTTGATCCAAAGTCAGTATGGATCTTAGTGCATCCTCGCCCTGTCTGGCATGGACTTCGACGGCTTTTCCTTCATGGAAGCGGACAGAGAAATCTTCAATCAGCTGACCTTGATAAGAAAGCGGCTTCGTGGCATAGACAATCCCTTCGGCTTCTCCTTTTCTAGGAGAAGTGAAGCATTCTTCCGAAGGAATGTTTGGAGAATAGACCTGGCCTTCGATGGTCTTTTCGTCTCCACCGGCAAACTTGACTCCCGGAATCAGTCCAACTTGGAAGTCGGTTCCATTGGAGGACTTGTAGATCAGTTTCCTAAGTCTGAGTGAATTGAGATATTTGCATCTCATCTTCAAATCAGCATCATGTTTCTTCCAGTTTTCGATTCCGTTTCCATCATAGGCTCTTGAAGTCTTCAGGATAGCTTCCCAAAGCTTCTCCATTGCCTCGCTGTCATCAAGACCGGGGAAGACTTTTCTCGCCCACGGAAGCGAAGGAACGCCGGCAATACACCAGGAATGATGGTTCTCGCTTGCTTCCCTGTACTTTCCGGTAACCAGATATCTTGCCTGGCGGATTCTGGCCACTTTGTTGGCATCGACTCCTTTTAGACCATCCGGATCATCTCCGTCCAGCCAAATCAAAACCGGACGTTCATCCATCGAGAATTTGGCTTCTGCTTCTTCGAAGGCAAAGACATGTTTGAGATCGTCTTCGCTTCCATACCTGTAGTCGATGCTGTCGATAACACTCGACTGCCATTTGACGAAAACACGTTTGGCTCCTGCTTCGTAGCACTTACGGGCAACGATTGAGGCAAATTCTTCTTCGAATACACCGGTACGGATGATGACATACTGTCCTTTTTGGACATTGGCTCCGACCTTGACAATCAGCTCGGCATATTTTTCGATCAGTTGTTCATTCATGTTGATCCTCCTTGATCTGTTCTTCCAGTTTCTTTTCTTTTTTCTTCTTTGCCTGAAGAAGGATTCTCTCGACTTCATCCGGAGACAAGGCAAGGTCTTTGGCTTCGACTTCTTCGGTATCTCTTGTGAATCCGTATCCTACGATTTCCTGAGTCCTCATCACGCTGACAAATGCACTTGGATCGATTTTGTTGATGATGGATTCAATCTGGGAATAGTCATGTTGATCGAAACAGACTTCAAGAAGCATCGTCTCATTTCCGGAGAAACCACCCTGTGCTTTGATGAACGTTGTTCCTCTTCCTACTTCGTCAAGGATATACTTGTTGATTTCCTTCCACTTCTTGCTGACGATGAATGCCATATAGTACTGAGAACGGCTTAGATAGACTTTGTCCAGTGTCACAGACAATAGGAAGGCTGCCATCACACCGACTAGGGTTGGAAGGATGTTCATGGAATTTACGAAGAATCCGATCATGATGATGGTGAAATCGGAGAGAAATGATCCCGTTCCGACATTAATATGAAGATACTTATGCAGTAATAGGACTATGACATCCGTACCACCAGATGATCCTCCACCAGACAGAGCCAAAGCAACTCCGACCCCGTTTAGGAATGCACCAAGTACGGCCCCGACAAGATAAGAGATGACCATCGCCCCGTTTTTATCGATGACGACATTTCCCATCGTGAATCCATCGACCATGGATACATTGATATTGAAGAAATTCTGGGAGACGGAGTCGATAATCCAATCGATAAGAAGAATAAAAAGAGGATAGGCAATAGAAACAACAAGCGTCTTGAGAGAATATTTCAGTCCCAAGGCAAGAAGTCCGATAAAGAAGAATCCCCAGTTTATAATCAGAATATAGGTTTCAACGGAAATCACATCGAAACCAGGCAGCGAATGAAGAATCATGGCAAGAGAAGAGACCCCACCTCCAATGATGTTCAGAGGAACAAAGAAGAACTCGGTTCCCAATGCCAAAAGAAAAGCACCGATTATCACCAGTGCCATGTTTTTCAACATTTTCTTCGGAGGTTCACTGGTGAATTCGTGTCTGATGGTCTTGATTGCTTTCGACCAAACGTTTTTCACCTTTTCCTTCATATAGACTCCTTATTTCTTCACCTGATGTGTTCTCTTGAAATCCCATCTAAGATAGGCATCGATGAAATTCTGGATATGTCCGTCCATCACAGGTGTGATGGTGTTTTCTGAATACTCGCTTCTGTGATCTTTGACAAGCTGATACGGAGAGAAGACATAGGAACGGATCTGGCTTGAGAAAGAGATGTCTTTCTTGACGCCTGAAACTTTGGCAAGTTCTTCCTCTCTCTTCTTGAGTTCAAGCTGGAAGAGCTTGGATTTCAGTTCCGCCATACAGGTTTCCTTGTTGGCAAGCTGATCTCTCTCAATCTGACAGGAGACAACGATACCGGTAGGAAGATGTGTGATTCTGACTGCCGACTCGGTCTTATTGACATTTTGTCCTCCGGCTCCGGAGCTGTGGTACGTATCGATTCTAAGATCACTTGGATTAATGACGACTTCAATGGAATCATCGATTTCCGGAATGACGCTGACAGAAGCAAATGACGTGTGTCTTGCACCATCTGCATCAAACGGAGAATTTCTAACCAATCGATGTACTCCGTTTTCCGAGCGCAGATTTCCAAATGCCATTTTTCCTTGAACCAAAAGAGTACAGGAAGAAATTCCAGCTTCTTCTCCGGGAATCAGATCCAGAACCTTGAAAGTAAAACCGGCCAAGTCACAATATCTTTCATACATTCTGAGAAGCATACCAGCCCAGTCATGAGCTTCAGTTCCGCCGGCTCCTGGATGGAATTCCAGAATCGCATTGAGATGGTCATAGTCACCGGAATAGAAAAGTTCCTTTTCAAATTCATCGAATTCCTTTGTCAAGGCGACAAGGGATTCATCGGCATCATGGAAGATATCGGCATCGTTCTCGATTTTGAGAAAATCCAAGGATTCACGGATCGAAGAAAGCTTCTTTTCGAAATTATCCAGTTTTTCGACCTTATGGTTGCAATCGGCAAGTTTCCGATTGATGTCCTTGGCCTTGGATGGATTCTTCCAGAAAGCCGGATCTTCGGTTTCCTTATAAAGTTCAGATGCCGTATTTTTCAATTCATCAACGTTCAGGCAGCCTTGCAACTCACCATAGCGAGATTGTAAAGCTTCATAGCTGTTGTTGAGTTCGAATAGTTCTTTCATTGCAAGGCCTCCTTTATATTGTATAGTCTATAGAACTAATTCATCTTGGATGTCGGATTGGAGCGATCGATTCCGTCATCATCCGGTTTGACGTTGGTGACGATTTCCTGACCGTTTTCATCAACACCGACGGAAGTGGTTGCTTCCTCAGTCTTCGGTTCTTCAGGAGCCGCTTTAGCTTCTTCTGCCTTTGGCTGTTCTTCTTTCTTCTCTTCAGCCGGTTTCTGAGGAGCAACCGGAGTTTCCTTCATCGGAGCCACCTTGGTCTGCGGCTGAGCTCTGAACTGAACATGGAGAAGCGTTCTGACGGCATCAATAGCAATATTGTCATTCATGGTATTGAACATATCAAATCCTTCATTGGTATAAGCCTGAAGAGGATCAGTCTGGGCATAGGATCTAAGCCAGATGGCTTCTCTGAGTTTGCTCATCTGGTCGATATGTTTGGTCCAACGGCGGTCGATACAATCCAAGGTAACCGTCTTCTCTGCAAAGTTGCGCATATCTTCCTTCCAATCCTTGGAATGATCGTTATAAAGTTTAAGGAGATAGGCAGAAAGAAGTTCATAGGCATCCTGATAGGAAGCACCTTCCAATGCCTTGAGATCGAGTTCTTCCGGAGCAAGAGTCAATGTCTTGCAGGCAACCTCGGTAAGTTTCTTACTATCGACAACCTGTTCCTGATCCTTCTGGACAAGAGCCTGTTTGGCAATATGTTTTGCAGCAAGATCGAAGTAAGAAGGAATGGTATCACTGACACTCTTGGAATAGAGAATCTTATCTCTTCTTTCATACATGATCTTTCTCTGACGGGAAAGAACATCATCATAGTTGAGAAGCTGTTTACGGGTATCGAAATTCTGGCCTTCGACCCTCTTCTGAGCGGTGGTAATAGCATTGGACATCATAGAGGACTCCAAAGCATCGTCTCCGAGTTTCTCATAAAGGTTCTTCGTAGATTTAGAAGCAAAACGGACAAAGAGTTCATCTTCGAAGGAAACATAGAAACGGGAATATCCCGGATCTCCCTGACGGCCTGAACGACCTTTGAGTTGGTTATCAATACGTCTGGATTCGTTTCTTTCCGTAGCAAGAACGGCAAGACCACCGAGTTCCTTGACGCCTTCTCCGAGTTTGATATCGGTACCACGGCCTGCCATATTGGTGGCAATGGTAACTGCATTCTTCTGACCGGCTTGTTCGATGATGTGAGCTTCTCTTTCGTTGTTCTTGGCATTGAGGACTTCATGCGGAATATTCATCTCGTTGAGAAGCTTGTCCACGATTTCAGACTTTTCGACAGAAGGGGTACCGATAAGAATCGGTTGCCCTTTGGCATGTCTTTCCTTGACTTCTTCGGCGATAGCCTGATACTTGGCTTTTTCGTTTCCGAAGATAAGATCTTTGTCGTCGATACGCTGGATCGGACGGTTGGTCGGAATCGGAACAACTCGCATGTTATAGACCTTACGGAATTCTTCCTCTTCGGTCTTGGCGGTTCCGGTCATACCGGATAGTTTGTCATAAAGACGGAAGAAGTTCTGATAGGTGATGGTTGCCAATGTGACGGTTTCCGGCTTGATTTCGACATGTTCCTTTGCCTCAAGAGCCTGTTGGAGACCATCGGAATATTCTCTTCCCTTCATGACACGTCCAGTGAAGGAATCGATGAGAAGGATTTCGTTGTCCTTGACCATGTATTCGATGTCCTTCTTCATGATATAGTTGGCCTTTAAAGCCTGCTGGACACGATGGGTAAGGTCCTGCCACTGAGCATCGAAGAGGTTCTCGATACCGAACATCTTTTCGATTTTCCTCATACCCTGATTGGTGAGAGAAGCAGTCTTCTTTTCGACATCGATGACATAGTCACCGGTTGTTTCTCCGGTTTCTTCGTTCTTTGTTCCGCGACGGAGACGCTTGACAGCTGTATCCGCAGCAATGTAGGAAGAAGCAGTGATACCAGATCCACCGGAAATGATAAGAGGAGTTCTGGATTCATCAATCAAAATGGAGTCTGCTTCATCGACAATGGCAAAATGAAGGCCTCTAAGGACTCTGTTCTGAACAGATTTGGCCATATTATCACGAAGGTAGTCGAAACCGAGTTCTGAATTGGTAGTATATGTGATATCGCACTTATACGCTTCCTGCTTTTCCTGAGTGGATTTTTCTCTGAGGTTGCATCCGACCGTAAGTCCAAGGAAACGATAAACGTTTCCCATCCATTCGGCGTCACGACTGGCAAGATATTCGTTTACAGTGACGACATGAGTTCCTTTTCCTTCCAAAGCGTTGAGATAAACAGCCATGGTTGCCGTCAAGGTCTTACCTTCACCGGTCTTCATCTCAGCAACATCGCCTTCGTTCAAAACGGTGGAGCCGAAAACCTGGACAGGATATGGGAACTGATGCAAAACACGTCTTGCTGCTTCTCTTGCTGTAGCAAACGCTTCCGGAAGAATATCATCGACGGTTTCACCGGCGGCAAGTCTCTTCTTGAGAATCGGAGTCATGCCCTTCAGTTCCGCATCACTCATGTTCTTGAATCTTTCTTCATACTGGAAGACACTCTTCGCTTTCTTTTCGATTTTATGGAAAGCTCTCTTGTCAACCATGAATAGTTTGTCTAAAAAACTCATGTTCGTACTCCTTTGTTGTTGGTAAAAACGCTTCTTCTTGTTCAGAATAGCAACACAAAAAGCGTAACCCGCTTTCAGTCGAGTTCAATTTTACCATTTTCATCTATCAAAAGGAACATAATGTTTATTATTATATTCTATATATGGTGCCGGCAAAAATCCTTTCTACCTATCGTTTCCCCGTCTTTGGTTTATAATATATTTGTCAAATAAGGAGGATTATCAAATGAGATATAAAATCATCACCGACAGCGCCAGCAATTTGACAAACATGGACTATCAGAATATCGAAGGAATTCAATTTGAAGTCGCGCCTTTGACTATCCATATTCAGGGTAAAGAATTCGTGGATGACGGAAGCATCGACAATAAAGAAATGCTTGCTCTTCTCAAAGAAAAGGATGCCGTTTCTTCTACTTCCTGTCCTTCCCCACATGAATATTTGAAAAGACTTGTCGGGGCCGATAAATACATCATCATCACTTTGACAAGCAAACTGTCAGGATCCTTCAACTCCGCAAATACAGCCAAAATGATTTCAAAAGATAAGGATAACGTCATTGTCATCGACTCAAAAGCCGCATTAGGAAGCGAAGAGCTTCTGGTCAAAAAAGCTATTGAATTGATTCAGAGCAATACGCCATTTGAAAAGATGGAATCTTTACTTAATAAGGCAGTTTCTGAGACAAATCTTCTCTTCAGCATTTCCAATTTTGAATCTCTAGTAAAATCCGGACGAATCAATAAAATCATTGCATTCTTAGCTACAAAACTTAAAATCAAGCCATTAGGAATTGCAAAAAATGGTATTATAGAACTCAAAGAAAAATGCCGTACAAACAAAGGATTGATGAGAAGTTATCTAAACGAAATCACCAAAATGTCAAAACACGACCAAAACACATACTGCATCATATCTGAAACCGAAAACAGTACTATGGCCGAAGCACTTAAGAATCTGATACAAGAGAATTTCTCCCAAATGAAAATTGTCATCAAAAAGAATCTTGGACTTTGTTCCTATTATGCAAGGGAAGGGTCTTTGATTGTTGCATTTTAATAAAAAAGGAGCATAAAAATGGAACAGGATTGGTTTAACAAATACGCGGTCTATCAGATTTATCCGATGTCGTTCTGCGATTCAAACGGAGATGGGAAAGGTGATATTCCTGGAATCATTTCCAAATTGGATTACCTTCAGTCTATCGGCATTCATACCATATGGCTTTCGCCTATCTATGCATCTCCTATGGTCGATATGGGATACGATATTTCCGACTATTACAAAATCAATCCTGTTTTCGGTACGATGGATGATTTCGATAATTTGATTCAGGAAGCAAAAAAAAGAGAGATTCGGATTATCATGGATCTAGTGGTCAATCACACTTCCGATCAATGTGCCTGGTTTCAGGAGGCACTCAAGAATCCAAAATCCAAATATCGAGATTATTACATCTTCAAAAAAGGCAAGGGACATCATCATAGAACCGTCCCAAACAATTGGAAGTCATCTTTTCTTGGTTCTGCATGGGAAGAACTCAAGAATGAGAAAGGAACGTTCTATCTTCATCTATTCAGCAAGGAGCAGCCAGACCTCAACTGGAGAAATCCGGAAGTCCTGAAGGAAGTCGAGAAAATCATGAACTTCTGGATGGATAAGGGTGTTTATGGATTCCGTTGTGATGTCATTTCATGTATTTACAAAGACTCTTTCCGAGATGGAAAGAAGCAAAAACTCACTTCCGGAATGCCGGTAGGAATGGAACGTTATGTAGCTACCGATGGGTGTCATAAAATCCTGAAGAAGCTTAGAGAGGATGTCATAATTCCTCATCACGGAGTTTTGATTGGAGAAACTTTCGGAGTCACGTTAAAAACCGGCCCGAAATTCCTCGACGGGGAATTGGATACATTCTTCAGCTTTGCTCATACCGCCATCAACGCCGGAAAATGGAGCAAGGAATATATCGATCCTATTGTCTTCAAAAAGACTTTGATGGAATGGCAAAAGGATATCAAATGGAACGGTGTCTATCTTGAAAACCATGATCAGCATCGTGCCATAAACAAATACGTCAAAAAGGGGTACGAGGAAATCGGAGCAAAGATGCTATTGACTCTTGTCTATACATTAAGAGGCACACCGTTTATCTATCAAGGCCAGGAAATCGGCATGAGAGATTATCCTTCCTTGAAAATCAATCAATGCAACGACCTTGTCACTCACTTCATTTTCGATCTTGCCCATAAACACTACCATCTTCCCAAATGGATTGCCATGAAAAAGGCAAAGCACAATGGCAGAGATGACGCTAGAGCTCCGATGGCTTTCTCTGATAAAGACGGATTCGGATTCACGGCTCCTGGAGTCCAACCTTGGCAGATTTTCTCCCCGTTTTCCACCACAATTAATGTAAAGACAGAGGAAGAGGATGAAAACTCTGTCCTGAATTATTTCAAAAAGATCACGGCTTTAAGAGAGAAATCATCGGCGCTATCTATCGGTGCCATCCATTATATGAAAGACACACCTGAGAATGTTCTTGCTTTTATCCGTGAATCACCGGAAGAAAAACTTCTTGTCGTTCTGAATCTGAATAATCGTGTCGAAAGAATCGATAAGCTTATTTCCCATTTCGAAATCGAAAAGAATCTTCTTTGCAACAACAATAATCCTAGCAATTATAAAGCCATGTTGCCTTACGAATCGGATGTATTCAAAATAAAGGAAAAGTAGCAAATAGATATAAAACGAAAAACACAAAGGAGAATACGATTTCCAGTTCGCATCCTAGACATGGCCTTACATTCGTCTTCGTCTGAAATGAAAAGACCAGCATCAGAATGTCGAATACAATCTTCAGTGCAAAGAGCATCAACAGGATTCTTTTTACAAAGAGAGTTCGATTCTCATCGGGATAGAATCCCAGGAAGCTGAAAAGAACAATCATGGATGCAAAGCAAAGAGACATGATATTCATCATAGTCGCATAGTAAAGAGGATCCTTTCGGTCATTCAGATAGAAGAAGGAAGCAAATCCAGATATGAGGTTCGTTTCTTTCTCCGTATGGGTAATATAAAACGGAACAAGAAAATAAAGAATCATCAGAATTCCGAATCCTAGCGAACAAAGAAAGAATCTCCTTTTCTGATCCAGAAGGTAATCAAGAATGGCGTCTGCCTTGTTTTTCATTGTCGTTTTCTCCATTGCCAATGATTATAAAGAAAAAAACCTTGGTTTGC
>DHKM01000019.1 GCA_002404835.1 Caryophanales bacterium UBA4694 | reverse complement strand
TTCGATTAATGGAGAATAGTGTTGGTCGTTATACCCACTTTCTCCACTTTTTTGATACAATATTTTCTGCCAAACTTAGGTGATGTCAGTGGGAAGACTATCTTAGGTAAGTTTGGCGACTGATTCCCTCGTAGTCTTCCCACTGATATCAGAGGGAATTGTCGCCAATGAAGAAAAAGAGTTTTTCTGCATACTCGGAGAGGTATGCTGGTCTTTCCGTCGATGAGCTTTTCGATAAACAGAATCTCCAAAGAACCGAGAAAAAGAAGGAAAGAAAGAAGCACACCTTCGAGAAAGAGGGACTATCTTCGCGAGAATCGAGAATATCAGCGGAATGTCCTTACTGTCACTGCTTGGAATACTCAAGATACGGAAAAACAAGACAGGGTATCCAGCGTTACAGATGCAAGAAGTGCGGAAAGATATACGTCGTTTCCGATGGCAAGAATCTTCACTCCTCGAAGCTGACGGCCTCCGAACTTCTCGATCTTGCCAAATGCATCTATCTGGACCTCTCCGTTAAATCCTGCTGTGTCATAATCGGTCTTTCACCGAAAACCGTGATTCTATGGCAAAAAAGGGCGTTTTCCATTGCCACGGCATGGATCGACAAGGCCCAATTCAAAGGGAAGACCTGGATCGATGAGGTGTATTTCCATTTTGCGAACGGGAAAGGGACATCGAAGGAAGAAGACGAATGCCGGAAGTCAGGACTCGGTTTTTCCAATGCATGCGTTTGTATTGGATACGATGAACACGGAACGATGTTCTGCAGGGTCATGAAGACCGGGAAGGTCGACGTACTGAGCATCCTGTGCTGCTTTTCCGGAAGGATGGATGATGTCACCCTCCTTGTCCATGACGCGGACAAATCCCATAAGGTTCTGATCCGGAATGAGAAGCTCAAGGACAAGGTCGTGAAGTCCATTCCGAAGACAAAGGAATCGCTGAAGCTCATGAAGCCGATAAACGATTATTCCGCGCTTCTTGTCAATGAGATGAGGAAGCACCCGGGTACGAAGGCATCTGGTCTGGATGATAGGCTCTGCTTCATCTCTTATAAGGCCTGGCTGAATTCCAAATACGGAGAGGAACTCGGAATGCGTATTCTGCTGTCAAAGATCATAAAATCAGAAAAAACGGTATATTTCCCGAAAAAGAAGAAGAAAAATGTCATAAAGAAAAAAATATGACCAACACTATTCTCCATTAATCGAAAAACTTTTTATGTTTTCTGTCACCTTTCGTCTTTACCAGACGTTGTATATATGAAAGGAGATTTCAAGGATGAGACAAGATGATGATTATTTTGAGTCAGTTTACCGAGAATTCTATCCCGATATTTATCGTTTTGCCTTCTCCTACGTGAAAAGAAAGGAGGTGGCAGAGGACATCGCACAGGACATCTTCCTCGAATTCTATTTCCATACGCCGAAAGACAGCAGAAACATCAAATCATTCCTATTGAAGACAACGAGGAACAGATGTCTTGACATTATCCGCAAAGAGAAAAGGACAAGCGAAGCGCAGAGGCAATACGAGACGATGAGAAGCCAAGACGGGAAGAGAGCCGAACTTTATGAAAATGAAGACATAATCCTCCTTTCACTTTCGAAGATTCCTAAAAAATATCAGGAGCCTATCCGTTTTTTCTATTATGGCGACATGACAGTAAAGGAGATCGCCTCGCTTCTGTTCATCTCGGAGGAAGCCGTAAGAAAAAGGCTTCAGAGAGGAAGGGAATATTTGAAGACCCTATTGGAAGGAGAAAAAGAAAATGACAATCGATGAAAGAATCAAAGAATCAAAGAAATCGATAAAGGTCCCAACTTTTGATTTCGACAAAGCCTTTGAAAGAATCGAAAAGCAGAAAGAAAGAAAAATGCACTTCTTTAAGGAAAAGCCTTTTCTTATTCTTTCTTCCTGCATGGCTATGGCAGCAGTCCTTTTGGCAATCTTGATTCCGATCAGCCTCTTAGACAGCAGGCCGAGAACAATCGAAATCGGATTCAATCGGGATTCAGACAACGCTTTCGTAAGACCTTATGAGACACAGTTCGAAACAATGATCAGAACCGACACAAAGGCAGAGAAGGTGAAAAACCTGGAAGTGTTCTTTGGAAATTACCATACCACCGATTGGGACTCATTTACGTTTTCAAAGCAGCAGACACTGAGTTTGGCCTTAAAAAGAACAGTCATTTCAAACTCTTCAGGAAAGACCATTTCCGAAAAGGAAATCTTCAGTTCAGAACATGAAATCTCATATTTCTTCGGCAGACAATTCTACTCGAAAGAGAATTCGATCATGGATGTTGTAGCCTATGACGATTTATCCGGATATGAAAGCGCAGGCATCTTATTGTATACATTCACTATAGAACCACTAGATGGAGACACCTTTGCCTCAGTCTTTGTCGACGGCCACGAAACCGCATACGGCAAGGAAAACAACAAGGTTGAATGTTATGACAAAAGATCGATCAGGTACGTTCTAAAAGATGGACTCATAGAATTTTTGGAGCCCGAGAAAAAGGAAAACATTAATGAATAAACTTCTGACACTTGCCGTGATCTCCTTACTGGGATTTAACGGCGGAACAATGCATGACGGAATCAGGGAAGAATCGAACCAGCCAAAGCAAACCTTCAATTCATCATGTGTGGAAAACAACGAAGATACGGCAGCCAAGATTGCTTTTGATTTTGGTAATGGGATCATTACGGAAAGTGAGTATTTCAAATTCAAAATCACAACCGATTATCAGTCAAAGCCCATACTGAAAACGTCTGGAAATATCACATTAGACGAAATGAGCTTTAGCAAAGGAACCTTTGCATTTTCCTGCAAACTGCCTTCCGTTGACGGCTGCTTGGCAATAGAATTCGAAAATGACGGAATAAAAGCCAATGGAACCATCTATTCCATGAAAGGACAAAACGGAAATTACGCCATTTCCTGTATATCAAAGTATTCTGCTTTGGCTTTGCTAAACGAACTTCCCGGACATCAATACATGGATAATGATTCAATCGAAGCGGAAGATAGAGGACCCACGGCCGATTTCAAAGACACCGCAGGCGGCCCGAACCGGGTCATTGCAGGTGGAAAAGTTTATGGCTATCTGAAGTGGACGGATGATGCAGGCAAACAACATCCTTTGGTCGGCGCAAAAGTGAAGCTTACATTCACAGGTAGTTGGGGAGATGCCTCAACTTACACCAACTCATCTGGATACTTTAGCATCAACTTCAGTGGCATTTGGACAGCTTGGGCCTATGAATGCGACATTCATGTCTATGCCGAAAACAATATGGGAAAAGTGATCAACGATTCAGGAACAGTCTATGAATATGCCCAAAGGCTACAAGGAATGGAAAACAATGATTCGTATAATTTTGGAACGTATGTTTTCTCCATTTCCAAAAATGACGATTTAGCAAGAGCGATGCAGATATTTTCTGCCATTTACAACTATTCAAATTATGCAAGATCTTTGAATGGCGGAAATGACATCGAACAATGTAAAATCATTTATCCAGTTAATGATGATGAAGAAGGTTCTTTCTATTCGAATGGAAGCAATACCATACATCTAGGAAAGGCGTCACAAAACAATTCTGGATACCCGGCTGTTCATGCATCATGGGATACAATCGGACATGAATATGGGCATCATCTCCAATACCATTATTTTCAGCAAAATTATTATGGGACGCACTATATAAACTATAATGACATCTACAATTATTTTAATCTCAAAAGTCAACAATCATCTAATTACAACATCGATAGCACGGAAATCGTGAATGCAAAGAAACAAGGTGTGGGTCTAGCCTGGAAAGAAGCTTGGCCCACTTTCTTTGCGGTTTCAGCACAGTCAACGTTTTCTAGCGATATCAAAACCATCCCTACAGTAGGCGATTCGAAATATGAATCATATAACAAGGTAAAGCAAAATCTAAAAGCGACCAGCAACGAAAACTCGTGGAAATACAATAGCTATGATGGGGAGTCAGATGAACAAATCATAATGAGTTTTTTGTATAGGCTGTGGGATACCGAGAATTCGCTTTCTTATGATAAAATTTCTATTTCGGATTCCGACCTTTGGACCGTCATGACTGCATATAATCCTGAGAATTTTAGTTGTTTCATCAATTCGTTGACAAATAGCGGACTCTCCTTTTCTCAGGATTCCCTAGGAAAATTACTCGAAGGTTTTAGACTGAGCGCGTCCAACTTCTCAATTACCTCTTCCTTGGATGACTATTCAATAAGCCCTACATTTTCTTGGACGGCAAACGGAAGCGACATATCTTTCAACGAAAACACCTATAACTATGGCAACAACAAATTCATTCTATCATTTTATGATTCAAGCATGGGTTTTATCGGCGAATATGAAACAACATCAACAAGGACACAGATTCCATCCCATTTGTGGAGAAAAATAGTTGCTGCTAACGGCGGTAAATACTATGCAAGAATCAAATCATATGCCACTTTAGGCTCTGAAACCGGCCCGTATTATTCAAGTTACTACGAATTCAACAAGCCCAATTCAGCGATAGAAACAATTTCAATTTCAAATAGTAGATATTTTGAAAGAAGCATAGCAATAGCCCCTAGCACAGAGTACACGTTTAACATAAAGTTCGATTTCTCGGGAACAAAGCTGCTACAAACCTTCGGAAATAGCGATGTCGTAATGAGCTTATACAGTGCCGACGGAACAACACTCATCGAATCAGACGATGACGATGGGTATGGAAGAAATGCCTTGATTTATCGTTATCTTTACAGTGATACAAACTACTTACTCAAACTACAAATGTATGGCTCATCCACAGGCGGTTTAACAAAACTTTGCATTGCCCCTATCTATGGCGCGAAATCCAACGATGCTGCGAACATGTATCAATTTGAAAATTTTGTAAACATCAAAGACTACCCTAATTATGAATGGGGTTCCTATTTAGCAACTAAATATTCAAAAATGATTACTTGGACAGTTCCTGAAGATGGAAAATATAAACTAAGTCTAACGAGCGAATTCGACAATTACTTATATGTGGTCGATCCCACATCACCGAATGATAATGTCTATAACGTCAACTACAACGACGATTATGATGGTAGAAACGCCGCAATTGAAAACAGTTACTTAAAAGGAAAAACCTATGCAATATTCTATTGCCAATATAACCCATCAAATGTACTGGATTCTAATGGAGCAGGAGATGATATTTCTTTGAAAATTCAAAAATTATAGCATATTAACACTTTCATTTCTCTCACCCGTTCATTATTTGAGCGGTTTTTTTTGATCAAACAAAAAGCTCTTTAAGGCTAAGAGCTTGAGAACCACCACGCTGTTCCATGGCTGAATGTGCAACTTCCTTTTAACGAGCCCAAGGCACTACGCTCAACTCGGTTCCACGAATACTTAGGAACACCTGCGAATCATATGCATCTGATTGATTACATACTAGCATAACCCGCTCGTTTTATTAAGGCTTTGCGGAGTTTTTCCGTTTTTTATGAGAAATATTTTTCCTCCATATCCGTCGCCACGATATCGAAGCAGCCTCTTTTGCTTGGTGAAGAAACGAGGAATGCCCTTCCCCTAGGATTGTGAATAATGGCATCCTTCTCCGATTCATTGATGCAGCCAGCATTTTGATACAGGGTGCAAAGCTCGGTCATGTCATTCGGTGAAAGGGAGAAAATCATGGAATACTGGGAGACGTTGATGATGGCGCTGGATTTCCTTATCGTCTCTGGGCTTATGGTGAAATCCTTCACGTTTTGGGTGATGATGATAAGCATGCCATCGTATTTTCGAATTCTCTTCGCAAGCTGGTACATGAAGTCCAAAGCTATCGGGTATTTGTCATCGATAAACAAATGCGCTTCATCTATGGCGACGACGATTCTTCTTTTCTTTCCGCTTCTGATGTTTCTATCCCTGTTCTTCATAACCTCATTCTCGACCCATTTCAATATGAGGAGCATCTGGGCGTTGGCGGTCGTATCGTTTTTATTCGCCAAAAGCCTTTGGAAATTGAAGGAAAGGAATTGTTCTTTCGGCGAGAAGGAAGTATGTCCGTTCCATAGATTGGAGTTTCTTCCTCCTGCGAGGAACTTGGATATGTAATTCTCGATTACTTTCAAGCAAGAGCGGTTGTATTCATCCTTTTCCTCATGGATTTTGCATTTGACCAATTCTCCCAATTCATCGAAAGTCGGATAGTCTGTAGGCGTAAACTCTTTGAAATCTGATTCGGGACCGATTCCTTTACGTTTGTACAGTTCTTGGGTGATTTTGTTTAAAAGCTCAAGCGAATCTTCGTTGATTCCTTTGAGTATCAAGCGGTAGAACTCCTCCAAAAACTGCAAATGCGAATAGAGGGAATTCTCATTGTCGTCGATTCCGAGTATCACCTCAAAGGGGTTGATCATCCCATGGTTTGAAAAAGACACGTCGATAGAAGCTCCACCTAGGTTTTCCGCAAGCCTTCCATACTCGTTTTCGGGGTCAAGTACGAACACTCTGCAGTCATCGCTTGCCAAGGAAGAGATGATTGTCTTGGCAGCATAGGACTTCCCGGAGCCTGGCTTTCCCATGATGACCATGTTCGAATTGACGAATTCGCTGTCCCTCTTAAAAAAATCCAAAAACACAGGAAGCCTATTCTCGCCAATCAGCAATCCATTTTTGTCCATGATGGAATTCGAAACAAAAGGAAAGCAAGCGGCGATGGAAGACGTTTGGATTCCACGGCTAACCTTTACTTTGTCGATGGATGAAAGCATCGACGTCACGTAGGCATCATTTTGCCTTCCGAGCATCTCGGTGTAGCCAAAGCCCATATCCCTAAGCTTCGCCTTGACGGCTTTCCTGTTTTTGCTCTCACCCGATTTGTCATAAACAGCGATTATGACGGTCGTATCGAATAACGTCTCATTCTCATTTTGAACGCCTTCCAGCAAATCCTGGAGGGAATCCAGATGGACTTCTTTATCGAGAACGTCGCTAGCTCTAAAGGAGCCGGTGCCCGTCTGGATTTCAAGGATTGCGTTGTCGATTCTTTTCACGGCTTTCGCCTTATCCACCGGTTTAATTCTCATCACGACCTTCGTGTTTTCCATGTCGAAAAGGGCTTCTCCCCATCCATTATTCACCTTGAGCGGGCAATCGTTGAGGACAATGTGCGACAGTGATTCCCCGTTTTGCTTTGCCCTCATAAGAGAAAATTTAACATTATCGATATCAATCTTTTGCCCATATGGATCAAAGGCGGCAGAAAGGAAAGAAGCCAATTCTTCATCCCCTAATCTCCTTGCAGGTAAACCTCCCGAATCTAAGATGGATTTTGCCCTGTCCAAAGTGGATTCCGCGTCATTTTTCGAACGCGATATCAAACATAGGTAATAATGGCTGTAGAAGATTTCGGCATCACTGTTCATGGAGTCGATGAGTTCTATTCTAGACTGAACGAGATCAACCCTGGATTGATACTCCCTTTCCGTCGTTTCCCCGTTCATCTTGGCTTCTAGAAGCTTCTGGATCCTTTCCAATTCATCCTTAAGATT
>DHKM01000062.1:4751-7929 GCA_002404835.1 Caryophanales bacterium UBA4694 | reverse complement strand
CACAAACTTTATGTTACTCCCTATAAAATACTCGTTTTTTGGCAATGCAAGTCTAAAAATTAGTATTTTTAAAAAGTTTTTAACTTGAATTTCAAAAACTTCTTATTTTTTATGTTATCCTTAAAAAGGAGCTTAATTATGAACGAACTTATAAATCGTCCCGAATACCTAAACCGGTTGATTGAAAACAAGGATGTTGATTTAGTGAAAATAATAACAGGCATCCGTAGATGCGGCAAGTCTTCTTTATTGGATTTATTTCACCAATACCTTTTGCACACCGGTGTACCAGAAGATAATATCGTTCATATGAATCTCGAATCATTACGCTATCGGAATCTTTTAGACTACGTGGCTTTCTATGATTATGTTTCAAAGCGCATCCCTAAGACGGGGAAAGCCTATTTGATATTTGATGAATTGCAGATGGTCGAACACTGGGAAAAAGCAATCGAGTCTTTTCGCCTGGATTTTAATGTCGACATTTATATCACGGGTTCGAATGCTTATTTATTATCCAGTGAATTCTCAACATTATTATCAGGAAGATATGTGGAAATACGCATGCTGCCCCTTTCTTTTAGAGAATTTCTAAAATTCTATTGTTTTGAAGCATCAGTTAGCATAGAAGAAAAGTTCCAGAAATATCTTCAGTTTGGAGGAATGCCTAATTTAAGAGAATATCAATTTAATGAAGTAAGAAGCAATCAAGCCCTCGAAGGGATTTATTCAACAATCGTCTTAAAAGATGTTTTGCTTCGTAATCCACAAGCGGATCAATCTATCCTGGAAAAGCTCATATTGTTCCTTTGCTCAAATATCGGTAGTATCACTTCACCTAACAGTATTGGAAACTCTTTGTCACAAGAGGGAAATATTAATAAAGGAAAAGATAGAAGTATTGCTAGTAAAACAGTCGACAAGTATCTTAAAATGCTGCAGGAAGCCTTCTTTTTCTCTTCTGTCCGGCGGTACGATGTAAAAGGCAAACGATTTCTAAAGACTTTAGAAAAGAACTATATTATTGACCTTGGTTTTAGAAATATGCTGTTAGGATATCGTGATGCAGATAGAGGGCATATTCTAGAAAATGTTGTATTTTTAGAGCTTGTTCGAAGAGATTATCGTATTTACGTGGGTAAAATCGGGGAACTGGAGACTGACTTTATAGTCGAAAAGCCAAACGAAAAAATGTATATTCAAGTAACAGAGAGCATGCAGTCGCCCGAGACACGTGAACGTGAATTAAGACCATTACGAATGATTGATGATAATTATGAGAAAGTCGTTCTATCAATGGATAGAAATTATATAAATTCTTATGAGGGCATCAAATCCTTGAATTTAATTGACTGGCTATTGCAATAGGCTAAAAGAATTTTCATCGTTTGATCGAAATGGCTGTCAGATGAAAAAGTTCGAAAAAATTCTGTATTGTTCGCCCATCGAAAATTATGGTGCTGTTTAAGCGTTTGGCTAAGATGCCGGATGGCTGGAACAGCACTTTTTTAGTCGCTGTAAATTTTATATATAGGGTTTTACTAAGCTTTTAGAATATTAATCTTCCGTTATTGAACCAACGGCTATTTAGAATTATATAATCATTGAAAATAAATTCCGTTTACGGAAAAAATATTCAATGGAAATTCTATGGAAATCATCGAGCGAGATTCTTATTTGTGCCAATTAATCAATAAGCGAGAAAATGTTCTGGCTAAAATCATCTAAGGGATAAGAAGATGTGGGAAATCTTTTTTGCTTGATCCGCTTTACAAAGATTATTTGATAAAAGAACACGTAAAGGAAGACCATATTATCAAGCTCGATCTTGATGAAAGATGAAACAGAAAATATTTTAATCCTGATACGTGGGTATAATGTGGATGTAGGTGTGATGCTAATTCGTCAAGGGGATCAAAAGAAACAAATCGAAATTGATTTTGTTTGCAATCAGTTCAATAAACAATACTACATACAATCTGCTTTATCGTTGAATACAAGAGAAAAAACGGTCCGGAAAGAAAGACCATTGCTGAGCGTGTACGATAATTTCGAGAAAACAATCGTGGTCAAAGACAATATAAAGGCGTGGACGATCGAAGAAGGCATCACAGTTATCGGAATAAAGGAATTCCTCTTGAAAAGTGAAGACCTCGATTTCTGAGAATGGACTTTTCTGGGAAAAACAGAATTGAATCAAAGGAACTTTTAAACTTGAGGCGTTAAGGGAACCGAGGATTTCAAAAAAGTTCGGAAAAATCCCACATTGCTCCGCCATCTAAAATTCAACACGGAGCAATCCGTGTTTTTTCTTTTTTTGAAAAAATATAGAATTCTATAAAAAAGGAGACTATCTATGATTCAAAGAAATCATTATCTGGATTTATTAATTCAGGCAAAAGGAAATGGATTTCCTAAAGTCATCACTGGCATTAGACGTTGTGGAAAATCTTATTTGTTAAATCAAATCTAATATGATTATTTGATTTCGCAAGGAGTTATGGATTCTGACATCATCCAAATCGAACTGGATGATATCAATAACGCTTCTTATCGAAACCCTTTGAAATTGGCTTCTTACGTGAAAGAGAAGGCGAAAGATCCTAGCCGATATTATTATGTATTTATCGATGAGATTCAATTGGTGACTAAAATAATCAATCCGGTGTTTACGGATGGAAAAATCATCATTGCAAAAGAAACTGATGAAAATATCATCTCATTTGTCGATGTAGTGTTGGGCCTTTCTAGATTAAAAAATCTAGATTTGTATGTGACAGGAAGTAATTCAAAGCTTTTATCGAAGGATGTCGTAACTGAATTTAGAGATAAGGCTACTAATATCCATTTATATCCTTTATTTTTTAAGGAATACTATGATTATGTGGGCGGAGATAAGTATGCGGCTTTTTATGAATATGTTCGCTATGGCGGCATGCCTTTATGTGTATTGAAAAACAACGCCACTGAAAAAGAAAACTATCTGAAGCAACTATTTGAAACCACTTATTTAAAAGATATCATTGAGCACAATAGGTTCCGAAAAAGCGAATCATTGGATGAAATATGCGATATCATCGCTTCTTGTTCTGGATAGCTTTTGAATACACAAAGAATTTCTAATATGTTTATAAGTCGTAAAAAAGATAAATTAAGTCGTGAAACAATTGAAAAATAT
>DHKM01000062.1:0-4686 GCA_002404835.1 Caryophanales bacterium UBA4694 | reverse complement strand
ATCAAAGGATGCTCTTATATCGGAGCGACAAAGAAGTATTATTTTTCTGATGTCGGCTTGAGGAATGCGAGATTGGATTTCACGTCTTTGGATATGGGGCAAATGATTGAAAATATCGTTTATAATGAGTTGCTCATTAAAGGTTATCAGGTGAAAGTCGGCACTTTTGACCAGGTGGAAAAGAACAAAGAGAAAAGAAGCGTTCTTAAAAGTTAAGAAGTCGATTTTATCGCTTGTAAAGGAATTGATAAGTTCTATTTGCAGGTTTCCGATAATATCGATATGGAAACTACAAAGAAAAGAGAACTGGCTCCTTTTAGATTCGTCAAGGATGCGAATCGAAAATTTCTCATCATCAATAAACCCATCTCTCCGATGAAACTGGAAGGGGGAATTATTCTTGATGGGATTGCTGAAAAAACGTTAGATTAATCAACGGCCTCTTTTTTATTAGAAAGAGGTTTTTCAGCCCCTTTTTTTCTTTCCACCATTTTTATCAAACGATACGGTGGTTGATCTCGTAAATTAAATTTGCCATTTTATCTTCGGGAATATTACAACTTTCATCCAACCATTTTTTTATCAAAGCAAGATTACCAGTTAAGATGAATTCGGAGAAATAGTCTGGAAATTCTGTCTTTTTAATGAGAACGGTCCCGCTGTTTAAGATCCCTTCTTTTAGACCATTGACGAAAAGATTGTCTCCAGTTTGGGAAAATAAGGTTTTGTATGTTTCTTTTTCTAAACGAATCTTCCGGAAAAATTCGATGAGAAACTCCTTTGTACTTATATTTGGGGAAAGCCTGCTTAGATCTTCCATTAAATCATTTAAGGCATCCTCCTCCGCTTCATGAAGGACATCTTCTGGCTGGGTGTAATGAAGGTAAAAAGTGGTGCGGTTGATGTCCGCCTCCTCACAAAGTTCCTTTATGGATACTTTTGAGACATCTTTTGTCTTCAATATTTCGAATAAAGCAGTTTTAAGCAATAACTTAGTCATTTTTGTACGACGATTGTTTTCCATGAATTTGTCCTCAAATCAACATTTCTTTGATGAATGTCGTTTTACAATCATTTTTAAAATAGACTGCATATTGTGAAAACAACACGATGTTGATAATTATATTATATAGCAAATCATAAAAGGAGGAACATCATGAAGGTATTTATGATTGGTGGAACCGGATTATTAGGCTCCCAAGCTGCTGACGAACTTATCAAGAGGGGACACGAAGTCAAAACTTTAGCTTTGCCTCCGCTTCCTGCGGGAGCAAAACTGAATCCAAAGATGGAGATTGAATTCGGTAACTATCTCGATATGAGTGATGAAGAGATTGAAGGTAAGATGAAAGGCTGCGAAGGTTTTGTTTTTGCAGCCGGCGTTGATGAAAGAGTTGAAGGACCAGCTCCTATTTATAATCTTTATAAGAAATATAACATTGACCCAATCGCTCGTTTACTTACCATTGGCAAAAAAGTTGGCATTAAACATGTTAGTATTTGTGGTTCTTATTTCTCGTATTTTGCCAAATTGCACCCAGAATGGCATTTAACAGAAGATCATCCATATATTCGTTCTCGCATTGATCAAGAAAATGTTGCCATGTCTTTTGCTAAAGATGGAACAATGGATGTCGCTGTTCTTGAACTTCCTTATATCTTTGGTACTCAGCCAGGAAGAAAACCGGTATGGGTTTTTATGGCTGAAATGTTACTTAAAGCAAAGAAATCCGTTATGTACACCAAGGGTGGCACGGCAATGGTTACCGTTAAACAAGTTGGCGAAGCTCTTGCTGGTGCAATTGAATATAACAAAGGAGGAAACTGCTATCCAATCGGTTACTGGAATATGACTTGGAATGAATTGCTGCCTATTTTTGGCAAAGCCTTAGGCAAAGATATCAAAGTGAAGACCATCCCATCCTTCTTATATACCATTGGTGGCAAAGCCCAAATGAAAGAATTTAAGAAGAGAGGCATTGATTCCGGATTGAATATGGTTGCTTTCAAAACCCTTCAATGTTCCGATCTTTTCATTGATAAATCTTTAGGGTGTGAAAAACTTCACGTTGGCGAGGACGATATCAACAAAGCCATTGCTGATTCAGCTATTTTAAGCAAAGACGTCGCTTTAAAGAAAATTCAAGTTGTCGATATGAAAGGCGAATAAGCAAAATGGATAAGAAAACGGTTTTGGTTACCGGCGCAACAGGGAATATGGGTTACCAATCCCTGTTACAAATGAAAGGTGATTTAAAAAACTACAATATCCGTTTGGTTGCTCGTGATTCAGAAAAGAACCACAAGATTTTAGCGGAATATGAACATCTCGACGGTCTTGAAATTGTTTGGGGCGATTTAGATGACTACGAAATCGTAAAGAAAGCGGTTAGGGGTGTGGATTTAATCCTTCACATTGCCGCTTTTGTCTCGCCTTTTGCAGATTATTATCCTAAGAAGGCAATGATTGTGAATTTAGGTTCAACATATAATCTCATCCAAGCAATCAAAGAACTGCATCAAAACGAGACGACCTATTTCGTTTATATTGGAACGGTCGCTGAGACGGGGGATAGAATGCCTCCAATCCATTGGGGAAGAGTTGGCGATCCAATTAAGCCAAGTATGTTTGACTACTATGCCGTTTCTAAGGTAGCGGCTGAAAGATACGTTATTGAGTCAGGTCTTAAACATTGGGCTTCCCTTCGTCAAACGGGAATTATTGGCAAAGGAATGGCTAAGATTGAAGATGCCATTATGTTCCATAATTGCTTAGATACCGCCTTGGAATATGTTTCGGATAGAGATTCGGGAAGAGCGATGAGAAATCTTACCTATGAATTCTTTAATCACGAACTTCCAACTTCTTTCTGGAATCATATCTATAACATCGGCGGTGGAGAGAAATGCCGTATCAATACCTATAAGCTCTATCAAGATATGTATGGCAGATTTAATCTCACCCATCTTGAATATGTTCTGAATCCTTCCATTATCGCCACAAGGAACTTCCATGGACAATATTACTTAGATTCTGACAAACTAGAGAATTATCTCCATTTTCAACAGGATTCTATGGACTATTTCTATGATTGTTTCCAAGAAACGATGGGATTTAGTTTTCACGCTTTAAAAGTCATTTGCAAAATGCCGGGTGGTCAAAAGATGATCGGATCCATCATGAAGAAGAGATTCGAGAAACTAGCAATGACAGAACATGGAACCATCCATTTCTTGAAGGATAATCTCGAACCTCAAATTGAAGCGTATTGGGGTGGAAAAGAAAAACAAGCTAAATTGCCGACCGATTTTAGAAAGTTTGTTCCTTACAAAGATTATGACAAGATCATTATGCTTGATCATGGATATGATGAAAGCAAACCCGAAAGCGAACTCGATATCACGGATATGAGAAAAGCGGCAAAATTCCGTGGTGGAGAGCTTCTTTCCACAGATATGGTTAAAGGCGACTGGACAAGCAAATTGAAATTTAAAGACGCGTTTGGCCATGTTTTTGAAGCTTCCCCACGTTTAATTCTCGAAGGTGGTTTCTGGTGCCCTGAATGCGAAAGCAAGAGCTGGAACTACGCTAAACGAGCCAAAGTAGATCCTTTCTTTGCCCAAGTATGGGATCCATTACACGATGATACCGAGCAAAGGGAATACGAAAAGATCACCAACGAAAATGATTTTTTGGACACGATTAAAAAATGAAAACGGTATTGATTACGGGTGCAGGCACAGGCTTAGGAAGAGCGACTGCTGAATATCTGTCTAAAAACGGATATCAAGTCTTTGCCGGTGTGAACCACCATGATGAAATAACCGATCCTAACATTAAGAAAATTTCCTTAAACGTTTCCAATACGAAAGCTGTTGAAGAAGCGTATTCCCTTGTTTCTAGTATGACCGACCACCTTGATGCCATCATTAATTTTGCTGGCTTTATGGTAATGGGATCTTTAATTGAAGAAGATCCCTCCGTCATGGAGAAAATTCTTAATGTCAATGTCATGGGCATGGTGAGAGTGAATAAGATTTTCTTCCCCTTGCTTGAAAAGGCGAAAGGCAGAATCATCAATATCTCAAGCGAATGCGGAATCTATGGCGCAACACCATTCAATGGTTTCTATACCGCTAGTAAACATGCGGTGGAAATGTATTCTGATGCCTTAAGAAGAGAACTTTGTTATTTAGGTGTTAAAGTCATCAAAATTAGGCCAGGCGCCTTTAAAACAAAGATGCAGGATGGTACGAAAGCTGCTTTCGATAACATGTTAGCCAAAACGACTCATTATCCATCAGTTATGAAAAAGATGGGTTCTTTGGCCGAAAAACAAACAGGTAAAATCGAAGAACCTATTAAACTTGCCAAGCTCATTTATAAGGTGCTTAACGTAAAGAAACCAAAGATCGCTTATAACATCAACATTGCTGGCGAGATGAAGATGATGAATATCTTCTCAGATTCTATGCAAGATAAGTTATATCAGGCTGTCGTTAAATAGGATTTATCGACATTTAGTAGAGTTTGTTTTGAAAACGGATATAGGGGACTGTTGAAAAACCGTTAGGTTGATCAACGGCCTCTTTTTTTGTTGTTTAGGAATTTGTAAATGCTTTCATGCGACTATAATAGTATACGGATGTAAAACATTCTTTATCTTTTCGGTCTGCCCAGGTGCT
>DHKM01000047.1:26026-50430 GCA_002404835.1 Caryophanales bacterium UBA4694 | reverse complement strand
AGGTAAACAAATGGTCTATCTTTATTACAATCCTTTTTCCGACAACAACAACGGGGAAAGGGATGTTCTTCCTCAGAAGAAAGCTCTTGAGGAGAAATGGAAGGAGAACATCCAGCTTCTTTCTACGGATTTGGATTGGAACGAAGAAGTCAAGAAGTTCCGAAGGGAGGACAAGGTCATCCTTGCCGGAGGAGACGGAACATTGAATCATTTCATCAATGCGTTCGATCCTTCTTCTTTCCCATGTGAACTCTATCTTCTTCCTTCGGGAACCGGAAACGATTTCCTCAATGATCAGAAGGACAAGGAGAATCAGGATCATCTGATTCCGCTCAATGACAAGCTCCTTCATCTTCCGACCATCACCGTGAAAGACAAGACATACCGTTTCATCAACGGCATCGGCTATGGCATCGACGGAGAATGCTGTGTCAAGGCCGAAGAGATGAAGAAGGAAGGAAAGAAGGATATCAATTATTCCAATATCACGATTTCACTTCTGCTCAAGTCCTATGTCCCAAGGCATTGTTCTGTCAAGGTGGATGGGAAGAGCTATGAATTCGACAAGGTCTATCTGGCATCCAGCATGTATGGCCGCTATTATGGCGGTGGTATGATGATTGCACCGAATCAGAACCGTGCGGAAAGACTGCTTTCCTTTGTTACGATCCATGGACGTGGCAAACTCGGTACCCTGATGCTCTTTCCGAAGATCTTCAAAGGCGAGCATGTCAAGGACAAGAAGCATGTCTTTGTCCTTAGCGGAAAGGAAATCGAGGTCAGCTTCGATAAACCATGCGGCCTTCAGATCGACGGCGAAGTCGTCACTGATGTCACAAGCTATACCGTAAGGATCGACTGATATTGTATTTTATCGGCAGTTTCTTCTATCTGGTCTGATTGACCGGTAGCGGAAACTGTTTTTTTGTTCCTAAAAAAGACATCGCGCGGATGTCTTTTCAATCAGGATTCCTTGAATTTTGTCGTGTCGATTTTTCCAACTGCTGTGTGAGGTAGCTTTTCATAGATATCGATTTGATCCGGAAGATAGGAGGGCGGAAGTTTTTTCCGGATGATGGAGAAGAGTTCTTCCCTGAGTTTTTCCTCTTCCAGCTCGAATTGGCTGTTTCTGGATACGGCAAGGCGGAAGCAGTGCCCTCTTTTTTGATCCTTTACCCCATAGCAGTAGGCTTCATAGACGTTCTTGTCTTCCAGAACGATGTCCTCGACATCCTTCGGACAGAGGCTTTCTCCGTTGATCTTGACGATTCTTCTCATTCTCTGACGGAAATAGAGGTATCCGTCCTCGTCTTTGTATCCCCAGTCTTTGGTGGAAAGATATTTTCTTCCGTCTATGGTCACGAAGACCTCGTCTTCGTTTCCGCTTTGGTTCAGATAACCGTTCATCAGAGTCGGACCTGCGATCATGATTTCCCCATCCTGATCGGGCCCTTTGATCTGGTTTGTCATAGGGTCCCGGATCAGGACATCGATTCCTTTGAGTGGATGTCCGATCGAGTTTTCGCGGCTTCTGTTGAACCTGGTGTTGACACAACAGCAGGTTACCGTTTCCGTCAGTCCGTATCCTTCGTATAGCCTTGCTTTGGAACCGTATTTTTCCATGGTCTTGTTCCACTTTTCCAACAGCGATTTGGGAACGTTGTCTCCTCCGATATAGGCGATGATCTGCTTCTTCAGGAAAGGACCATAGAATTTCTTCCTGGAGAGGAGAGCGTTATAAAGGGCAGGTACGCCAAGAAGTACGGTTGCCTGGCCTTTTTGGATGTATCTTATGGCTTCTTTGGTGTTGAACTTGAGCATGAGCAGTGTCGAGGCTCCTGCACTTAATGGGGTATGGACACCCATTCCTAGCCCGAACCCATGGAAGAGCGGGATGGCTGTCAATATCTTGATGTCTTCTACTTTTCCCTGGATGAGCGGATAGCCCTGTCTGGCCAGGTAGTTGATGCTTTCGTTGGACAGGCGGACGACCTTGGGTTCTCCGTTTGTCCCTCCGGTGTTGAGATAGACGCTGTCGTCATTCTCGTCTGGATGGCTGATCTGGACTTCTTTTGCCTTCTTTATGGATTCGTAGGGAATTAGTCTTCCTTTTTCTTTGCTTCTTTTTCTTACGACGAGATATTTGACGATGTTTTCCCGGTAATAGGGGTTTACGATGATACAGGTGATCTCCTTGTCCAGGTTGTCGTTGAGGTCTTTGCTGTTCAGGGATAAGGAAACGAGGATTCTGGATTCTGCTTTCTTCATCATCTTGGATATCTGACTTGCTTTGGTAAGAGGGTGGATGTTATAGGATATGGCACCAAGCATGGAGATGGCATAGAAAAGGTGGACGGAAATCGGACAGTTGGGCAGCGAGACGGAGACGACGTCTCCTTTCTTTATGCCAAGAGAGGTAAGTCTTCTTGCGCAGTCTCTGATTTGTTTTTTGAGTTTTCGGTAGGTATAGGTTTTCCTTTCGAAGCGTAGGGCGAGGTTTTCCGGGTATTTTTCTTCCGTGTTCTTGAACTGGTCGTATAGGGATTCACTCATTTGTTTTCTCCGAAGTCTTCTCTGTGTGAGAGATGGCTTTCTCTAGGCCTCTGCTTACCGGTAATGCAAGTAGGGATAGGATGACTGCCGTTATGGCATTGATCAAAAACCGGACAAGGGTGGTAAGAAGGATGAAATTTACAGGATAGCCGTATATGATTCCGTCCAGATAGGTAGCCAGGGTGTTGAATGCGGAGGTGATAAGTCCTGCCAGGACGATGGTCGTGAAATAGAGGATTTTGTGGTTCTGGAGTCTGTCTTTCTTCTTTCTGAAATGCATGCTGACAAGAGAGATGATCAAAGCTCTGAACAGCGGAGGAAGGATCCATAGCGGTGTCGTGATGGTTATTCCATAGGATAGTGTCTGGTTGAGGAATTCTCCTAGACCTGCAATCATCAAGGAATCCGGAAGTCCGAAAAGAAGGGAGGAGAGAATCACCATCAAGGAGGCGAACGTGATGTGGTATTCTCCGATCCTTATGGAGACATAGGTCAGGATGAAATAAAGGGCGGCCATCATGCTGTCTAGGCATAGACGGTAGATGATTCTGTTTCTTCTCATTTCCCACTGATTATATCAAAGTGATATCCGATTTGTTAGACGGATGAATGACTTGCCGTAGATCAAAAAAAGGAAATACAATGGAAAAGGAGGTATTTCCTATCGGTCATGAACAATCGTTTCTGTGTCTACTTCGGTTGGAAGAGGTGGTCTTTGCCTGCTGTTTTATGTTGGTGGTTTTCTTCTTCCTTAAAGGTGGATTCGAAGATGCTGTAGATTTCCTTGCATTCTTCATCGTAAAGGTTTCCGGAAAAGATGCGGTTTGTGGAATCTGGAATATTCGTCTGATAGTAGGCGTAATACGATGCTTCTTGAGTGGATGGGATGAAATAGTTGTCGATGTCTGAGGCATGGTAGGTCAATACAATGCAGCCTAGATCTTTTTTCCCTCCTCCGAACTGCTCGTCTTTTCCCGGCATTTCCATCTGGGAAACAAGCGGATTGAATTTGTCATGGATTCTCTTGAGGATTGATTTTCCTTTTTCGTCGGAGATTCTGACATACTCGACATCGGTATCTGCTTCCTTGTAGAATCCAAAAGTCGTGTCTTCTTCCGGTAGGAGGGTCTTATAGTACAGTACAAAATCCGTTGCATCCTGAGTCAGGATGGATGGTTGTTCTTTAGAACTGGTCTGATTTCCTCTTTTGCATCCTGCAAGCAGCAGAACGGAAAGAAACAGCATTCGATAGTTACGTTTCATAAGATTCTCCTTTTTTATGCTTTGATTTTAATATAGGAAAGAAAAAACATGGAAGAAAATGTTTTGAAACATTCATGTAAAAACAACATCATTTCAAAAAAACGCGAGATACAAGCTAAAAAAACGGAAAAAAAGCATTTATGTATGTAAGCGGTATCAGACAAAACAAGGCGGACTGAGTCTGGATTTGTCAGTGGGTAGGAGTTTCCTTCCGATTGAACCGTTTTCAAATAGGTTTTCTTTCCTTCTCCGTTATAATGGACTATGGATGTGAGGTGGAATCATGAATTATGTTTTTGTCAGTCCGAATTTTCCGTTCGGCTATTATAAATGGGCAAGAAGCCTGAAGGAGAGAGGGGTACGTGTTCTTGGCATCGGGGATACTCCCTATGACAATCTTCTTGAGGAATGCAAGGAAGCTTTGGATGAGTATTACTATGTTCCCAGCCTTTCCGATTTCCAGAGCATGGTAAGAGCGGTAGGCTATTATCAGGACAAATACGGGGATATCGATTACATCGAATCCAACAACGAATGGTGGCTTATGATGGATAGCCGTCTCAGGGAGCATTTCCAGGTGAAGAACGGCTTCTATCCCAAGGATATGATGAAGATCAAGTCGAAGTCTGAGATGAAGGCCTGCTTCAAGGCAGGCGGAGCCAAGACGATGCGCTATATTCTCGTCAATGGGCCCGATGATCTAAACAAGGCTCTTTCTTTTGCCTGTGAGGTTTCCTATCCGGTTTTCGTAAAACCTGATATTGGCGTGGGAGCTTCGGATTCTTTTGCTCTTCATAACGAGAAGGAAGTAAGAGACTTCCTCTCCAAGAGTATTCCGGAGACCTATATCATGGAAGAATACATCGACGGATACATCGTCTCTTTTGATGGGGTGTGCGATGACAGCGGGGATGTCGTCTTCTGTTCGACGACCCATTTTCCGACTCCGGTTGCCGATGTGGTCAATACTTTGGCGGATGAGTTCTATTTCTGCAATCCTTTCTCTCTGAAGATGGATGATATCGATGCTGAGGCGTTCGAAAAGACGGGACGGGCAGTCGTGAAGGCTTTCGGTATCCGAAAGAGGTGTTTCCATATCGAATTCTTCGTTCTGAAATCCGATAAGGAGGGGCTTGCCAAGAAGGGCGAATTTGTGGCACTGGAGTGCAACATGAGACCGGCCGGCGGCAATCTTCCCGATCTTACCGATTATGCCAACTCGGTTTCCATCTATGACATCTATGCCGATGTCATCTGCTATGACGAGAACAGACAGGATATGTCAAAGCCAAAATACTACGCTTTTGCCAGCCATAGAAGGGATGAACTGGACTACAAGTATCTGGATCTGAAGATCATCTATGATTATGAGAGCCAGCTATGCATGTATGGCCGTTATCCGAAGTCCTTGTCTCTTGCCATGTGCGACGAGTATTTCTATGCCATCTTTCCGACAAAGGATCTAGGATATCAGTTCGATAGGAAGGTCAGGGAAAAGAGATGAGCGGCTCTTTTTCGAAGGCTCTTCTTTTCTGGTATTCTGAAAACAAAAGGGATTTTCCTTGGAGGAGAGACAGGGATTTTTACCATGTCTATCTAAGCGAGGTGATGCTCCAGCAGACAAGGGCAAGTGCGGTTGTTCCTTATTATGAGAGATTTCTTGGGAAATTTCCGGATATGGAAAGCTTTGCCGCGGCTAGCGAGGATGAGTATCTGAAACTATGGGAGGGGCTTGGCTATTATTCCAGGGTCAGAAACTTCCATTCCGCTGTTTCTTTTCTGGTGAAAGAAAAAAGGATTCCCGAAACGAAGGAAGAACTTCTTTCCTTGAAGGGAATCGGGCCTTATACGGCAAGCATTATCCTTGCCATCTGTTTTTCGAAAAAGGAAATTGCCGTAGACGGAAACCTGTTCCGTATTTTTGCTAGGCTTGAGTGCTGCGATCTTGAAAAAAACAGCCCTCTTTCGAAAAGACTCTGCTATGACTATTTCTCTGAAAGGCTGGAAGAGGATCCTGGAGCCTTCAATCAGGCTCTGATGGATCTTGGGGAGATGGTCTGTCTTCCTCATGGTTCTTCTCTGTGCGGTGGCTGTCCTTTGAAATCCTTCTGCAAGTCATATGAGACAAATACGATGTCTCTTTATCCTAGAAAGGGTGTGAAGAAAGAAAAACCGGTGGAGGAGAAGACGGTTCTTCTTGTCATGTATGATGGTGACGTCCTTCTTCATCAAAGAGACAAGGACGGCCTTCTTGCCTCTCTTTATGAGTATATTGTTCTGGATGGAAAATGGACTTGTGACGAGGTAAGGGAATACCTTCAGGACAACGGACTTGAAATCAAGTCTGTCTTTTCCCTTGATGGGGCAAGGCATGTCTTCTCCCATAAGATTTGGGAGATGAGCGGATTCAGGGTCGTTTTGAAAAAGAAAAAGGCCTTGGCCGGTACCTTCTTTGCCTCACTGGATGAGGTAAGAGACAGATATGCTTTGCCAAGTGCCTTCGATTCTTTTACTTGTTTTCTTTTTTCTTCTCGGTAGCCTGAAGTCTAGGAATGATGAGGTTGTATCCTTCACCCTTCTGCAGGCATTTGCTGACTCTTGCTAGGGTAGCAGAAGAAACGTTGGTTTCTTTTGTGACTTCGACATAGGTCTTGTCCTTGAGGAACAAGTCGGCGACGGTGACTCTGTCGCATAAATCAATCTTTTCCTGCGGGGTAAGCAGATCATCTAAGAACTTTCTGGCTTCGTCTACATTCTGGCAGGCGACGATTGCCCGATAGAGTTTGTCGTAATCTCTCGGGGTTGCTGGTTCTCTTTTTGTGGCCATGTTATATCCTCCACATTGATTCAAAGGCTAGTTTTGTCTGGCCCTTTTTATGGCAAAGACATTATATCATCAATCTCATGAAGTAGATACCATTTTTGTTAAAATTACATATTTTACTTTTTTTTGATGTCAAATTCCGTAATCGCTTCCAAAAGACTTGAGCAGATTGGCGAGTTCCTGGACTGTTTCGACCTGGTAATCCGGAGAGGATGCGACTATGGATTCTTCGCTTCCATATCCCCATTTCACGGCAATGGACTTTATGTTGTTTGCCTTGGCTCCCAGGATATCGTATTTCGTATCCCCGATCATGTAGGCGGAGTCGTTTCCTTTTCTGTTCTCCATCAGGCACTGATGGATGAGTTCTGCTTTCGACTTTTTGAGTTCTGCTTTTTTGTCTGTGCCATAGACGTTGTCGAAATAGGTATCCATGTCAAAATGTTTTAGGACCGACAAGGCGACGCTTTTGTCTTTCGATGTGACGACAAAGAGCCGATATCCAGCATTTTTTAGCTCCTGAAGCATTTTGATGATTCCTTTATAGGGTCTGTTCTCGAATAATCCTTTGGTTTCGTATTCTTCACGGTAGATCTGTATGGCTTTCTGGATGTTCTCTTTTTTCACGCCGAGGTCTCTAAAGGAGGCTTCAAGCGGTGGACCGATGAAGACTCTCAGTTCTTCTTCCGTTTTTTCGATGGCAAATTTTTCTAGGGCAAGTTTGGCACAGCGGATGATACCGGGACCAGATTCTGTTAATGTGCCATCCTGGTCAAAGAGAAATATGGTATGTTTCATGGAATCATTGTACCATATGGCTTTTTGTTTCTGGAATGGTAACCCCTTTCCTATAATCTCGAATTTTATTTCACAAATACTGTTTTCAATGCTACAATGGATTTGTTATTCGATTTTCAAGATCGACCTGAGGTGAGAGAAATGAAACAGATTATGAATCCGTATCTTCCTTTGTATGAATATGTTCCTGATGGCGAACCGCATGTCTTCGAGGGACGAGTCTATATCTATGGTTCCCATGATGTCTTCCATGCCTTTGACTTCTGCAAAGGCGATTATGTGACTTATTCTGCCAGTATCGACGATCTGACCGACTGGAGGTATGAGGGTGTCATCTATCCGAAGGTAAACAAGGATCCTCTGTCCAAGAACGGTAAGGCCTGCTTTTATGCTCCGGATGTGACAAGAGGAAATGACGGGAAATACTATCTTTATTATTCTTATGCTTGGAGTTCCGTGATTTCGGTTGCCGTATCCTCTTCTCCGAAGGGACCTTTTGAGTATCTTGGTCATGTCCACTATCCAGACGGAGGGGAATACGGACTCAGAAAAAAGGACCCTTTTGCCTTCGATCCCGCGATTTTTGTGGATGATGACAAGAGAATCTATCTGTATTCCGGATTCGGAGCTTTGAGCTTCTTCCCGCAGATTCCTTTCGGACACAAGCCGGAAGGTGGTTTTGTCATGGAACTTGAACCTGACATGCTTACCATAAAGGGGGAGCCTAAGAAGATCATGGAGCTTCCAGGTCAGGATAAGAACACTCCCAAGGAACATGGATTCTTCGAAGCCAGCAGCATGAGGAAAATCGACGGAAGATACTATTTTGTCTATTCTTCTCTGAACGGTCATGAGCTCTGCTATCAGATTTCTTCCTCTCCGATGGGACCGTTTGTCTATGGCGGAGTCATCATCTCCAACGGCGATGTCGGATACAAAGGGAGGAAAAAGGAAGATGCCATCTATCCTCTCGGAAACAACCATGGCAGCATCCTGACGATCGGCAAGGACCATTTTATCTTCTATCATAGACATACAAACTATACCAATACGGATAGACAGGCTATGGCCGAAAGAATCCACATCGACCAAAACGGAAGAATCGAGCAGGTCGAGAAGACGACGATGGGGCTTAATCCGACCCCGCTTTCCGGAAAGGAGACTTATCCATCGAGCGTCTGCTCCACGCTTGTTCCTAAAGAGGGCAATGTCTTCTATCCCTTCTTCCGTCCTCCGTTCTTCTCGTTGACGAAGACATATATCACGCAAAAAGAGAAGACAGGTGTTCTGAAGGAAAGTCAGTATATCCACAATGTCAGGGATGATACGCTTGTCGGTTACAAGTATTTCGATCTTTCCAAGACAGAGCGTGTTGTTCTGGAAGTGGAAGGTGATTTCAAGGGAAAGGTCCTGTGCTTTTTATCCGAGGATGAGAAGAATCCGATCTCAAAGGATTTCTCCTTGTCCGGAAATGGAAAGGAGAGGATCGAAATCCCGTTGAAGAATACTTCGTCCAAGGATGCCCTTTTCTTCCGCTTTGTCGGAAAGGGAAAACTGGATTTCTTCTCTTTTACACTCGAATAGAAAAATACCGAAGAGGCAAATGTCTCTTCGGTATTTCTTTTCTAGAGATCGTGGTCGTTGTCGTTGTAGTAGAGGATGCCCAGTGTATGCGGTCCGCAGTGGCAGGTGATGGTGGCTCCGGCCTGTGTCGGTACGATTCTTTTGAAACCGGCACCTTTCAGGATCTTCTTGACGCTTTCGACGACTTCTTCCGGTGCACTCGAATAGGTGATGAAGACAAGGCTCTTGTCCGGAGTGTTTGCCTCCTTCAGCGTGTCTTTGACGTATTCTTCGACCACTTTGAGCATGCTTCCGCGGTATTTCTTGGTGGAGGTCATGCTTCCGTCTTTCATGATGATCTTCGGTTTGAGGTGGAGAAGATTGGCTCCGAAGGCTGCCAAGGCAGAGCATCTTCCTCCTTTGTAGAGGTAGTTCACGGTTTCGATGACGAAGGAGGTCTGGAGCTTGTCGATTCTTTCCTTTACTTTTTCGACGATGGTCTTCGGATCATAGCCCTTATCGGCAAGCTTTCTTGCATAGATGGCCTGAAGGGCGATGGAGGTGGACAGGGCAAGAGAGTCGATGACATAGACGTTTTTGAATTTTTCGCTGGCTTTGACGGCATTTTGGCAGGCAGAAGAGATCTTGCTGGACAGGGAGACGTGGATGATGGCCTCATATCCTTCGTCCATAAGCTTCTTGAAATGTTCTTCGTATTGGAATTCGTTGACGGCACTCGTCTTGGGAAGTTTGCCGGTCTTTTCGACGTAATCGAAGAGATCCTGGGCCTTTACCTGTCCGTCCAGGGCGGTCCTTTCTCCCATGACCAGGGTGAACGGGACAATCCGGATATCGAACTCTTTCAGGAGTTCTCCTGGTAGATCGACGGTACTTTCTGCGGAAATTGCGATTTTCATGTGGTTTCCTCTCTTGTTTTCCGATTCATTATATCGCGAAAACTGGATTTCCTGTACGTCTATTTTTTATGAGACAGGGATTGTGCGACTTTTTTGGCATCCAGGTACTGGAAGGTTACGGTGTCGACATAGGGAAGAACCTCGGAAAAAGATTCTTCTGTTTCGATGGTCCAGCAGTTGATGACTTTTCTTCTGTGCATGTTCTGGTATTTCTTTTCTTTAAGGAACTTTTGGTCCAGATCGAGTCCTTCGAAGAGAAAGGAAAAGCATTGGGTATATTCGTGTTTTCCGTCGTGGGTCACAAGCAGTTCCCGGATGAATCGTCTGCCCATGAAGAAGAGGGCTCTTGGATCGAAAGAGATGATGAGGATGTTTGAGGGGTCCTTGATTCTTCTCAGTGCTTCTTTTGTCTTTTCGGCAAGTTCGCGGTTATTGTTCTTATAGGCTTTCAGTTCCACGACGATAGGCACTTTCTCTTCGGTAAGGTTCAGAACTTCCTCCAGTGTGGGAATCTGCTCTTTATCTAAAAGTCTGTACTCTTCCTTGATTTCCTTCAGGGTGAGTTCTTCGATGATGCCTTTTTTTCCGGTCACTCTTCTGGTATCGGAATCATGGATGACAACGAGCTGTTTGTCTTTTGTTAGGTGGATATCGAGTTCGAAGGCCATGTTTTTGTCGATGGCATTTTCGAAGGCTCTGAGTCCGTTTTCCGTATCCGTTTCGTTGTGGTATCCGCGATGGCAGATGCCTTGGAAGAGCTTGGGATTCATTCTGCGGATGATTTCTTCTTTTTTCATTTCAGTCCTCCTGATCGAATACTTCCAGTCCTTTTGCTACTTTGATGTTTTCGTGCCTGATGTTCTTGACGAAGGAGAAGACGGCAAGTGCCAGAAACAGATTGATGGAGGCATAGACGGGCAGATAGGCAAAATCGATATCCGGGAGAAGCATGAGGCTTCCCAAGGCTATCGGAGTGATGGTCTGCGCTAGCATGCTGCTTGCGTAATAATAACCGGTGAATGCCCCGATTTTCTTGGATGAGCATAATTCGACAACCATAGGGAAGGAGTTGACATGGACAAGCGACATGCCGATGCCCTTGAGGAAAAAGATGAGATAGATGATCACAGGGAATTCATTGCTTCCCTGAACATCTTTTAAGAAGCTGAATGTTCCTATTGTCCAAAGAACATAGCTTATGAAGGATAGAAGCAATCCGGAAATGATGGTGTGTTTTCTTCCGATTTTCGAAGCGATGAATCCACCAAGAGCGAATCCGATTACGGAGCCGATTCCACCGACGATGGTATTGACCATATTGGAGGAGGAACTTGCCTTCAGGTAGTAGATGGTATAGTTTCCCATGAATGTTCCGATTCCATTGTCGGCCATGAACCAGAAGAACTCTGCTAAAAGGATGAGTATCAGCATTCTTCGGTTTGCCTTGCTCATAGGCCTGCCTTCTTCGATCTTATCTTCAATCTGAGACATTTTCTCCCCGAGTTCCATCTGCTCTTTCATTTCTGCTTCGATCTTGTTCTCCTTGATGTTGAAGAAGAGAACCAATGCGGAAACTAGCATCAAACAGGATGCAATGAGGAAAGGAACTTCGATGGCCCAGATGTTCTGATACTGCCAGGTTTTGCCACCTGTCTTGTCTGTTCCGAGATATTGGCTCAGGACGAAGAAGATTCCTACGACGGTGGCAAAGGCTCCGCCGATGTATCCCATGATATTGATGATTCCGTTGGCTTTCGATCTGAGGGGTTTTGGAGTCATGTCCGGCATCAGGGCTACGGCCGGATTACGGTACATCATCATGAAGGCGACGACAAGTCCCATGAAAACAATGACGCCGATGAGATTGTTGAGATGGAAGAAGAGAGGAATGAACGGGAACAGGATGGCACAGACAAAGGTTCCGACAAGGATATAGGGCATTCGTTTTCCAATCCTTGTGTGGGTTTTGTCGGAAAGATGTCCGAATATCGGAAGCAGGATCAAAGCTGCGAGGTTGTCCATGGCCATCATGATTCCGACCAGGTATTGGACTTCTTTGTCGTCCGTACCGGGGATGGCTTTCTTGAACAGCTCCGTCAGGAAGGTCGGACACCAGGAATCGTATACCTGCCACAATAGGAGGATTCCGAAAAAGGCAAAACCGATGATGCACGTTCTCTTTACATCCAGTTTTAGCTGAGTTCTGTTCGTATTATCCATATCTAAGCTCCTTGATATGGATTTATTCTACATTATGTAAGCGCTTTTGATAAATGTGTTCTGATGTTTTTACAAGTATTTTACACTTGATGGAAAAGATTCTTGACTAGATCCGTCAGTTCTTCGAGGGTATCGATTTTGTATTCGTCGTTTTCGATCTTCCCGAAACCATAGGCGGCATGGATGAATTTTACGTCGGCTTTTTGCGATTCTTTCTTGTCTTTGTCGGTGTCTCCGACATAGATCACGTCATCGATGGCTTCCTTCTTTTTCAGATAGAGGATGTTTTGCCATTTGTCTAGACCGGTGTCACCGGCCTGGATGTATCCTTTGAAATAGGGTTCCATGTGACAGGCAAAAAGGAAGTTCTCCACATATCCTTTGTCGGCGTTGGATACGATATAGAGGGGATAGGATTCTTTGAGTCTGGAAAGGACCTCTCTTTCCTTCGGATAGAGAATTCCGGGGTGTTTTGCTAGGTAATCGATTTCGTCTTTGATGCATTCATGGAAGAGTTCTTCTCCTTTTTCTTTGGTGGAGTCATAGAAGGTGATGGCAAGAGTCTCTTCCGGTGTCAGTCCCATGGTTGACTTTATGGTACGATAATCGTATCTGTATTTTTCGTCCAGTCTTTCCATTGTCCTGTTCCAGCTGTCCTTTATGGGTTCTATGGCATCCCAAAGGGTTCCGTCGAGGTCGAAGAATATCGCTTTTTTCATGTTTTGATCCTCCAGCTAAGTATAAACTTCCCTATAGGAAAAGAGAAACTTTCTTTGTATAATTTATATGAAAAAGGAGATGAATTCCAATGAATGATAAATGGGATCTTACTCGTCTTTATGCGGACGAGGACGCATTTTTGAAGGAACTTGATGATGTGAAGACTCGCATCATTCCTTCTCTAGGTTCGTTTGAAGGAAAGCTGGGAGATGAGGAGCAGTTCAAGAAATTTCTTGAACTGGAAAGAGAGGCGGATATCGAGATTTCCAAGTTGGCCATGTTTGCTTCCATGAGGAGCGATTTGGACAAGAGGAATGTGGCAAATGCCAGCGATCTATCCAAAGTGGAGATGCTTTTCAATGATTATGGTCTTGCGACAAGTTATGTCAGTCCTGAAATCCTGAAGCTTGGTAAAGGCTATATCGATGCTTTCTTTGAGAAGAATCCGGATTTCAGAGATTTCGATTATCAGTATGACAAGCTTTTCCGTTCTCAGAAATTCGTTCTTCCTTCCGAGCAGGAAAGGCTGGTCAGCTTCTATGGACCGCTTCAGAATGAGGGCTCTACCTTATATTCCCAGCTCAGTGTCGGAGATTATGCTCCGAAGAAGGTTACATTGAAGGATGGAAAAGAAGTCGAGGTGAATCTCAGCAACTGGACCACTTTGGTTTCGGATGCCAAATGCGAGGAAGATAGGCAGAAGATCTTCGAGACTCTCTATTCCTGGTACGAACAGCACAAGAATGTCTATGGCGAAATCTACAATACCGTTGTCCAGAGTGAACTCAGCGAGATGAAGGCCAGGGGCTATTCCTCGATTCTTCAGGAACACCTTTATTCCAACAACATCCCGGAATCTGTCTTCCACAACCTGATCGAAGTCGCCTCGAGTCATGCCGAACCTCTGCATAAATATTGGGAAATCAGAAGAAAGTACTTAGGACTCCAGCATCATCGTACTTATGATCGCTTTGTTCAGCTTGCTAAGTCCGACAAGAAATATACCTATGAGGAAGCCAGGGAACTGTTCTTCAAATCCATCGAGAAATTTCCTGAGGATTTCAGAAAAAAGGCAGTCGAAGTGTCTTCGGATGGCTATGTAGATGTCTATCATACTCTTGGTAAGAGGACTGGAGCTTATTCTAGCGGTGGTGAGAACATCCATCCTTATATTCTTCTGAATTTCAATGGGGAATTGGATGATGTGTTCACGCTCGCCCATGAATCCGGACATTCCATCCATACGCTCTACAGCGAAGAGAACCAACCGGTCATGAAGCAGAACTATACAATCTTTGTGGCTGAGATTGCCTCTACGTTCAACGAGCACAATCTTCTCGACTATCTGATGGAATCCGGTACGCTTTCCAGAAACGACAAGATCGCACTGCTTCAGAAGTCGATAGATGAAATCATGTCCACGTTCTATCGTCAGACCTTGTTTGCCCATTATGAGTACAATATTGCCAAGATGGCCGAAGAAGGAAAGCCAATCAACTATCAGGTTCTTTGCGACAAGATGGTTGAACTGTACAAGACCTATTATGGTGTCGATATCACGGAAGAGAAGGTTAAGTCTTTTGTCTGGGCCTATATTCCGCATCTCTTCTATAGTCCTTTCTATGTTTATCAGTATGCGACTTCCTTTACGGCCAGCATGCTCATCTATGAGAATGTCAAGAACAATAAACCTCACGCCTTTGAAAACTATATCAACATGCTCAAGGCTGGAGGCTCTACCTATCCGATTGATGAGGTCAAGATTGCCGGAGTCGATCTTACCAAGAAGGAAGCTTTCCTTGCTGTCACGGACAGAATGGAAGAACTTGTCGACAAGTTAGAGAAACTTCTTGAAGAAAAGTAAGAAAATGGTCATGCTGCAAAGGCAGCATGACCATTTTCATTTTTCGTCTTTTTTATTCAAACTATCCAGGATCTCTTTGACTTCTTCAATCGGGTATTCGTATTTTTTCCCGCAGAAGTTGCATACGATTTCGACTGGTTTGTTTTCTTCGATGATGTCATGAAGTTCTTTTCTTCCGCTGAGTTTAAGGATGTTTCTTCCTTTTTCACGGGAACAATCGCAGTGGAAGAAGACCGGCATGTTATCCGTGAAGTTGATATCAAATCCATCGAGTACGACTTTCAGTAAATCTTCCGGTGTATCGGAGACCTTCAGGATATCTGTGACACCTTTGATTTTCTTTATGTTCTCTTCGAGTCTATCGATGACGCTGGTTTCGGTATTGGGAAGGAGTTGGACGATGTATCCTCCTGCTCTTGTCACTTCTACGTTGTCTTTGTCGAAAAGTACGCCCAGTCCTACGGATGTCGGTGTCTGCTCGGATTGGGCAAAGAAATAGGTCAGGTCATCGGCAATCTCCGAGGAATGGAGTGCGATTTCTGTGGTGTAGGGTTCTCTTAGTCCGAGATCTTCGATGACGGTCAAGGTTCCGTTTCCAATGGCCTTTCCGACATTTAGATGTCCGCTTTCGTTTGGAGGAAGGACGATGGATTCATCTCCGTGGACACAGCCTCGTACGCTTCCGTCGTTTTTGCTTGTGACGACAAGGTAGTTTAAAGGCCCATCGCTTTTTATTTGGATGGTGATCGTGTCATCCTTGTTTCTCAGCATGTTTCCCATCATGACCCCTCCAGTCATCAGTCTTCCGATGGCTGCGGTAGCGATAGGAGAGTAATTGTGCACACTGCGTACATGTTCGACGATATCTTTGGTTGTCACGGCAAAACATCTTAGTTGGTTGTTTGCAGCGGTTGCCTTGACTAGTCTGTCTTTGTATTCCATGGTTGTTTGCTCCTTTCGGGTTTTGGAAAATTTTCGATTTTTTGATTGATAATCGCATCTTGCCATGGTATATTTTATATTGTTTCTTGGAAATTTCTAGTTTTATTTTCTGAGAAATATTAGCCCAGGTGGCGGAATCGGTATACGCGTTAGACTCAAAATCTAATGTCCGTGAGGGCGTGCGGGTTCAAGTCCCGCCCTGGGCACCATCGTTAATTTTGACCTCTTAGCTTTATTGCTAGGAGGTTTTTTACATCCTCTTAATTAAGAAAACGAACAAGTTTCTTCTGACGAAGGTGAAAGGAACGGCGCTGGAATTCCCGGTGACGATGGCTGCCTATTACGGATTGAGAAGAGAGGAGGTCGTGGGCCTGAAATGGGATGCCATCGACTTCCAATACAAGCAGCTCACCATCAAGCACACGGTCACCGAAGCCATCGTCAACGGCAAAAGGGTCGAAATAGCAGACGACACCACCAAGACGAAGAAATCCATTCCGGACACTGCCTTTCGATCCCATGGGCATCATCGAGAACATGCTTCTCGACATGAAGGCAAAACAAGAAGAATGGAAGAAAACCTTCGGAAGGATGTACAACCACGAATACGACGACTATATCTTCGTTAGGGAGGACGGGGAGAGATACAAAGTCGACTGGGTGACTAGGACATTCAAGGAGTTCTTTAAGAAAAACGACCTGAGAATCATACGCTTCCATGACTTACGGCATACTTGTGCGACGATGCTCAGGCATACCGGAGTCCCGATGGAGGACATCCAGAAATTCCTTGGGCATTCCACGATCACCACAACGGAAGGCATCTACGCGCATTTCGACGACACCCAGCACAGAACCACCATCTCAAAGCGAGTATCTATCCGACAAAACGAAGGACGGCGGGATGGGCAACGTCGTCTCGAATCAGAAAGAGATGCAAAAATAAACTTATGAAAATGGGACTCTAGATTCAGAGCCCCATTTTTCAAAAAGCTACATTATCATCTTAGTAGTTACAAACGTATGATTGATGAGAAGACGAACTCGAAATAGTAAAATTCAGCTTGTCCGATTCATAAATCAAATTGTTGTTCTTGTCATATTGTCTTAAAACTGCAGTGAAATTTCCATAACCAAGATTGCAGATTGGTATGAAGTACATTCCTTCTTCCGATTTAAAATCTCCCATAACTTGCAAGAGAGATTCGTTGTGCTCTCCTTTGTATTGGAAATAAAGAGTCACGATTGTGTGGTGATATTCAGTACTAACAGGCATGAACAGCACATCAACAAGGGAATTTCCAGGAACGAATTTGATATTCACAATTTTCGCAAGTTCTTCCGCTTTCTCTTTTTTGATTTTTTCATCCCATGCATTTTTGTCGGCATCGATATATTCGATTGGAAACTCTATCGGATCGACCAGATTATCCTTGAACGAAGCAAATAAGGACGGAGATTTATTGTCGAAATCAATGGATACTTTCCTTGTTGCCTCATCAACACTTTCACCGATTATTCTTTTGTCGCCCTTGTTTATCCAAATTTCATTGAGGGCTGGATGCATTACTAGCAATTCGTATTCATGCACATGGTAATTTGGGTTTTGGGTTATGCTGATTTTGCCATCGGTGAAACTAAATTGAACAGCTCCAGTGGTGCGATCATACTCTTTGTAAGACCAATTTCTTGTTCGCTTTGTTTCGTAATCGGCCAACTTTGTTTCTACTTTCAAATCTTTGATTATGTATTGCTGATACTGATTCATAATTCTGCTCCATTATCCTAATTGGCAAACGTATTCGATGGCCTCGTCCAATTCTTCTTTTGACATTTCAACTCCATTCTTTTGTGCGTGAACGATATCGTTTCTGTATTTCCTAAGTTTGTGGAAGCATTCGCTTTCTTTGGAATCGCAATCTCCGTTCCAGTCATCGTATTGACGCGTATCGGCGGAATATTGTGAGAGCATTTCCTCAAAAGTGCCCTCATAATGGAAATCGCACTTTAGGACTGCTTCAAGACGAACACATAGTTTTATGACCAAAATTTCGATGTTCCCTTGCTCAAGTAAGCCTTTAAAGTATTCCTCCGTTAGGCCTTTCGTAATTGTTTGCTTATCGATTTTTAAAGAGAGTTCCTTTAAGATTTCCTCTCTCACCTCATCGTGGGTCTTTGTCGGTTTGGAGTGAATGTCATAACGGCCATCTCTATTTGCATAAAAATAATTATCGTTTATGAATTTAAAGTTGTGGTTATACCTTTTTCGTTCGTAAATATCAGTTGCAATCAGTTCTGAGAAAATCTTGTCGTTTGGTATTACGCACCAATCAGCAACATTGTTTAGACCATAATCAACTGCATATTCAAAAATCTTGCGCTTCTTCCCTTCCTTGAATAACTTTTCTAGATATTCTGTGGTGGTCAAGGGGTAATTGGTCAGACCGTCTTTGATGGTTTCATAATCGTTGCAAATCAATAACTGGTCAATATCCACTATTCCATCTACCATCGCTTCCCTGATTGTTTTTTCCTTGTCAAATTTCATAAATGCCCCCTAGAGTTAAACGCCATAATACGCACTTAGAACTATGATTTCTCTAAATACATCTCTGAAATAGTCGTCGTAATTCCATTTAGATCCTTCTAAATCCTCTCCCACGAAGGTATGGCAATAGTCTTCGAAAAAATTATTTAGCTTCTGGAAAAGCCTATCGATATAGCCTTTTTTGACAACAATCCAATCGCCGGCGAACATTCCGCTTTCATATGGCTTGCCATTGATGTTGCTTTTAACATTCTCAGGGAATTTTTTCTTAAGCTCATTATAGGAAAACAAAGTATTGTGTTTTAGGAAATTGTTGATCCTATGAAGCATGTCAAAGGCGTTAAATCCGGAGAGCTTTTCAATAAGGTTCGCGTGGTTCTGATGTTTAAGACCGTCGGTGAACGCCCTGAAGTCCCTCATTCCAAAATCTTTCTGAGAATACCCTAATGACTTTAGCAGAATTAAAGTGAATCTATCGACTTCTGCGCATATTTTGCATATAAATTGGCAATATAAAGACAGTATAACGGAATCATATTTTGGGATTCTTTTGATTGCTTCTAAACGAGATTCTACTTCGATTTCATCGTAATCATCAGAACATGAAGTCATAGAAACCATGTTCATTCGGCTTTTGTCATAGACCTCATCTGGCGTTTCGATTTTTGTCAAAAGAGGTTTGAACTCACAGTTCCAGTCTTTTTGTAGATTAGAAAGCAAATCTCTGACGATGTTGACTTTGTAATCGTGTCTATGAACTTTAGCCGGGATGAGATAAGTGGTGGTTCTATTCTTAAACATACCATCCTGCAGAAATTTTTGGGCGCCATCCTGAAGTAAGATTTTCTTGAATCGTTTTGTATCAATGTGAAAGCGAACGCTTTTTCTATGAATTCCAAAAAACTCCAAATGGCTTCTAGGATTTCCGTCTTGTTCGATTTTTTTGTAGTCGAAGCGTTGTGTTTTGTGTGTTGATTTCATTTGTTTTCTAGTATTATGGGTTGGCTTTTTCAAAAGAAATAAAAAGTGATGATTTTAGGGTGAAGATTATGAGTCAAAACGATTAGTGGAATGATGTCCTTTAATGAATGGGATGATCTGTTCCGTTGATTTTCAACCGGAAACGACGTTTGCGGATCAAAAGCATGTGTGTATTCATGTTTGTGGGCCTCTTTTTCTTGCTTCTATCAGCGTCGATGACTTGGTCTAGTACGAAGCTTGAAAAGATTGTTTTGGAATCATCGAACTCATGAAGGAAGGAATCTAAAGATGTTTTCTATGAACAAAGATAGAGTGAGATTTTTTATGAAGCGGATAATGTAAAAAACAGTCCTGCAATCATGTCCAGTTAATGGGACTGTCATTATGAAGCAGGACTGTTTTATTGTTTGTGAGTCTTGATGAGGATTTGAAGTCAGGAATCACTTATTGAATATTGCAACCGTATCCAGATGGTTCTTTTTCAGCAACAGGCATCCAGCCATGTAAGTGGACTGATAAAGGACATTGCAGGAGATTTGCATCCAAGCGCCTTCAAAGGTTCTCATTGTCGATAGATATCCCATCCCTATCATGAACAGGACACTCAAACCAAAGAGGACAGGGGCGATTTTCAGTTTCATCTTGATGGAAATAAGAATCAGTAGAATGAGAAATCCGGCAGCACCTATAATCATCATGGAAAGGAACGGCCATGGGTTGGAAAATGTTTTTAGCTTACTTCCTTCCTTTACGCTTTCGTCTAAAGCAAGAATAAAGAGAGGAAGAGAAATGACGGATAGCTTTTCTTTGTTGACATGGTCTTTGTTCTTCGACGTGAACATTCCGATAAGAGCTAGAAAGAGAAGAAGGAAACCTATGGATTGAGTTGGGGTGAATTGCTTATCCAAAATGACATAATCAATTCGAAGCATTCCCATAAAAATCTTGTGAAACGCTTTAAGAAGCCCAGCGGAGAAAACCATGATGCTTCCTGCCGCTAAAAGGCAATAGCATCCTTTTACCATCTTTCCATAAAGGGAGCGTAGAAGAATGACAGAACCTATCATGAACAGTGCAACCGGAAGAATGTCATAGATTCCTTGTACGATGAGAAGCCCACGATTGGCTTCTTCGAATGTCGTTAAGAACATATCACTTTACCCAGTTCCATTTTTCAAAAGATTTGATCGGAATCAAGCGGGAAAGGATCGGTGTCTTTTTGATGTACTCTAAATATTTTTCGTCGTTTCCGTAACTCTTCTTCTGTCTCAGCTCCAATCTCTTTGCTCCGGAAACCATGACATAGACGATAAGTAGATATCCGCAGATGGAAATCAACCAGGCTGCCCAATCGGAAGCGAAAATATCGCATCCGCTGACAAAGATTCCACTCCAGAAGAGGATTTCTCCCATATAGTTTGGACATCTGACATAGGAATAAAGTCCGGAAGAGACAAAGCTGTGGGGATTGAGTTTCTTCGCTTTGTTTTTCTGTAGGTCGGCAAGGGTCTCAATGACAAGACCGCAGACTGCGATAAATGCTCCGATCAGCGGGGTGACAGAGGAAGTTCCATCCGATGGAAGTGAGCTTCCGATTCGGAAGATGACTGGATAGGTCTGCATGACATATAAGATGCTGACGGAAAGCCAAATTGTCGCTTTGACAAAGAACGGCATTGTCTTCTCTTCTTTTCCCGATACATTTTCCATCGTCTTGCGGTAGGAAGCGGATTTCATTTCCCTGTAGATAAGGAAAGAGGAGAGTCTGATTCCGTACAGAATCAAGATGGTAGCAAGGATGTAATTCACAAAACCGTTTCCGGTAATTCCCGTGAAGGAAAAAGAACATGAAGTGAAGAGGATCAAGGCAAGGCCTAATCCAAAGATGGATAGACCATAACCTACCGACAGAAAATAAACGAATTTCTTGAATCCGATGGAAGACATCAAAAGGCAGACGCCGAAAAGAATTGCGATGAGTATCCAGAACGTACCGGTTGCTTCGATCATCTCTTCTCTCCTTTCTGATAAAGAGAATTGACGTATTCCTTAAAGGATTTTTTGCCATATTTCACTTCACCGAGCATATCATTGGTCAACGTCCATTTGGAGAAACGGATCAGAGCCTCGGAACCATCGTTCTTTTTGTGTGCTTTCTTGATGATCAGATCAAAGAGGAAGACAGGTGCTCTTGAGATCTTGATCTTCTTATTGCTTGCTTCGGCAAAAAGGTTTGCAATCTGTGAATAGTTGTAGACTTCTTTTCCGCCGATTTCATATGTTTCGTTTTTCTCTTCCGGAATCTTCTCCAAAATAAAGGAAGCCAAATCGGAAGTGTCGATGACGTTGACAAGGTGATCTTTTCTTCCCAAAAGATTGACTTTTCCTTTTTCGATCATCGGAAGGAAAACGTGAGCGATATCATAGAAATAGCCGGTCGGTCTGATGATCGAGTAAGAAAGAGAGGATTCTTTCAGTCTCTTTTCGAACTCATGTTTGGCATCAAGCATCGGGACGCTCTTGTCACTATCTGCATGGATGACGGAGACATAGATGAATTTCTTGACACCGCTCTTCTTTGCTTCTTCGAGAAGATTGCAGTTTCCATTTAGGTCGATGTCATAATTCGTCAGTTTTGCTGACTTGCTGACTAGACCGACGGTTGAGATAACGACATCTGCACCGTTCAGCGTGCCTTTCAGGGAATCGGGATTTGTGACATCGATTCCGTGGAATTCGTATTTTCCTGTGTAGCCCGGAATTTCCTTTTCCTTCAGATCAAGAGCCACCACATCGTAGTTCTTCTCTATGGCCTGTTTCAGGATATCGGATCCAAGATGCCCGAAGGCGCCGGCAATTGCGATTTTCATTTTTCTTTCCTCACTTCTGTTTCTTTTCTTTGGCACGCTTGTCGTTGATGATATCCATTTCTTTGGCCGTAATCACTTTGACATTGTTTTCTTCTGCCCATTTCACACAACCCTTTAAAGCAGTTGGCAAGAAGATACGGGGAACTTTGACTAGTTTTGCCAGAGCATCGTCCGTGAACTGAACGTCGGTCTGAAGTCTTTTTGCCGCATAACGGACAGAGGAAACGGTAGCTTCTCTCATCGGCAACAGTTCTCCTCTTGGCTTTTTGAAGGAAGAACACCAGAAGTTCTTGCTGTCACGATATCCGTAGTCGACCGGGACTCTGGGGAAGTTGTTGCGATTGACGCCGTTGACGATGGAATTCCAATATTTTTCTTTCATGTCGATATGATCCACACGCAGAATGAAGTGAGCTCCGAACTGGCTTGTGATACCGTTGAAATCATGATAGGGACCTTCGTAACCGTTGAGCTGGCCTGGCTTGTCGTCGCTGGCATGATCCAGTTCTCTCATCCATGTGCATTCGATGACCTGGAAGGATTCCGAAACGATTTTGGGATACTGTTCGCCTTTATGCTCTTCCTGGGACTGGGAGTCTTCTAAATGGAAGATGCAGTTCTTCATTTTCTCTTCCGGAGTATCTCCCGGCCAGCCCATTCTGACTGCCTCCTTGAAGAGCTTCTTGTCATCTGGAATGAAATTGAGGGTACACTTTCCGTTTCTCAAAATGTTCTGTGCCGTATTTGAAGAATTACGGCATTCCAACAGCATGGCATAGTAATTTTTACCGGCGATGTAGTAAGGTGCCAAAAGGGAATAGGGGCCTAATGTCGTCTTGCCGTCTTCGGTCAAAGTGCCAACCATGACGACCGGCATCGGAAAGAAAAGGGAAGTCTGATAGAAATTGTCTTTCGGATCTAAATTCTTAAAGTTCTGATTCATGTTTTGCCTCCGCTATATGTGCAATCATTGAACACAAAGTCTGAAACGAAATCTTCTCATCCCTGGACTGAATCAAAATCATTTCACTGATCATATGGTTTTCCTCATCCGTGAAATGATAGGAAATAGTCTTTAGTTTCCATAGTTCCTCTATCTGTCTGACAAAGTCAAAATGCAGTCGGATGTAATATCCTCCGAATCCTTCCCCTTTGTAAGAGGAAAACACGGATTTGTTTTTCTTCCGGAATTCCTGAATCAGGGATTGAATGGTCGACAGGATATCCTCAATCCGGTTCAGTCCTAAGATTTTCTGATAGGCCGTTTGGTATTTTTCCATCCATTCTTCTTTCAAAATGGTTTCGACCAAGGAGAATTTGTCTGGAAAGTAGTTGTATAAGGTTCCGACGGCCATATTGCACTTCTTGGCGATTTTCCGCATGGAAAAATTAAAGCCTTCTTCTTTGTGAAGCTCTTCTTCGGCGGCTTTGATGATGGCGTTTTTTGCATTTTCGATTTGTTTGGACATGTTAAATGAACGCGTTCATTTTACACCTGAAAGCGCTATTTATCAAGATGGATATCTTGAATTGCTGTTTTTCGTATAAATGCTTTTTAGAATTTCCTTATACCCGAATTGGAAAATATTTTGGACTGTGCGATGAGTCAAGAAACTATTTTTTTCCTTTATCTGTTTGTTTTCGATGCTGCGGGTTTTGTAGACTCTGAAAGCAAATGATCTTACGGTGGTGAAAATACCGGTCTGTTGTTTGGAAGGCTTTTTGAAAAGGAAGTTTGTTTCCATCGCAAGCGATAGTTTTTTTTCGAAAAGGACCGAATAGGAGAGATGAAATTGGCATCTGATCATTTTCTCTGGCATGAATCGATATCTTTTTGTATTCTGTATTCTATTAGTGAAGGTATAAAATGAAGGGAGATTTTTTTGAAAAGGGGAGTCTTATGGAAAAATGTCGATACATTGCCCTTACGGATGTCAATTCTTCTCGTTTTCCGTGGGTGGAGAAAGATGATATTCAAAGTCTTATCCGACTCTTTCTCTATAGTAACGAAATCGATATCGAGGGGATTGTTCTATGCAGTTCCTGCTTCTTGAAACATGGCGGTGGAAAAGGGGCGAAGAAAATCGTTGATCGTATTTTAAATGCTTATGGCCAAGTGAAAAGGAATCTTGACTGTCATGCGGATGGCTATCCGCCCGTAGGAGAACTTAGAGAGAGGGTGTTTTGTGGAATTCCGGCTTTCGGAAAAGCATTCAATAATGGCTTCGGAGAGGAAAAATATAAGAACAATCCTGGCGTACAGTGCATTGTGAAAGCTCTGGAAAGCCAGGATTCACGTCCTTTGTGGATTGGTCTTTGGGGAGGAGCGAATACTTTGGCA
>DHKM01000047.1:7189-25997 GCA_002404835.1 Caryophanales bacterium UBA4694 | reverse complement strand
CTTTGGCAGCTTTCGGAGACAAAAGGCCGAGAGGAAATGAAGGAAATCCTTAAGAAGCTTCGCATTTACTCTATTTCCGACCAGGATTATAGTTCTAAGTGGATCCGAGCCAATTTTGGGGAAGACCTTTTTTACATTGTTACGCCTTCTGATGGGGGCTTTGAAGGACGGAAGGAGTATTATCGTGCTGTGTGGCCTGGGATTTCTGCAGATGAGAACGGACATGGAAGCGAAGATGGAATCCATGGAGGCGGTTTTCAGGGGGCAAATTCTTCGTTGGTATTGAATGATTGGATAAGAGAAAACATTCAATCGAAGGGCCCTCTTGGGAAGCTTTATCCTAAGACGGTTTATATTATGGAAGGGGATACTCCTGCTTTTCTTGGTTTGATTCAGAATGGACTGAATGTGCCTGAACATCCTGAGCTTGGTGGCTGGCATGGAAGATATCAGAAGTCACGGGATGAACAAAACGTTCCAATCTGGTCAGGTGCTTATGATTCCGTGCTCGGTATTGATGGTAAAGTTCATCAAAGCCCCCAGGCAAGTCTTTGGCGGTGGAGAGAAGATTTTCAATATGATTTTGCTTCTAGGATGGAATGGACGGTTGCCGATTCGTTTGACAAAGGATCCCATCCGCCTGTAGTTATCCTGAATGGTCCAAGTGTCTATAAAATTAAAAAGGGAGAATCGGTAAGCCTGGATGCCTCTTCATCCTATAGCCCTGATGGTGTTTCTCTTTCTTTCCATTGGTTCTTTTATCCAGAATCGGAAAATGCTGTTCTCGTTAAAAATGGGAGGTCTTGTGTGTCTGTTTCCTTTTTGTCTTGTGGCATCTATCACCTGGTTTTGAGACTGACAGGTTCCCGTTCCTTTCCGTTAAGTCGGTATTTGCGTATTACTTTTGAAGTAGAAGAGGAATGATTCTGGCTGCATTTTGAATGCAGCTAAGAGAAAAAAATTATGTTTTCTCATGAATGAAGATGTTTTTTGTGGTTTGCCTACTTGTATGTAAAGCGATTTCCTTGTTCCATAGGTATATAAGTGTGAGATTTTATGTTTTGTAAGAATGTAGAGAAAATCACAAATTTTTCTTGAAAATGTGGTGATTTCCTATTTGTATTTTCTATTTTTGCTTTGAAATGTTATGAAAATCTATTTCTTGTTTTCTATGGACAGAGAGTATAATCGGGATAGCTTATAAAAAGGCGTTCATTGGTGTAGGAGGTGTCTTATGAAAAACAGAAAAGCATTTATTCTTGTCGTTTTTTTGAGTCTTTGTTCTTGCCAAGGAGGCGGAGTTTCATCTTCATCTACATCTACCGCTCGTTCAATCGAGGCTAGCGATTCTGCGATTTCAAGCATGGATTCTTCCTCTGTTTCTTCTTTGAGTGATATCTCTGATTCAAAGACGACGGAAAACGTTGAGTCTTCATCGGGAAGTGAAAAAGAGGCATGTTTCGAAGCTCTGTCCCTGACTGTCCTATCTGGGCAGAGATTCAATTATTATCTTTATTCTCCGGAAAATAGAGGTGAGAACACGCCTTTGATTCTTTATCTGCATGGCGGTAGTGGTAAACCTCAGAGCGAAGAAGGGAATCTGAGCCTTCTTACTTCCGGAGATGGCCTTCCGAAATTCGTTATGGATAAACAGGTGGCACCTGATTCTTATATCGTTTTTCCTCAACTGCCTTATGGAAAGAAGGGATGGAGCGATGTGAAGGATGATCTGTTTGCTTTCCTGAAGGCTGTTTCCGATGAGCTGGGATGCAACAAAGAGAGGATTTCCATTACCGGACACTCGATGGGTGGGAAAGGAACCTGGGATATCGCACTTTCTTATCCGGCTACCTTCTACAAGGTTGCTCCACTTTCCGGTGCCGTTACCCTTAGCGAAATCAATGTGAACAAACTGAAAAGCAAACCGGTATGGGCATTTGTGGGTTCTGACGATACCATTGTCGATCCCCAGAGTTCTATCGATTTCATCGCTGCTCTTGGCAAAATCAACGATGAGGCAAAAATCACCGTCATTGATGGTTATACTCATTTCGATGTCCCGAATGTCTATCTTTCCACGGAATATAATCTTCTTTCCTGGCTTGTCGAATAGGGATTTGTCTTGGAATTGATGAGGGGAGAACATCGTTTTTGGGTTGTCCTATCTTCCTATGTGATAAAATGGTTTCATTATGACACAGGTTTATTTAAGCGATATCCGGAGATATGATGGAAGAATCGAAAAGCTGAAAGAAGGACTTTCTTCGTCCGTTCTTTCCCATTGTCTGAGATATCCAGAAAAGAGGGAGGTCCAGGCCTCTTTGCTTGGTTGGAATATTCTTTCCCTCATGCTTGAGAAGGAAGGAACGGATTTGTCCGCTCTTTCTTTGACATACAATGAATCTGGCAAGCCTTTTCTTGGAAATCATTTCTTCTCGATTTCACATAGCGGAAATATCGTTGCGGTCTGTCTTTCCACAAGCGAGGTGGGAATCGATATCGAACTTATCCGGAAGGACAGAAACTATGATCTTTTGGCTAAAAGATATTTCAGTCCGGAGGAGAAGAACGAGTACGATAGGTCCGAAGATAAGGCTGGGTGTTTTGTTCGGCTTTGGACTAGGAAGGAAGCTTTCCATAAACATGTCGGAGATGGAATGAGGCTTGACCGAATCAGGAGAACTCTTCCGTATTCGGATATTTATACCGTCTTTCTGAAAGATGGGGATGGGAACGGGTATTATCTCTCCGTCGATTGCATCGACAATGAGAAGGTGCTTCTTTCCGTCATCTGACCTTAGACTCTGCCTTTGTGTTTCAAGGCAGGGCCTTTTTCTTTGCCCAATATTGTAAAACGGGTGGTTCTATTGCAGATTTGATATTTTTAATGGTATTTGCAAGCATGTTTATGGAAAATTGCAATTCTAAAGTTTTTAAACATAGTGTACAATAAAACGACATAAAAGGGCTTTCATGCTAGAGAAGCTCTTTTTATGGGGGTACAAAAATGAAAAAAAGACGTTTTTCTGTCATGCTTTTTTTGGCTGTTCCGCTGATTGCCTCTTCGGTCGTTCTGTCTTCGTGCGGTAATGATAAGACAAGTACGACGGTCAAGGAATCTGTTTCCGGAAAAGACATCGGTCTTACTCTTTCCGAGACGGAGATCACGTTGACGCTGAATGCGACTAAGCAGATCACGGCTACCACAGAGGATGATTCCATCTATCTTATCACGTGGCAGAGTGCCGACAAGAATGTCGCAACGGTAAAAAACGGCCTTATCACTGCGGTTTCCGTAGGTGAGACGACCATCACCGCCAGTGCAAGGAAGAAAGGCTCTACCAAGGTCCTTCAGGCCAAGGAACTGAAGGTAATCGTTAAGGATGCGACATTGACTTTGGACAAGACGGAAGCGACGATTTCCCTGTCAGAGACCAACAAGCTTCAGCTTGTTGCTTCTGCTAAAGGCACAAGCGACGCTCTTACCTGGTCTTCTTCCGACACCAGTGTTGCTACCGTCGATAATCAAGGCCTTGTCACAGGTCTTAAGGCAGGAGATACGATCATCACCGTCACAAACGGAGAACTTAGTGCTTCCTGCAGGGTTTCTGTCCGTGCCAATTATTTTTCCTTGGCAAAGACAGCCGTCGTCGCTGTCGGAAAAGACATCACCCTTGATGTCACAGGCTCACCTTCCTCCGATGCAATCTGGGAAAGCGAGGATTCTTCCATTGCTTCTGTTGTAGGCGGCAAGGTTACCGGCAGGAAAGTCGGTATGACAAAGGTCCATTTGAAATCTAGCGGTGACAATGTCGATGCTGTCTGTGTCGTCATGATCAAGACCGGTGAAGAGAAAACCTCTCTTCTTCCGATGGGAAAGAAGGCGGATGCTGCCAGCAATCCATTGACCTGGTATGCCCTGAAGGAAAACGAAGAAACGGTTACGACGGAAGGCGAACCGTATATGGACAATGGAATGCTCCGTTTCCACATCACTCATGTCGGAAAGGAAAATGGAGAACTCAGCGGAAGCAATTTCTTCTATCTCCGTTATCAGCCGGATGATGAGGGAAATATCAAGTATAAGGAGAAGTTCTATCTTTATTCCGAATCCGCAGCCAAGATTGCCTTCAACGGAGGAAAGGACAAGGACCTGAATCCCGGACTGAACCTTGTCGAAGAGGACTTCACTTCCGTTGATCCGGTAACCGGTGATGCTGTTTCTCAGCTTAAGTTCAAATGTACCGGAGATTTCTATCTGATTCCTGTGTTTGAGAAAGTTTCCGAAATCAAACATGTGAAGCTTTCCGAGAAGAGGAAGAAAATCGATCTTTCCAAGGATGACTGTGAGTTTACGTTGACAGCCAGCCTGTCTGACGATAGTCCGGTTTCTTCTGTCGACTGGATTTCCTCCGACGAGAGTGTTGCCAGAGTCGAAAACGGAAAGGTTACCATCCTTGCTCCTGGCGTCACAACAATTACGGCAACGGTCGACGGTTATGCTTCTTCTTCCTGCAAGGTGACCGTCGTCAATTCCTCCAATATCACCTTGGACCACAGTCAGGTCGTTTTGGACCTTGCCAAGAAGAGTACTTCTACGATTACGCTTCAGGCATTCCTTCCGGAAGGTGTGGAAGGAAAGACCATTAGTTGGACAAGCGACGATGAGAGTGTTGCTACTGTCAGCGAGGGTAAAATCACTGCCGTTAAGGTGGGAACCTGCAACATCATGGCAAGCATCGATTCCTATCAGGCCACCTGTGCGGTTACGGTAAAGGATACAAGGGAACAGGAACTTCCTCTTTCCGAATCTGCTAAGGAACTTGATCTGAATGGGAATGCCCAATTCACTCTTACCTATACTCTGCCTTCCGGATTGGATGAAAATGCAGTAGTCTGGTCTTCCTCCGATGAAGCGGTCTGCAGCGTCGACAAAGGCAAAGTCACTGCCCTTTCTGTCGGTAAGTCGATTATCACCGCCACGATTGAAAACTACAAAGGTTCTTGCGAGGTTACCGTCGTTGATTCCTCGACAAAGTCGCTTGCCCTTTCTTCGACTTCTAAGGAACTTGATCTTGCCGGAGAGAAGGAATTTACTTTGACCTTTGAAAGACCAGAAGGTGTCGAAGGTACTGCTACCTATTCCTCATCCGCCGAGGATGTCTGCTCTGTCGATCAGGACGGCAAGATCACAGCCTTGAAGGAAGGGACTTCCTTGATCACGGTGACACTTTCCAATTATCAGGGAACCTGTCAGGTCACTGTCATAAACAGCAAGAAGGAAGAGGTCTTCTATGATCTGACAACCGGAAAGAATGATGCGGTTCTCGCAAATAGGAACAAATGGTACAGCTACACGGATTCCAATGCGAAGCTTGGCGAAACCAAAGCCACGTCCGACAATCATGTCATCTGCAATGTTACGAAGAACAAGACAAGCAGCGGAAAGGATATCTATTCCTACTTACGTTTTGCTCCTAGTAATGGAAGCTATGTCGCCGACTATACGATTCTTTATACCGGTGAGGAGGTCTCAAGTGTGATTGTCTCTGGACCTGGAAACGATGCCAAGGAAACTGTTGACGTCGAAAGTGCGTCGCTGAAGTCTGGAAGTTATTCCTTTACTATCGATGACGCATCCACGAATCCGTTCCAGTTCAAATTCAAGGCAATCGGAACCTATGATATCCATGTTACATTCAGGAAAGCATAAATCATGATCAACAAAACCTTTTATAAGACTCCGGGATTTTATGTTTCACTAGCTTCCATCGTTCTTCTTGTTCTGGGAACTCTCTTCTATCTGACGTTCGGCGGTGACCTTGAAGAATACAAGAATCTCATCGTTCTTGTCCCTGTCCTTCTTGGGATTGTCTTGTATTTCGGGCTTCTTGTCTTTACAAGGACCAGCAAGTATGCCGGCTTTCTTCTTTGGGTCGGAGAGCTGTTTGCCTTCCTTCTTTTTGTCCGCTATGTCTATATGTATTTCAGCGGTGTCTTCTATAATGGGATCACTTCTGAGGCCTTGAAGCTCATCAATCCGAAGGTGACAGTTTCTGCCATCCTGCTTTTCGTCTCCTTCATCCTTGGAAATGTGGGCATGTATTTTAAGACGACAAAAGAGAGTGTGAAAGGAGAGACCAGAAATGCTTAAACTTACTTCTCTTGCGAAGATCATCGGCAATGTCTCTGTTTTTGCTCTTGGCGTCATTCTTATCGGTGGACAGATTGCCCAGGAGAATATCGGCCCGATTACTGTTTTTCTTGGCCAGTCGACTCAGGAATCTGTGAAAAGAGATGAGGATGCCGAAAACGTCTATCACTTTTCGGATTATGCTTCAATTTCCGACCTTCAGGATGATGCTAAGGATGTTACAAGTAAGATCACAGTCGAAGGTTCCGTCCTTCTTAAGAACGATAACAATGCCCTTCCTCTTTCCAAAGGAAGCAAGGTGAATCTTTACAGCTCTTCAAGTGTCAACTACATTTATTCCGGAGGTGGTTCTTCTTTTGCCAAGAGATCGGAATTCATCCCGCTTAAGGACGGACTTGAAAAATCCGGATTTGTCGTCAATTCTAGTTTGTGGGATTTCTATTCGCAGCACAAGGAATATTTCGGAGACCATACGACGAATACCTCAAGCGGTGGCGCCAAATACACCATCAACGATGCCAGGTGGAACCAGCTTCCGGACAGTAAGAACGATGATGCCGAGGCAGGAATCATGGTTCTTTCCCGTTATGGTACCGAAGCGACTGACCTTAAGGCATCTGGTGGGGATCCCAGCGACTATTCCAATGGGAACTACCTTGAGCTTTCCCCCAGCGAGAAGGATGTTCTCAAGAACCTGAAATCCTTGAAGGAAGCCGGGAAGATAAAGAAAATCGTTGTTCTTCTGAACAGTGTAAACCCGATCCAGTGTGACTATGTGGATGATTACGGGATCGATGCCATTCTCTGGGTAGGAGAAGGCGGAACTTCGACGACAATCGGAATCGGTAAGTTGCTTTCCGGTGACGCTTCTCCTAGCGGCAGGCTTTCCGATACGTATTTTAGAAAGCATTACTATAATCCGGTCTACAGCAACTTCGGCTCCTATGAGAATTCCGGAGAGACTGTTTCCACTTCCAACAGCGGAAAATCCAACCGCTATGTCGTCTATCAGGAGGGAATCTATAACGGATACCGTTATACCGAGACTCGATACGAAGATACAATCTTGAAGCGAGGCAATGCCGGTGACTTCAGGTATTCCGATGTGGTTACGTATCCGTTTGGATACGGACTCAGTTATACCGACTTCGCGTATTCGGATTTCAACGTGAAGGAAAATACTGAGGATGACACCTACGTTGTTTCCCTGAAGGTGACCAACACCGGAGCGGTCAAGGGAAAAAACAGTGTCGACATCTATCTTCAAAAGCCTTATACCGACTACGATATCCAAAACCACGTCGAAAAGGCTTCTGTCGAACTTGTCGGCTATACCAAGACCAAGGAACTAGAGCCCAATGAGAGCGAGACGGTCCATGTTAAGGTGGACGGAAGGCTTTTTGCAAGTTACGATTCCTACAAGGCAAAGACCTACATTCTGGATTCCGGAGACTATTATCTGACGGTAGGAAGCGATGCCCACAATGCCATCAACAACATTCTTTCCAAGAAGAATGCTTCCGGTATGGATAAACAGGGGAATGCTTCCCTGGTCTATAAGACTACGAAGGAATTTTCCGACACCAAATACCAGAAGAGCAAGAAGACTAAAGCGGATATCACCAATCAGTTCGATAATGCAGATCTCAATCTCTATACCAATCGTGGGGAGAACAGTGTTACCTATATTTCAAGAAATGACTGGGAAGGAACCGTAAAGCTTGGATACAGCGAGAAGTACACCAAGCTCAACAACCAGGTCAAGGTGAAAGTCAACTCAGCCATGGTCGAGGATGGAAAGAAGATGTCCTTGAAGCTGAAGAAGGATGATATTCCCAATCCTACCTATGGTAAGGACAATGGTCTGAGTCTTGCCTCTATGATGTCCATGGATGAAAAAGGAAACATCCAGATCAAGGATTATGATGACCCGATGTGGGATGATCTTCTGGACGAACTGTCCTTCGAGGATACGGTCATGCTTTTAAGCAATGGGCTAAGAAAGACTTATGGTATTGAAAGCATCAACAAACCTCTGACTATCGACGGAAACGGAGCTTTGGGTCCGGTCGGCGGAACCAACTATTCCTATGACGACAATGATTCGGCGGCGGTCAACCGATTCACGTTCCTGTACGGAGATCCGGACGGGGATTCTTCTCCGATCTCCTATCCCTGTGCTGCCTTGATGGCTTCCAGCCGGAACGATGCTCTTGTCGAAGAAGTCGGAAGGATGGTTTCCGAGGATTGTCTGTGGGCAGGATATTCCGGTCTTTACGGCCTGGGCATCAATATCCACAGAGGTTCCTATAACGGCAGAGCATTCGAATATGCTTCCGAAGATGGAACGCTTGCCGGATATATTGCGGCCAGCGAAGTCAAGGGTATCCATTCCAAGGGCGTCTATGTCTACATGAAGCATGCCATTCTCAATGACCAGGAAACCAATCGTGAGGGTGTGAATACCTGGGCCAACGAGCAGACCATCCGCGAACTGTATTGCCGTCCCTTCCAGATTGCCATAGAAGAGGCTGATGCCGAAAACCTCATGACAGGTTTCAACCGTATCGGTGTCGTCTGGACCAGTCAGCAGGGATTCATCAACAATGTTTTCCGCAAGGAATTCGGTATGAGCGGATTTGCGGTATCGGATTACTGGATGAATGGTTATATGGATCTTGTCGGCGGTATTCTTGGCGGATGTGCTCTTCCCGACGGAGATACCGCAGCCAGTGCCGAGAAGTCTTCCCTCTATGCCTTCAGGGATGGATATGGTACTTTGACAAATGCCATGAGAGAGGAAGCTCACCGTATTCTTTATACGGTAGTCAGATCCAATGCGATGAACGGTATTGATGTTTCGACGGTGTTCCGTACGGTCACTCCTCCTTGGATGAAGCTTCTAAATGGAATCAGCATCGCCGTTTATGTCCTATTCGGTCTTTCGATGGTTTTCTGTGTCTTCAGTATCATCTATGATGAGACGAATCTAATCAAAAAATAAGATAAAAGGGGAGAATTCCCCTTTTTTGGGTAGGTAATTCATGAAACTGAAAGCTTTAATTCTTGTCCTTTTTCTTCCTTTTCTTATGTCCTGTGGAAAGAATATAGACTCTACATCTACGTCGGTGATAGAGCCTTCCAATTCGATTCCAAAAAAGACAGATGTATCTTCCGACAACCTTTCCTTTGCTTCCTCTGTTATTACTGCTTCTTCTGGATCGGATTCTTCATTGGATGAGGAGAATACGTATTATTTTGACAGTGAATCGACTTCTTCGTTGGGAACGAAGGAACATCCGTTTTCAAGTCTGGATTTCCTTTCTTCTATCGGCTTTAGCAAGGGAACACATGTTCTTTTCAAAAGAGGAAGCGTATTTCATGAACCTCTGTTTTTGGAAAATCTTTCCGGGGAGAAAAATCATCCGATTGTCTTTTCTTCTTATGGAGAGGGAGACAAACCTCGTTTTTCTCCGCCTGATCAGAGAGGAAAAGGTGTTCTTTATCTCAAGAACTGCTCTTATGTGAGTGTTTCAGGACTTGAGTTGACCTGTCTTTCCGATGTGGAAGCCGATCGGAGAGGAGTTCTGGTCGAACTTTCTTCGGATTCCGGGTTTGCCACCTATCATGATGTTCTCCTGGATGATCTTTATATCCATGATATCCATGGTTTCTGTGACAAGGAAAACCAGGGGATGTCCATGGCAAGCAAGATTACCGGCGGTATCCATCTCTATAGCAAGGATGGCAAAGCTAGGATGGATGGCTTTACGGTGAAAAACTGCCGTATCGAGAATGTCTCCAATGTCGGGATTGCCACCTGGTACAAGGTGGATGGAACAAAAATAGGCAAGGTATCCCCGTATGATAGTAGCTTCAAGGAGAAGGCACATCTGAATGTTCTGATTCAGAACAATGTGATCAGCCATGTTGCCAAGAACGCCATTTTTGTAAGAAATCTTTTCAAAGGTCTGGTTTCTTCCAATGTCGTTTCCTATACTTCCGAAGTGTGCAAAGCCGGAAACAGCATTGTGACAAGCTATGTCGATTCGATTGTTGTCGAGAAGAATGAAGGCTATCTGAATCTAGCCACTTTCCAGGAAGACGGAAAAATCCAGGATGGCGCGATGCTTGATGCCGACCTTCAGAGCAAGGACGTCATCTTCCAATACAATTATTCCCATGACAATGCTTTCGGACTCTTTCTTAATTGCAACGGACAAAGCAGTTCGGATAAAGGAGCAAACGATATTGTGACTGTCCGCTACAATCTTTCCGTCTGCGACAAGGGAAAGAAGGGGATTGTCTATATCAATTATTATGTCGGTATGATCAGATTCTACAACAATACCATCCTCACAGGAAAGGAAGATACTCCGATCCTTGTCAAAGTCAACAATGGAAGGAATGCCTACCTTTTCAATAATATCTTCTATGTGAATTCACCTTCGGCTTCTTTCGAACTAGGAGACAAGAAGGGACTTGCGATGGAGAAGAACCTTCTGTTCTTTAAGGGCAGTGTCTCTGGATGCGACATTGGAGATTTCCTTCGTTTCGATCCCATTGCCAGAAATGAGATCCCTACCGATCATGTGTCGCTTGCAGAGGGAGTAAAGTGTGCTTATTTTGATAATCCGGAAATCTATGATGCTTCAAATTGTGTGAAGCAGGATGAGGTTGTTGATATTCTTTCTTCTGATTATTCCATCGGACTTGGCTGTCTGAACAAAAACTCGAATCCGATCGGCTGAGTCTGATTATTCTGGGATGATTTGAAATCTAAGTTATACAAAAAGGTTACCGGAACTGGTGGTTTGTCCGGTAACCTTTTTCCATAATGGATTATTTTTCCTTTGTCCGGTTCTTTTCGACCTGGTTGACAAAAAGGGTGAGGAAGAAGCGGAAAAAAGCGTTGATTTTCTGCTTTTGAAGAGGCTTTTTTGGAACGAACCGTCTGTTGAATTCGTATTGTTCCATCCTTCTCTGGAAGTCTTTGTCCGTTTCTCCTTCGTATCTCAGAACCCATTCCTGATATCCACGGCTGTTGTCTCCGACGGGGACGAATTCTTTGACGGTTAGCCTATTGAGGTTCAATGCCGGTCTCATGCAGATTTTGGCGACATGGAAGATGCTATTCTTGTCTTCGAGGAAGTCAAGAAGCCACCCATTATGGAAGACAAGACCGACGTCTTTCGGGAAGTCGTCGGCGTGTGGACTTCTGAGCCAGTATCCCTGTGGTTTCCCGTTCAGGAAGGCGATGCGTCTGAGCTCGTCATCGAATCCGTATTCCTTCTTATCGGCTTCCTCAGTCGACATCGGGAAGACGGAATCGTTTTCTAGGATGTTCTCTTCTTTGACAAAGGGGCATTTCCCTTCTTTCTTCTGATGATGGAGAAGGTCCCAGTAATGAATCTTGGTGTAGGCTTCGTCTGTCTTGGTTGTCTTCAAGATCGCGTTCTTTTCGATTTCGTAGAAGTGTTCTTCGTAGAAATTGTGACACCATTTTCTTACATTGCTGTCCTGGTATTTGTTGTCGTAGGGTTTCTTTGCCTTCTTGAAGAGGATTCCTTTTCTTTTCTTCCCTGAGATCAGGTTTTCGCTGACCAGGAACATTCCATCTTCTCCTGTATTTGTCTTCTCAGGATCCAGAACACGGAAGGCACAGTCGAAGCTTATGCTTCTATCCGGAACTCCGAGGTAGATGACGTCGTTTTTCTTGATTTTGTCCATAATGAGTTTCCTTTTTTAAAAAAGCGGCCAAAGCTTCTTATGATGCTTGGCCGCAATTGTCTTTAGTCTTCTTTTTCCTCTTTGAGGAAGCAGGTGGTGATGGAAGCAAGCATGACGAGGATGAATAAGACAAGGAATACGGTGAAGATGGTGGAAAGCTGTTTTGCAAAGACACCGGAGTTGGTGAAGAAGGGAACGGAGGTTCCTAAGTCGGCATAGGGATAGCAGCAGTCGACAAGATGCTGTCCGACTCCGCAGGCATAGAGAACAGAACTTACGATGGTAAGAATGGAAGTGTATTTGTTTTCGATGAAGCTGGAAACAAGCCCGATGACTCCGCCAAGAGCTAGGAAGATGAAGGCGATGAATGTGTAGTCATGGAAGGAGACAGCTTTGACGACGGATGTCTGATCGTAGATGAATAGTACCAATGAGGAGATGATGGCAACGATGGCAGAAGCGAACGTTAGATAGAAGGAAAGGGTTCTGCCTTTGAGAGAGAAGTTGAATTTCATTTATTTTTCCTCCTTGACTGGCTTCTTGATATAGGCAAAGACGATATAAAGCACAAGAGAGACAAGAGTCAAAGCACCAATGACAGAGAGGATAGCAATGATTGCCGTCTTCCACCAAGGCATCTTGTTCTTGACGACGGTTTCGCTGGTCATGCCGTGGATGAGGTTGGAACGGGAGAAGGCATAGAAATAGGATTTGACTGCGCTTCTGGTCTTCTTCCACATGTTTCCGTCTCTGCTCTTGATGAGGAGGTTCTTGACTTCGGTGGAACGGTCTCCGTCGTTGTCAAAGACGGTAGTACCGGCTTCGATGGCATCGGCAGTGAAGAGGTAGGAAGCGGCATCTTTGGAGGAGTCGGTGATGGAAATTCCCTTGAATCCCCATTCGTTGCGGAGAAGATTTGTCATCAAAGGCTCTGAGCAGGCGGTGGATACGACACCGATTCTGTTGTAGGAGGACATATTTCCTAAGGAACCGCCCTTTGTGGAGAGAGCTCCTTCAAAGGCTCTGGCATTGCTCTGACGGAGTGTTTGCTCGGTCATGAAGGTGGCAACGCCATGACGGTTGATTTCCTGATCGTTTCCGATGAAATGCTTGAACATGGAGATGAGTCCGCCTTCTGCGAGTTTCTGGGCCTCGGCTGCACCAAGATAATAGGCAACTGTGGCATCTTCACTGAAATATTCGAAGTTTCTTCCGCCGTAAGGGGTACGATGCATATCGGCACCGCCTCCGAAGACTCCGCAGAAAGAATTGTAGAGGGCATCTTCGGCAAGGAATTTTCCACGTTTAGCCAATAGGTCCACATTCAATGTAGATGCAGCTAGGTTTTCGCATGGATGTAAAGTGGATGGCTGGGTTCCGGAATTCTGAAGACCATCCGGTCCATCGCCCTGAGTTCCTTTCGGGAATCCGATGGATTCGATGGCTTCGTGTCCGTGCTTGTCTCCGAAAGTCATGGCAATATCGCTTGGGGTGAGCTGATTGATGAAGGTTTCCCATTTCGGATCATCGTAAGGTACATTCACCATATCGACAAGCTTCAATGTGATTTCCTTGGTCATCAAGGAAGAATACTCGGTGTAATCGGGTGCATCGCTTGGCTTCTGATAGAGGGAAGAAGTGGCGGTCATGTATTTTCTGATGGTTCCGCTTGCATCATCGTCGGCTTTCAGATCCGTGATGGCATCCCGGAAGGTATTCCAGTCGCTTCTGGATAAGTAGGTGACTCTGTTGCTTTCGAAATAGTTGATGTCGATGTCGTCGAACTGGTTGTAGACTGTTTCTCCGGTATAAGGCGATACGGCATAAGTGGTATTGTCTGTTTCCTTGAGATTGACGGCTTTGGCATTGTTCTTGTTTCCGGATACTTCCTTTCCATCTTGGTCGACAAGACCAGTGCGGTTTTCCAAAGCAAGGACGTTGTTCAAGGCATCATGGGAATCGCTTCCGATGGCAAAAGTATAATCGCCTTTGTCGAAGGTGTAGCAACCTTTCTTCGTCGTGTCTTTTCCGTTTGTGGCTTTGTTGTCATAGGTGGCAAAGACATAGTCATCGGCTTCGACGGTATACTGTTTTGATTCGCCTGGTTTCAATTCGTCGGTCTTGGCAAATCCGATAAGCTGGATAGCGGATTTTTCTGCCTGTCCATTTTCGTAGGGAAGAGAGGCATAGAGCTGGATGGCATCCTTTCCAGAATAGGTGTCGGAGGTATTCTTGACGGTGACTTTGGCTGTCACTTTCTTGTTTTCTCTGTCCCAGGTTAAGGAATCCAAGGTCTGGCTGAAGTTGGCATAGCTTAGACCATAGCCGAACGGATAAACGACTTCGCTGGCATAATCCCAGTTGGCATTGACGAATGCACCTTTTGTGGAAGTGGCATTGTTCTGTCCTTTGATCTGATCGGAATAACGGGTTTCATAGTATTTGTACCCGACATAGATGCCTTCGGCATAGACGAGGTACTCGCAGTGGTACATATCATTGGGGAGATCGTTGAACTTGAAGTCTCCGAAGTTCTGCATGGCAGGGCTGGAGAGAGAGTTTGTCGCATAGGTGTCGACCAAGGAACCGGAAGGAGAAGCTTCTCCTTTGAGCATCTTGGCAACGCCTTCGAATCCGTATTCACCTGGATATCCGATCCACATGCAGGCATCGATATCATAGGTTTCAAGCCAACCTAGATCCATGGCGTAGCCGGTGTTGAGCAAAACAACGACCTTTTCGAAACCGGCATTTTTGATCTTCTCGACCAAGGCTTTTTCCTTTTCATGGAAGGAGAGCTCCGGTACACCGGTCTTGTCTTCGACATCCTGGTCGTTCATTTCTCCGCCGTATCTGGCAAGAACCAAGATGGCGCAGTCTTTGTATCCTTCGAAATCACTGTCATTATAGATGGATGCATCGACTTCGTTGACGTTTCCATCTGACTGTCCCTTGGCTACTGCACTGGTTGCCTGATAGACTTTTTCGTTGACTTCGAATCCATTGTTCTTCAAGGCGTCATGAAGGTTGAGTCCCGAATTTGCCGGGCCTCCGGATCCTCCGTGGAAGACGTTTTTGACTGATGCGTTTCCAAAGAGGGTGACGTGAAGTTTGTTGCTTTTGAGAGGAAGGGCATTGTTCTTGTTTCTGAGAAGGACGCTTCCTTCTTCCACGGTCTGGTTGCAGTATTCTTTTTCGGCTTCGTGGAGTTCTTCGATGGATTTATATTTTGATTTTCCGGTTTCCGTGGTCCCGGAATTGATTCCCAGATGCTGGTTGATATCGCCTTCACGGGAATAGGCAAGTGCAGACATGAACGAACAGATGGCAAGCAATGAGCCGAATGTTGCACTCAGTCCTTTGAATAGTTGTTTTTTCTTCATGTGTTTTTTTGATTTGGATTACTGGGCAGATCCAAGTGCAGTTACGAATTCGATGTCGTCAACATATTCGATGGAGCTGTTTGCGGTGGAAGAGGTGAACGTGACTTTTCCTTTATATTGATATGCGGCAAGATATTCGGCACCGGTGCTGTATACGGTTTCTCCCGTGACTTTCTGCTGACCGGTAGCCTGGTCGTATTCGGTTTTCTGGCTCTTGGATTTTTCCTTCATATTGTCGGTCCAGTTGTCGGTATCGATATAATACTTGGAATCGTATTCGACGACAATACGGGTCGGAGCGGTGAGGGTGTAGTGGACGGTATCCTCATCAAGATCGTCGACCTCGGAAGTAAAAGGAGCATAGAACTTGGCAATGTAGTTGTTTCTTTCGTTTGCTGTGGCTGCATTTCCTTCCTCGGGAAGAACGACGGCAGAGAAAGTGGAAGCGGAGATGGTGAAAATGGCTGTGTTGTCGGAGTAGAGTTCCAATGTCTGGAAGGTGAAGGTGGTTAGATAGTAATTGTAGTTCGGTCTCATGTTGCTATAGGACATCTTGGCCGGAGAAGTGAAGGCGGCAGTCAAAGTGGCAGCGGTCGGTGCCGGTGTCGTTGTAGTAGAGGTTCCGTTTGTTTTGCAGGTGTTGGAACCGCAGGATGCCATTCCCATAGCAGCTAAAACAACGGCGGCAAGTCTCATCATTTTTTTCATAAGTTGTGTCCTCCTGTTGATAACGCTCACATGGCTGTTATCTAGACAAGGAGTAATGTAAGGCGAAATTCTTGTAAATTGTGTTTTGAAGCCAAAATTGTCTTTTTTTGTGCAAAAATTGTAAAACATGATATGGATAGCGCTTTTATGTCTAGGGATTCTCTCTGAATTTCCGATTGCCTTTGAATTTTTTAATTGAATGAAAGCTATTACAATTTTTGCTTAATCCGGAACAGTTTTTGTAAGAAAACGCTTTTTTCGCCTTTGGAATCGTAAAGTATGTAGGCGAAACGGAATGTTTCAGAAAGGATTCTAAATTTATGAAGCGTCATACTCCTTTATGGATATCGCTAGCGTCGGTCTGTGGTGTCCTTGGTATTGTGGGAAGTGTCGCGTGGGCTTTGTCACCTTTGTATGGTACTCAGCTTAACGGTGCCCTCAATGTCAAAACATTCGATGTCATCAACAAGAAGGATGATACAAATGAAGATACCGAATATTACAAATCTGCTTATAAGCAGGATGAGGATCTTATTGAGGATGAGAGAAAACTCTGTTCCAATCTTGAAGCAGAGGGTGCAGTTCTTCTCAAGAACGATAACAACACTCTTCCTCTTAAGAAGTCGACCCGTTTCTCCATGTTCTCTACTTCTTCCGTCGATCCTGTCTATGGTGGAACCGGATCCGGTCAGGTCAACATTTCGGAAGCGACGACCATCCGTAAGGCACTCAACGAGCATTTCAATGCCAAGTGTACCAACACCACGCTATTCAACCATTACCTCAATGATCTTAAGGATTATCGAAGAAAGAATGCGGAGACAACCGGTGGCACGATTGATCAGTATCTCATCAATGAGGCACCTTGGGACAAGGTTATCACGGATGAGGTCAAGGAGTCCTTCAAGAGCGACTACAACGATGTTGCCTTGGTCTTCCTTTCCCGTTCTGGAGGAGAGGGAAACGATCTTCCGATGACGGAATGCAAAGACGGAATCGGCGGAGACTATCTCCATCTTTCTCAGAATGAGATGGATATGCTTGAGGGCCTCAAGAAGTTCAAGGACGAAGGTGTGTTCAAGAAGATCGTCGTCCTTCTCAATGGCTCGAACATGGTCCAGCTCGATTTCCTTACCAAGGACCAATACGGGATCGATGCTGCCTTGTGGATCGGTGATCCGGGAACGACCGGCATGGATGGCGTGGCTTCCATATTGTCCGGCGATATCAATCCTAGCGGAAAGCTCTCGGAGACATTCTTGAACAACACGAAGTCCTCTCCGGCTGCCATAAACTTCGGTCTTCATGCCTATAAGAATTCTTCTAATGGCACAGGCGAGTACAAGACCAGCTGGACCCAGTATAACACCACCAGCGGTACCAACGAATGCAACGAGAACTACATGGTCTATCAGGAAGGTATCTATATCGGATACAAGTACTATGAGACCCGTTATGAGGATTATGTTCTTGAAAAAGGCAATGCCGGAAACTACCAGTATTTCGATGATGTTGCCTATCCGTTCGGATATGGACTCAGCTATACAGAATTCGGCTATTCCGATTTCAAGGTCGAAGAGCAGAAGGACAACTTCAAAGTTTCCGTCAAGGTGACAAATGAGGGAGATGTTGAAGGAAAGAATGCCGTGGATCTTTATGTTCAGACTCCTTATACCCAGTATGATATCGACAATTCCGTCGAGAAGGCTTCTGTTCAGCTTGCCGGATTTGCCAAGACGAAATCCCTGAAGCCGAAGGAATCGGAGATCGTCACAATCGATGTGAGGAAGAGAGAGATTGCTTCTTACGATGCCAACAAGGCAAAGACCTATATCCTTGATGAAGGCGATTATTATTTCTCTTTGGGAAATGGCTCCCATGAGGCAATCAACAATATTCTTGCCTATAAAGGTAAGGATACCTCCAATACCTTGGGAAAGATGACTCAGGATGGAACTAAGGATTATGTCAAGGTATGGCATCTGGATCATCTGGATGATACTTCCTGCTCCACAAGCGAAGAGACCGGATATAAGATTACCAACCAGTTCGATCATGCCGACTTGAACAAATATGATGGAACCAAAGACAGTCAGACGGTCGAATATCTGACCAGAAATGATTGGACTAGGACGATGCCGAAGGTTCCTATGGGCCTTTCCATTAACGACACCATGTGGAAGGACGGACTTGATCCGAACGGAAGAAAAGCCGTTGTTGAGAAGATGATTGAAGAACATTATCCGGATATCAAGGAACTTCCGGAGACAGGCAAGGCAAACGGAATGACGGCAGTCATGTTCCAGAAAATCGATGATTATTCCAACGAGGATCTCTGGAACTCCTATGTTCAGCAGGCGACTTTCGGTGAGATGCATGGACTTATGGCAAATGGTTTCCATGTCACCCAGGAGGTTCCGTCTCTCGGACTTCCGGCTACGGCCGACGAGAACGGTCCGCAGGGATATACCAAATCCCTGATGAGCGGAAATTCCGGCATGGGATATACTTCCGAAGATATCATGGCTTCGACGAGAAACCTCGAACTTGTTGCCAACATGGGCAAGGATATCGGAGAGGACTGCAGAAGAGCGGCTACGGACAAGAACAATCCGAAGAAGACCGCTGGCTTGTATGGACCGGCCTGTAACATCCACAGAACCCCCTACTGTGGACGTAACTTCGAATATTATTCGGAAGATTCGCTTCTCTCTAGCAAGACAGTCGAACCGGAAGTCAGAGCAATCCAGGAGACTGGAATCTATGTCTTCACCAAGCATTTTGCCCTCAATGACCAGGAGAGCGGAAGATATGGTATTTCTACATGGGCAAA
>DHKM01000047.1:2151-7105 GCA_002404835.1 Caryophanales bacterium UBA4694 | reverse complement strand
GGCGGAGGTGCTGGTGTCATGACTTCCTTCAACCGTATCGGAGCGGTCTGGGCCGGTGCTGATTACAATCTGATGACGAATATTCTCAGAAAGGAATGGGGCATGAAGGGTGCTGCCATTACCGACTGTTCCGTCTTTGCCGGCTATATGGATATTGCCATGGGTACTTTGGCAGGACAGGATCTCTGGGATGGTGCCGGATCTGCTGGTACTCTGAATGGATACGAGAAGACTCCGGCCATGGTCTATAAGATGCAGGATGCTGTCAAGCATATCACCTATTCCATCTCCCATTCCATTGCCATGAATGGCATCGGTTCCAATTCGACGATTGTCCAGATTACTCCGTGGTGGCTTGTCATCGAGCAGGTTGTCACATTCGGAGGATTTGCCCTGGCTATTGTCTTCACTGTCTATCTTTTCATCGAGCGCCATATGGTCTTAAGTGCCAAGCAGGGTGTCGAGAAGAATTCAGGTAAGTAGTTCGGTTCTGCCTTTCTTTCCTTGAAAAGAAAGGACTCATCGTTTTGTGAAATGGAGGAAAATTCAAATGAAACGTAGAACTTTGACTTTGACGATCTTATCCGTTCTTTCTGTCTTCGGTCTTGCTTCCTGCGGAAACGACAAGAAGAGCGAAAGCAAGAGCACCGCTCCTGTTTCCGAGAAGACTTCCACCACTACGACCAAGAGTACTACCCCGGTTGCCGACCATACCGTGAAGTATCAGTATACCGGAAAAAATACGGAAATGGCCGATTATGGCTTTGCCTATTCCATCTATCTTAATTTCTATGCCGATGGTACTTTGGATGGCGGTGCCTATGACATGTATTCTCTGAATACCGAGGATGCCAGTACGAATACCAATCTCCACAAATGGTATACCGGAAAATGGAAACTTGGAAAAGACGACAACGATGATGAGGCCATCACTGCTTCTGTCAGTTATGTCGATGGTGTCAAATATATGGCCGGCGATGCCGCTACCGGGAAACAGACTCTGACCATCTCCTTTGCTTCCGATGGCAAGACTCCTCTGAACCTTTCCCAGTTCAATGTCCCTCTTGGACTTTCCGGCCGTGCAATGGAACTTCAGTACAATGCCACTCCGTATGCTACCCTCAACGACTTCATTAAAGCTTCTGTCTATCATTTCGAAGCTCCGGCCAATGTCAAGGCCTACTTCGATGATGCCGAGAACAAGGAACGTCTATATATGCTTCCGAACGGCGAAGGCGAATATTTCGGAGCCGTCCTGAATGAGGACAAGACCCTCAAGGGTTATTATCCGAAGACTTCCTTCAGTTGGGGATATAGCCAGGCTTCCGGCCTTACCGTTTCTCTTGGCGGAACGACCCATCAGGTCGTAATTGAAGGAACCAAGGGAACCATCAGTTATGAAGAAGTCATTTACGACGATTACAAGTCCAAGCACAATTTCGTCTGCGAGGATGTCACACCTCTGACCAGCGAGGATGTTGCTTCCGGAACGACCTATGAAAAGGGAACTGTCTATTTCACCTATAAGTATATGCCGTCCAATAATCTTTCCAGCAAATTCTTTGCCAAGGCTAGCACGTGGAAGGTTGTCAATAGCTGGACCAAGAATGAAGCAAGCACCGATGAACTGTTTGCTTTCACCAATGAAGACAGCAATTCCCAGGCTACATTCGTTCTTCTGAAGAACGGAAGCTTCAAATTCCACAACACTCTTGCTGGAAATGCAATCGACAAGGTGGGAACTTTCGAATTCGCAAACTACATGTTCACTTTCACCACAACCGATGGTTCTGTCGAAACCGTTTCGACCGATATTCAGGCTTAAAAAAACAAGACGGCAATCTAGCGAATAACTAGGTTGCCGTCTTTTCCTTTGGATTCGAAAATGAATTTATCGATTGTTTTTCTTCTTTCGGCTGATAAGGAAGATTGATATTGAGGAAGAACATATTGTCCAGGATGGTGATGTTCAGGGTTCCTTTCAGGCTTTCGACGATCATCTTGATGGATTTCAGTCCGTACCCATGGTTGATGTCGTCTTTCTTCGTGGTTTTGATAAGACCATCTTCCATATTCCTTGTTCCGGTGAAATAATTGCATTCTTTGATCAGGATTTGGCCGTTTTTTTCTTTGATGGTCAAGGAGATCACGCGGCTTTTGACTTCGACGTCCTTGCTGGCATCGATGGCATTGTCGAGTATGTTGGAAAGTAAGTAGTAGATTTTGGATGCCGGATATTGGTTCAGGGCTTGTCCGTTGCAGAGATGGGTGAAGGAAATCCCGAGTTTATCGCAGTGCAGGGATTCCGAATAGAGGACGGTATCCAGGACCGGGTTTCCGGTGTGGATGTTCTTGTCATAGAAGCTGATGGACTTCTTGAGCGATTTCACTTCTTCTTCGGTCAGCTTATCCTGGTATTTTTCCAGTTGGTGTTTGATGTCGTGTGCCTTGGAATTGATAATCTCGATGTTGGATTTGAGGGATTTGTATTGGACCTGGTTGTTTGCCAGGACTTGGTTCATGATTTTCTCGTCGATCAGATGCTTCGATTCCCTTAGGATGGATGTCCTCAAAAAGAGAAGAAGGATGGAAATCAACCAGAGAAGTGAGACACAGCAGGTATAGAGCATTCTGCTACCGTCTGAGTTGGCTACTGCAAAGGTCTTGATGACAACCATTCCGACGAGCATGATGATGGAGATGCTACCTATGGATACATTCAGTTTCCGGTCCTGAATTAGATTTTCGTCTTTCCGGAACAAACCATAATAGCAAAGCAAGGCAAGAAGGGTGCGGAATCCATCATGGAATCCAATGGCCAACCAGTTGTTGTAGTTTGAGAATAGGATGGAATGTCTGGGATCGGATCCTAAAATCAAGGAAAGAAGATCATAAGTATATCCGATGATTTCCTTGCAGCAGGATGCGGTAACCCAGTAGATGATGAGACTTGACAATTTCTTCTCTTTGACCAGGAATGCCAAATAGACGAACATGAAGAAATAAATGGAAAGAGTTGCCATCATTTGATAGATGGTGGAATTCGAGAATACGGTTCTAAGATATCCTAACAAATAACCATATGCGATGAGTAAACCATAGCCGAGCAGACTTCTCAGAATATAGAATTTCCGTTTCTTTACCTTCCAATTGAAGAGGTGGAGGCATAGAGTGTATTTGAGTATTTCGAAAAAATAGATGATTTGGTAATAATCCGTGAATATTCCAAACTTTGAAAGCAACTGTACGAGTATCATTTCAGGTATTCCAGAAATTTTGCATTGACTTCGTTCATCCGCGGACGGGAAATCTTCAGTCGGGTTCCGTCATTTAGGACTAGGTCCATTTTCTCGATTTTCTGTGCATATTTGAGGTTGACAAGATAGGAGGAATTGATTCTGAGGAAATCCGTTCCTTTTAGGAAGTCTTCGCAGTCTTTCATCGGTTCGTGTCTGTAATAGACGGAACCATCGTTTACGTGGTACATGAGTTTGTGGTGGTCGGTTTCGATATAGGAAATGTTGTCCAGGGAGACTTTGATGGTGACGTTGTTGTTTTCGAACAGAATGCTTCTTCCGCTGCGGATGTTGACAACAGAGAGGGCTCTTAGCATTTTGATCTTGAATTCCGGATAGGAAAGAGGCTTCAGGACGTAGTCCTCTGCCTGGACGGAATAACCTTCGATGGCATATTGGGCTAGTGAGGTGATGAAAATCAGGGTGACATCCTGATCGTTCTTCCTGATTTCCTTGGCGACATCCATACCGTTTATTCCTGGCATCTTGATGTCCAGAAAGATGATGTCGGCGTCGAATTTGTAGGATTCGAGGAACTCCATCGGGGTAGAAAAAATGGTGATGTTGAAAAGGTATTTTTCGGTTTCCTTGGACAATTGTTCAAGCATCGATTTGGTTACTTCTGCCTGTTCCTTTTCGTCTTCGACAATGATGGTTTTGATGAGATTCATTTTTCCCTCCGATTGACGACAATTTTTGCCTATGAAATTACAGATTTTGAACACAGCCACAGCCTTTGAATGCGCTTACTTATAATGATAGCATAAAAAGGAGTGCTTTTCATTATGAAAAAGAGACTGCTGTCCATTATGACTTTGCTGATGCTGGTTTCCTGCAAGGGAGGAAATGCTTCTGTCACTTCTCCCAAGAAGAGTAATTCGGTTTCATCCGTCAATTCCAATCCCAGCGCCAATGTTTCTTCTCCCAAGAAGGAAGAGGAAGAGTTCGAGAAGTCCGACAATTCGGATCTCCCTTATGTTTCTTCCATTTCGGAACTGAAGAAAGAGGATTGGCATGATGCCAGATGGATCTGGTCGGAAAAGAATCCGGCAGATGCCTATTTTGCGTTCCGAAGGACATTCGAACTTTCCAAACTTCCGTCCAAGGCAGAACTCTATATCAGTGCGGATTCCAAAGTCAATGTTTATCTTAACGGAAAACTTGTGATTTTGGAAGCAAATATTAAACGTGGTATGACAACCCATGATTCTTATTACTCCGTCCATGACCTTTTAGCTTCATTGAAGACCGGAAAGAACGTCCTTGCCTTCGAGGTGTGCTATTTCGGTCAGAGCTCGAATTCTTTTGTCAGTGCCGCTCAGGGTGGTCTCCTCTTCGATCTGGATATGGGAGAGAGTCATATCGTTTCGGATGCTTCCACCAAGGTTGAAAGAATCCAGGCCTATCGGAACAAATCCCAGCTGAAGGAAAATTATCCGGGACATCCGACTTCCACTTTCCTTGCCGAGAGGGATATCTATTTCGACAATCGTCTTAGGGAGGAATTCTATCTTCCGGATTTCGATGAGTCTTCGTTTGTGGCTTCGAAAGTTGTCGGTAAGCCGGGTTGTCTTCCATTCGGAGACTTGTATCTTTGCGATCTTCCGGCTTTTGATTTTGATTCCGAGGTGACGTGGATGAATCTGAAGGAGGGTGTT
>DHKM01000047.1:1053-2064 GCA_002404835.1 Caryophanales bacterium UBA4694 | reverse complement strand
GCAGTTCCTTCCCTATTTTGAACTGGAAAGCGAAGAAGAAGGGAAGGTCATAACGTTCTATACCAACAGCAAGACGACTCAGGGTGTGACTTCCTTCATGGATGATTATGTGACGTCTAAAGGTGCCCAGTCCTATCAGCAGTGGTATTACCGTACCGGATACCAGTTCATCATGGAGGTTCCCAAAGGTGTCACCATCAAGAAAGTCGGATACCGTAAGACCGGATACTATTCTACGAAGGTAGGTAACTATCAGTCCGACAATTCCAGACTCGATCTTCTGTGGACCAAGGCCTACAACACCTTGAACATCTGCATGAGGGACAATTACATGGACTGCCCGGAACGAGAGCGTTCTCCTTATACCGGCGATGCCGCCAACCAGATCGAGGAGACTCTCTATGCTCTTGACGAGGATGGTTGGAAGCTGGCAAAGAAGACACTGCTTGGTCTTCCTGGCTGGGTCAAGGCGGATGGAATCATTCCGTCCAGATGGCCAAGTGCTACCACAAACGAGATTCCGATGCAGAATCTTGCCTTCCTTGTGACGGCATATGACTATTATCTTTATACCGGCGATGCGGATACCATGAAGAAGGTCTATCCGATTTTCGTCAATTATCTGAAGCTTTGGAATCAGAATCCCGATGGAAGCATCGAATACCGCAACGGCTCGTTCCCATGGGTGGATTGGGGATCCGGCTATGATTCCGACCTGATGGAACAGGGCTGGTATTACTGGGCCATGGAATCTGTCAAAGAACTCGGAAAGGAACTTTCCCTTCTTTCTTCTGAGGAAAAATCCTACTTCGATGGCCGGATGCAGGCTATGAAGACTTCTTTTCACGGCAATTATCAGACGGAAAACGGATTTGCTAGTGTGGGTGAGAATGGACAAAGGCATGATATCGACGACCGCGGTAATGCCCTTGCCGTTCTTTCCGGTCTTGCCGATGAGAGCGATTATGAGATGGTTACCAATGTTTTGAAGTCTACGATGAATTCTTCTCC
>DHKM01000047.1:0-950 GCA_002404835.1 Caryophanales bacterium UBA4694 | reverse complement strand
AGAATGCTCAACCGTTATCAGGGAATGATCGATTATGAGGCTTCGACGCTTTGGGAGGCTTGGTCAAGCAAGCCGATCGATGGAACCATCAATCATGGCTGGGCAGGCGGTCCGCTTGTCGTCATGAGCAAGTATTTTGCCGGAATCAGACCGCTTGGCAAAGGATACGAGTCCTATGAAATCAAGCCGAGTGTGGTTTCTTCTTCCTATAAGTCGAGTGTGAACACTTCTAAGGGTATTTTGTCTTATACACTGAAGAAAGAGGAATCGGTTACCACGATTCAGGTTTCTGCTATCGACGCAAACGGTTCTTTGGTTCTGGATTTTTCTTATGGAGATGAAGTCACTCTGGATGGAAAGAAGGTGAATCTCGAAAACAGAACTTTGTCATTGACAAAAGGAGAGCACACTATCGTCATCCACTGATTCCTTCGTGTTGTCAATCAAGATTGAAATGAATTTGATTAAAACAGTGCGTTTGTATTTCGCACTGTTTTTTGTGCTTGAATTTTGACAAAGATTTTTTTGACGGATTCCTTTCTTTTTATATCGAAAATAATCATAGACCAAATTTTCTTGTGATACAAAAGTTGTGACACTGTCCATAAGAAAATCAATCTTATAAATGAAAGCATAACTTGATTGGAGTATCATGCTATCGGCTTTTTGCTTGTGGAAAAATGTTCGTATTTAATGTTTTTTTTCGATATTCAACAATCCATTAATCTGGTTAACTAAACATTGATGGAATCTTTTCTATGAAAGCCGTACCATGGATTTAGGCATACATAGGATGAAGAGTCCCTTGTCAGTATTTAAAAGGATTCAACTTTCTGCTTTTGACGGATGATGGATTTCTTACTCATGGCCTAAAAGGATTTCACCCTAAATTGTTTGCAAATGAATTCCCAGGTCGACCATTGATATTTACCCCCTTATCAATGGTCTTT
>DHKM01000039.1 GCA_002404835.1 Caryophanales bacterium UBA4694 | reverse complement strand
GGGAGTTCCCACGGCGTTCTAAGTCCTACATATCCTTTTCCTTAATTCAGAAGACAAAAGAGTACAGGATAGGAACAGGACGGAAAAGAGCGGATTTCTTTCCAACCCAAAGTACAAGAAAGAATACCAACAACATGCGTATATTGGCTTTTGCGGACGGGCTGCGGACAAAGGCGGACAACTATGGCAGGCCCTGTTTTAGAGCCTTCCAGTCGATGGTGTTTTATCAGTCGGAACAGCCTTCGTTCCTGAAAGCATTATAACAAAACAAAATGCGAATACAATAGGAAAAAACAAAGATTTCATCGTACTTTTTCCAATGCTTGGATAGGGTTCTATTGCGTTCTATTTAAGGGGTACGGACACATTGGTTTCATCTGATCTTTTCTTCTACAAAAAATAAAAATAGAATGCCAAGTGGAATTAATTATCCAATAGAGGGCAATAAAATATGTTTCTTCGACACCACATTATAAATTTGTTATAATCATTACATGAATTATTCAGTGCTTATAAAAGCCCTTCGTGAATCGATGATTCTTTCCCAGGAAGAATTCGCTAAATATCTCGGTGTTTCCTTTGCTACAGTAAACCGTTGGGAGAAAGGCCATCACGAGCCTACATATGCTGCAAAAAGAAAAATCATAGCTTTGTGCAAGAAACAGAAGATTAGTTTTGATACTGATTTGGGGGATTCGGAAGATGCCAAGTGACGATTGCAACGATTCCGTTCTTCTCCCAAGCGGTTTTGATAATTTGGCTTTGCCTGAACCTCTGGTTTCCTTTTTTGATGAATTCGAAATCGATTATAAAACCGTCGCTTCTTTCCCTATGGGAGTTCTTCGTTCTCTTTATAAAACAAATTTTAAGCGTTTTTACAACATCGTGTATTTTCTCTCACTGTATGGATGTGAATTCCACTCTGCAAAAAGCAATTCTTTTTTTCCATCCGATGTTAATGGCGAAGAAGATATTTTAGTTTTTTCCGGTTCACCGGCTGAAAACTTTTCTGTCAACGATATGAATAAGTATGACGTTTGGGATTTCTGCACGAACGCAGATTCTTCAAAATGCTGCTTGTTGAATGGCGTTGTTGTCTCCAGATTTAAAGGCACATCGGAAAATGCAGCGGCTAAATTGCTCGATAATCCATCATTTTCGATTGTGAACAAACACCTTTATGGTCAAAATCCAGAAAACGAGACCGAAACTTCCATTTTGCCAAAGGACGATTCAGAAGCTTGTGGGTCTTCTTCAACTGAAACGTGTAAGGGGAATGGTAGTGTCATAGAGTCGGAAAATTTTATTGAGGTTGATGATTCGAATGATTCTTCAGCTGGATTTCAAGATATAAGAAATGAAGAATCTGAATTATTTTTTTCAAATGAGTTTTTCGGAAAACGGGGTTCGGATTCAAATGAAGAAAGCGAGCCGCCATTAGTGAGCAATCCGGTTGATTCTGCGACAGGGGTCTGCTCGCCTAGGTTTTGGATTCGTTTTGTTTCTTCTTTCTTTTCGATGGATAAAAAAGCGAAGGAAGTCTATGCAAATGCAGGATATAAGACATTCGGCGATTTGGTTGAATTCAAATTAGGCGACATAAAAAAGATAGTCGACGGCCTTACTGAGAGGCTTTGCGATTCTTATCTAGTGGGCATTTATGAAGATGAATTAATTTGCTTTTGCAAGAAACGCGATTCCTTTTTGGGGATGGTTGGCAATAGTCATTCTCTTCGTGAATTCCTAACACCATCCGATTTCACCTTGGAATGCATCAGAAACCATCCAGGAAGCTTTTATTATTTTAACAAGGCTGAATCACCTTTCCTTTCTCTCCCACTTGAAGAGTCTTGCCAGAAGCTTGCGCAAATTGGCTGCTTTGCCGCTAGCTATCTTAGAAAATTTGGCGTTTTAAATTTGAATTTTATTGGTGATAAGATTTTAGAACATCCTATTGATGCTTACCAATTGTTAGCGCAGGATGAATATTTGGACTATTTCCTCCGCCCGTTTAATGTCATCGATTCCTTATGCTGCTCTTTGATGGGCAAAGCTCCAGCGGACCCTTTTTCCATTGATCACGAGGTTTATTCTCTGTGGATTCCTGGTTTCATCCAAAACTTCTATGATCATTTAGGAAAATATGGAAACGAATCACACAAAAAGCACAGAGAAATACTGAATCTAAGAGAAACGACGGATATCACTTTGGAAGAATTGGGGCAGAGATATAACGTAACCCGTGAGCGAATTCGGCAGATTGAGGCAAAAACCGCAAAAGTCTTATCAAAACCTGCGGAATCGCTGATGGACTCCTTGTTTGAAATCCAAAGATTCCTCCCTGTTTGTTTTGCGAAGAGAATACCAGGCTTGTATTCCTGCACGAAGAATAAAGCCTCTAAATATTACGCGGATGACGAGCTCGGCATTATTTTGAGGAAATCGAGCAAAATGATGATCGAAAAAATCAAAAACACGGTTTCCAATTCCGATTATCTGCAGGATTGCGGTTATTTGGATGATTTTTATCTGAAGAATGGTTTCGGCCTTTATGGTTGGCTGAATAAGATTTCCTATCATCTCCAATACAACCCCTATCCTCAGTACATGGCTTCGAAAATATCCCTGAAGGAAATTGGAAAAGAATACCTGATTTCGAAAGGGCCTGCAGGATACGACGTCAATAAAGACGAAGACGAACTGATGCAATATTACCGAGCCAATGCACCCTATATGAAGATCGTTTCCTATCGGGCTATTTCAAGTGATGTTCTTAGAAGCGGCGTCATTCTCCGTGGCATGAGTGTCTATGTCAGCCCTGCCTTTATAACCGAAGAGCAAATTAACACGGTAAAGAGAATACTTGATGAAGAAGATTTCGGACATTATGGTTTCACTGGTCTCTCTTTATATGAAAAGCACAAGGACGAACTTCTGTCGGTTGGAATCGACAATGGCTACTTTTTATATGGTATCGCTTCCGTATATGCTTCGGACGGCTTCCAATTCGGCGGACGGAGCTTAAGAATTTCATGTAATGGCAAAAAATCTCTTTCCGATATGGTTGAGCACTACATTTTCGAAAAAGGACCGATTGTGAAAGTGGATGACCTATTGCGCGACCTTCATCTGAAGAACCCTGCCCTCCAGCAGATTTTCAATCTGACAAAGTACGACTCTAACACTCTTGTCTTAAAGTCTTGGTTCAAGTGGACAAAAGTCGAATTTGAAGAGTTAATGCCTTTCATTGACGAAAAAATCAGCTTGCAGGGCTTTTGCCATGCCTATGACATCATTGGCAGTCACATTTATTTCGATGATTCTAGAAACGTGTTCTTGCAAGAGAATAGGATCGGAAACAACCCGTCAAGACTGATTTATTTTCTTGATGCGATGGCAGAGCGGTACCATATCAGCAAATATCACTTTTCCCATCATTGTGATTGCATATCGGCCTTTGATAAGCCGGTTGAAACCAAGCAAGACATGGCTATGAGCAATTTCAAAGGCAAAACATTTACAAAAAAAGAAACAGAGAGCTTCTTCCAAAAATTCCATCTTACTGGGACTATCAGCAGTTCGGACTTCTATTCAGGATGGGCTTATTTTGTCGACAGCGACGCCTTGATTCTGAAAAGTGACTTGCAAATTACCGATGAAATTATTAAAGGAGCCTCTGATGTTCTTGATGAATGCTATGGCGATGAGATCTTCATAACTTCTCTTACCGCCATAAACAGACTTAGATATTCTGGATATGCAAGGCAGTTCGGTGACAAGGCTATGGAAATGGCCTCAGTTCTTTCTGATTCCGAGCTTTCGAATTGGTGCATTCCTGAAAATGATATTGCGATAACTTCTGCTTATTTCCGCGGTTTGCTGATTAACAAAAAAGCTACTAACGGAAGAAAAAAGTATTCTGACTTAATCCGTTTGTATGTTGAAAAGAGCCATTCAGGAAGTTTTCTTTCTCTTTCGGATATTCAAAAGGAACTCAAGGACCAGGAACTAATTGATAACCATGCGAACATTCAAATATTGGGCTCTATATTCTCCAAATGGTTCTATGGTTCTATCGTGGAGGTGCCCAATGAGCCTTAAAGACTTGGACTCTGTTTTGCCAACGAACCTATCAACAGGGAATAGTGATCCCTATAAAGAGATAGTCATCCCATGTCTGAAGGAAGCGACTATCTTTCATATGGGAACGGGTTTCTTTGATTCTGGATGGGTTGATTTGGCCAAGGAAGGTCTCGTTGAATTCATAAAGCATGGCGGTAAGATGGTTCTTTTGACTTCTGTTCGAGTCGGAGAAGAGGAATTTGAATCTTTCCAGAAGGGTGAAAAGGCAAAAACCGACAAAATTCTCGAGGACATCCTTGTCAAAAACGCTTTGGATTCTGTTACGAAAGCCGGAAAAGAATGGACTTTGAATTATCTGGCCTGGATGGTTTCGCAGGATATCCTTGATGTCCATTTGCTTGTCCACAAGACTTCGGCAATTAACATCTACCATCCCAAGGTTTCCTTCTGGTACGATTCCGAAGGGAATACCATTTGTACTAACGGCAGCCTTAATGCTACTGGAAATGCTATTAATAACCTTGAGGTTTTGAGCGTTTTCTGTTCCTGGCGCCTGGGTGAAGACAGACATATCAAATCATTCGAAAGCATTTGGAAAGATGATTGGGAAGGAAAGCCAGAAAACTATTTCCTTCTTGAGCTGCCAGAAATCGTGAAGATTGATTATAAGCGAATGGCGAGCGATAAGAATCCGTATGAAAGCCTTATATCTTTGGTGAATGGCTATGCGAAAAGCGGCAGCAGTATCCAAGCACGTGACTATCAGATAGAGGCTATACATGCCCTAAAAGCCAACGGATATCGTGGAATTTTATCAATGGCTACCGGCACGGGAAAAACGTTTACCAGTCTTCTGGCCGTCAAACAAATCATCGAAGAAAAAGGAAATTCTGTTGTCTTGGTTTGCGTTCCTCAGACCACGTTAATTGATCAATGGGAAGAGGCAATCGACAAAGTCTTCGACTCGCCAATAATCCATAAGTGCGCATTTAATCGCAACGATTGATTTTCAAAATTGGCCTGTGATTTGAAATTCTTCGATGGCAGCGAGTCCGTTTTCGCTATCACGACTTATGGCAGTCTCACCGACTTGAAATTTCAGAACGCGGTACAACGGGCGAAAGGTAACTTTGTCTATATTTTTGACGAATGCCATAAACTCGGAACTCCTAAGATAATGCGAACATTCAAGCCACGAAACGATTCTTACCGGATTGGCTTGTCTGCCACTCCCGAAAGATGGTTTGATGAAAAGGGAACCTCGTATATCTCAGCGACAATTGGCCCAAGCGTTTTTGAGTACTCTATGGAACAAGCCATTCAGAACCAAAAGCTATGCCCCTATAACTACCATATCATCCTTAGCCAACTGACCAATGAGGAAATGGCTCAATTCATCTCGATGTCCGATAAAATCGCCAAACTCTCAAAGACGGATGGTCTAGATGGAAAATCGCTTTCCGAAGATTTGAAACGGGCCTTGGAGAAGAGAGCTAAGATATCCAAAAGCGCTCAGAATAAATGGAACGACTTTTTCAATTTGTTTTCCAAGATTCGGGACAAAACCGGCTCCATCGTCTATGTATTCGATGAGCAGGTTGATTCGATGATTCAAGAGATCAAGATCCGTTTCGGCCTTAAAGTCCACGGGATAGTCGCCAGCACAAAAAACGAGGACAGACAGGCAATCCTGAACAGCTTCAATGACGGAAATATCGATGTCCTCGTCGCCATTCAATGCCTTGATGAAGGCGTTGATATACCGAATTGCCACGCAGAGTATATTTTGGCTAGTTCGACTAACCCTCGTGAATTTATCCAACGACGTGGTCGTGTGTTAAGAAAGTCCGATCGTTATCCAGACAAAACAGCAGAGATTTATGATTTTGTCACAATAGCTCCGGAATCAGCCTTTTATTCTGATGAAGATGCATCCAAGGTTGTGAAGCGTGAACTGGCGCGTGTGGCTGAATTTTATCGGCTTTCCAAGAATAAAGACGATCATGAAATGATACAATATTTAATAAAACATAATAGTTTATCCGAATACACGAAAGAAAGTCCTTGGAAGATGAAGGATGATGATGAGATAGAGGAGGATTGAAAGGATGCCTGAAAACGAATTCAAGAATCAGAAAATTAAACAAGACATACAAAAGGAATTCGAACCGGAGGAAGCTAAGCTTGCACTTGGCATTTTGAGCATGTTTGAAAATTCCGATGGTAATTTGAACATGGAAGAAGTCACGAAACTGGCGAACGCCTGTTATAAAGAAAAGGAGGGGAACTAATATGGAACTCCTTTCCCTTAAAATGAAGAATTATCGTCGCTTCAGCGAAGAGACAATGATTGACTTTGCAGCTGGAGAAAAAAACGTGACCGTTATCCGTGCCGAAAACGGAGCCGGCAAAACTGGTATTTTGATGGCCCTTCTTTTTGGTTTGTTCGGAACGGTAAAATATGAGCAGTTCCAAATCGCAGATGATAAGGACTTCATGGTCAGCGCTCCGTTGCTAACCAATGGCAAGAGTGCTTCTTGCACTGTCACGGTGACCTTTACGGAGGATGGCGCAAAATACGAAATTCAAAGAACTATCCAGGCCAACAATATCAACGGGCATATTCTCCAGAACAACGAGCACGTCGAGACGCATCTTTTCAAAGAAGGCATCGAATGTCCATGGGATAAGAAGAAGATCGACAACTTCATGAACTCCATCATTGGTGAGAACATTCGTGGCTTTCTGTTCTTCGATGGCGTGAAGTACACTGACTTGTTTAAGCAGAACGACCGCAATACTAAACTGGAGCTTCAGAAAATCATCGAAAAGATGCTGAATATCAACGACCTTGACAAGACGGTTGAAGCATTGGCTTATTTGTCGTCCCAGGTTTCTAAAGGCGCTGTTTCTCAGAAAACGGCTTCCGATTTGGCACATGCAAATACAGATTTGAAAAATACCAAAAATGAAATTGACGTTGCCACAAGCGAAATTGAAGAATTGGAGAAAGAAATATCGGAATATCAAAAGGAATATGACAATGCTTTGAAGCATGCCGAAAGCCTTAAAGAATATAGTGAAATTGTTGCTGATATTGGAAAATTAAGAGAATCAATAGATATCAAAGAGCAGCTATTGAATTCTGCGTTGACAGTTTTGAAACAATCGGCTCCAAGTTACCTTTTGAAGGGAATCTATTCTTCCTTTGGGAAGGAAAGCAAGGAGACTTTTGACAAGCTCTCAGTGGATAAAAAAGGCGGTGCAGATATTGTACGGATGATTCTTGATTCGAACAAATGCATCTGCTGCGACAACCCTCTCACCCCTGAACAACGCCATCATTTGATGAATTACTTGAATTCACTCAATGATAGTGCAAATGTCCCTTTTGAGATGTCTAATCGTGCTAGACTGAATTCTCACAAAATCGAGGAAGGAAGCGGTACCTCTTTTGAGGAAAATCTTAAGCAGGTTGTAAGCCATATCCAGGAAATTCAAAGATTGCAGAAAGAAAAAGTTCGAGAAGAGGGGAAATTGCCTGATGACCAGACCTTCGAAGATCTGAATTCCAAAATCATGGAGTCTGTCAGAAACGAAGGATCTTTTGATGCCTTGATTAAGGGCAAGAAAAACGAACTTGATAGCCAAAACGATTCCCTTTCCGACTTAAAAATCAAAGAAAGCGATATTCAGAAGAAAATCGATCGGTTGAATGAAGATGCCGCCATGCAAAGCGGAAAACAAAAACAATATGCTTTCTATAACGAAACCAGAAATAAGCTTAAGGACTTAAAGAAACGATACCTGAAAGAGGCACAGCAAGAAATATCAGCTCGTGCAAACGAGTTCTTCCTCAAATTACTGTCCGAAGATGATAAAGCGCTTTTTACTCAGCTCAAACTTGATGATGACTACAGTATTAAGGTTTATAAAGCAAATGGGCAGGAAACGTTTGGACAAATGTCAGCTGGTCAGAAACTTCTTGCATCCATGGCCTTCGTAATGGGATTGACTGCAACGGCTTCCAACGCAAAGCCTACGTGTAATTTCCCTCTTGTTATGGACACTCCTTTCAGCAATTTGGATTTGCGAAACCGTCAAAGCCTGATTCAGCTTATGCCGACTGTCGTTAAGCAATGGATTCTGACGCCGATTGACACGGAGCTCACATCCAGTGAAATAGGGTTCTTTGACCAGGGAAACAAGGTTGGAAAGGTCTATTACCTGAAGAAAAACGGGCCTTCGACTTCATTGGTCGAATTCCACTCTATCTTAGATTTGAATAATATCGGAGGTTCAAGATGAGCGAAAAAACAATTGCTAAATTTGCAAACAAACAGTTTGATAGTTCGTTAATCTATCTACTAAAGGGCTTGAATGATAATTTCGGATTGTCTACCAAAGGCAGTTTCGTTTTCCTTGCAGGATATGGCCTAAAATATCCCGAAAGCTATGCAGAACATATAAACGATTCCTTTGATTCCAAAGGAAGCGAATGGCGCGATGATACCGACACGGGTTATGATACCGCCGTTGATATCCTTATAGAACGTTACTCGGCTCAGAAAGGCTATCAATTTAAAGATGTCAGAAGCGATGGCGACCTCCTCAAAAAAATCGTTGATGATTTGATGAGGATTGCCAACTCCGTAGGAAGAGGATGGCTTGATGGTGAATTATCCTCTTTTAAAAAAGGCATCACCGGAGATGAAAAGGAAACGTTTGTAAGACTGGTTTCTTCCTATTTGGAAGAACTTAATAAAAGCGTGGATCCGTTCTAATGGAGAAGACTGTATATCCGGTAATCAAGTGGGCTGGAGGTAAAAGAAGACTTGCCCCTGTGATTGCCTCTCGTTTTTATGATGACGGGCTTTTGAGACCTGGTGCCACCTACTTCGAACCATTTCTTGGTGGCGGTGCTTTGATGTTCTATTTAAAACACAAAAATGCTGTTGGCATCGATCAAAACCCCGAATTGATTAATTTTTATAACGTTTTGAAAAACGACCCAGAAGGTTTGTATGAGAAATTGCAGAAAGATTTTGCACCCTACCATTCTGAAACTTTTTACTATGAAATCAGAAATCGTGATTTAGAGGCTGATTTCATGAAGAAATACAAAAAGGTCGATAGAGCCGCTCGATTCGTTTACCTCAATAAGTCCTGCTTCAATGGGATTTGGAGAGTCAATTCCATGGGACATAACAACGTCCCATGGAATCATCAGGATAAAGTTTCACTGCCTAGCTTGGAAAGTGTTATGGCGGCTCATGATTATATTATTTCTAATAATATTTCCTTTGTTCAAGGTGATTATAAGAAAGTTCTTAATTTGGCTGAATCAGGCGATCTTGTCTATTTTGACCCACCCTACGATGTGGAGCCTTTGCAAAGCGGTTTTACTTCTTACACTAAACAGGGATTTGGAAGAAAAGAACAGAAAGAACTAAAAGATATTTGTGATGAATTGCTCCGCAAAGGAATTTGCGTTGCCATCAGCAATTCCAATACTGGATTTATAAAACAACTTTATACAAAAAGTACTGATGATTATTTCTTGTACACGATTGTGGATGAGAATAAGCTCAGACTTGCGAGAACCATTGCTGGAAAAGCTTGCAACAGAAGATATGTTAACGAACTTCTGATTATTGGAAAACCAGTAGAAGAATCATTTAGCGGAATACCTTTAAAGTAGTGCTTGTTTTACTATAAGAACTTAGATTAGTGGATGGGTCTCAATTGGCTTGCAATCATGGAGTACGTAAGGAAACAAGACCCCTTGGAAAACAATAGGTGGTTTTTCCCATGAATTACGAATACCAGCTCTTTTCGGGAAACAATTACGCAATGCTTAAATCGGATCTGAACAGCCATGAAAAATACGGATGGAAGTTTGTCACTGTTGCTTTTTTGGGGTAATGATACTGCTTGTTTGGTTATCATTATGATGAGAGAGAAGCCTCTGACAAACTAATCTAGATTTTTGCTTTTCAGGTCTTCTTCTATTAAGTCCTTAATGAATTCGGTTGGATTAGCAACTGCAATTCCACTATTTTCGGTTCTGATTTCTACTACTTTGCCAGTCTGTGAGTTTATTAAGCTTTCGCTATAAGGAATGTAAGAGTTTACTATCCCTATCAATGCAGTTTTTTGAACTGGTTTGGAGCCATTAACAGAAGCGACTTCACCTCTGCAAAAAATTGGTGAACCGGAATTGCCAGGGAAGTTTTGTATGTCTAGAAGGAAATGCTTTGATTTCTTTATTTCTACCTTATCCATTCTCGAAACACAACCGATTCTGCATAAGGGTGTGCATGAATTATCTTCGATAAGTCTCATAGGGAAACCTAACATATATACTAAAGTCCCGCACCCACCACCATTATCTTGGAGTTCATTAGAGGTATAGGTGTTTTCATCTAAATCGATCAAGCCAAAATTTTCAACTTTGGTCGACAAGAAATCACCACTTAATTGTATAACAGCAATATCAATATTCGGATCTTGGGAAGCAGTAAACTTATTTTTCTCGACATCATAAACTTTCACAAGATGAGTCTCTTTTTCATACAATCTAATTGCCATTTGCGATTCAGGAGAATTTAAAAAGCTGCATAAAACATGATTGTTTGTTACTAAGTAAGGATAGAAGCTTTTTTCATTTCCGGATGCTTTTCTGCCTACTATAAAACCGGTTCCCATCGGAAGAAACCCATTATCTTTTTTATTTCCTATGCAGACAACTGAATTTATGAAACTTTCTGGAATAGTCATTTCTATTTTCCTTTCATTTACCTTTTCATGGTTTTCTCTTAGAAACATTTTTTATTCATCAAATTTCTTATAGTTTTCCACCTGTGCGAGCACTTTCTCAAAGACTTCTTGGTAATTTTGAGGATAACCGTTTAGATAAACCGGAGGATATCCATTGCGGTTTAAGATACGTATTATGTCAGACTGGAGACTTGCCTTTATATTGCTCTTTGACGACCAATCCGTGTATTTGGCTTTATCGTCAACAGCAACTTTTACTTTCTTTGCCAACTCGATTAGCTTTTCCTCGGGGTATTCAAATCCGTATTTCTCTTTGATTGCCTTAAGGATGTCATAGAAAGCTTTCTCTTCAAATGAAATCCCCATTTGTTTGAATTCGTCTGAGTCCTTTTTGAGATCCTCAAGTATCTTTTGTGCTTCCTCGCTTAAAGAATCAATAAAATCGTTGATTACGTCATCATTTGAAACAAGGATTTCACCATCACGGTTATTGTATTTGTCGACGACTTTCTTCATTCGCTTGGAGAATTCTTCTGCTTTGTATTTGTTTGTGTGTGAGTACTGGACTATAGCTTTTCTAAGCAGCTCAATCAACATCTTGAATTTAGTATTCTTATAAGGAATCCCTTGAATTTTCTTTAGATAGTCTTCACTGAAAATTTCAGTTTTTGTCTGTTCGCCTTCTTCTTGATTCTTTAATGCGGAAATACATCCATCAACAAGCTTTTTGACCTCTTGGTTCATTCTTTCTGCATCAGGCGTTCCTTCTTTCCCGATCTTCATGATGGCGGAGCGGATTGCACAGTAAAAGTGAAGCTTGAACATTTCGGAACTGGTGATTCTTGAATCTCCAACACAGATGTCAAAAGCCTTTTTCATTCTTTGAGTTAACCCCATGAATCGGGTTTCTCTTTCCTCTTTCATCTGGACGAACTCCATTCCTTTTTGAAGCGTTAGGAGTCGGTCCAAATCTGTTCCGGACTCGAACTTGGAATAATCGAATCCGTTCATGAGATCATCAATCAAAGACATTTGATCTTTGAAAATCACATAGGACGCATCAATTTCGCTTACTGGGTTGATGTCGCCGCCGTAAAGTTGCATGGCTTTTGCTAAAGAAGCCTCTATTCCTATGTAATCAACGATAACGCCTTGTTCCTTTCCTTCAAATACTCTGTTCACGCGGGAAATAGTCTGAATGAGCGTATGCTTTTCCAATGGCTTGTCGATATACATGGTATCCAAAGAGGCACAATCAAAACCTGTTAGCCACATATCTACGACGATTGCAATCTTAAAATTCGAATTCTCGTCTTTGAACAATGTTGCTAATCCAGCTCTGTATTTGTCGGAACCAAGCAGATTGTAGAGCGTGGGTTCATCGTTGGCCCCTCTTGTGGCCACGAGTTTTACCATCTCGATAGGCTTGAGTCTGTTCAACTGACTATAAGTAAGCTTTGATTCATCTTCCTGGGTTTTCTTTTGAACGTTCCATTCAGGGCGTCTTGCGATGATTTTCTTATACACTTTATAGGCAATGTTTCTATCGTAGCAGACGAACATCGCTTTTCCCTTGACGGTCGAGCCTTCTTTGACTCTTTCTTCATAATGTTTGATGAAATGATCGACAACTAAATTGAGTCTTGAATCATTATCGATGATTGTCCGGATTTTGGACATTTCCTTGATTGATTCATTGACCTCGTATTTGTTGGTTCCGTTGCTTAACTGATCGGAATAATAGCGATCGACGATTTCCATCTTTGCTTCATCCAAACGGACAGCAGATGGGCCAGAAAGAAGAGCGATGCCAACAGTGGAGCCATCATCGACTGCCTGTTTCATTTTGTAAGATGCGACAATCGGTCCAAAAACATTGATGGTGGCATCAATCGGAGTCCCGGTAAAGCCAACGTACGTTGCGTTTGGAAAGGAATTTCTGAGGTAGGTTGCAAAGCCAAAATGTTTTCTAATGCCCTCTTCATCAATCTTTAGAGTCGCATCCAAATTGACTTGCGTTCGATGCGCTTCATCAGATATGCAGATGATGTTGTCGCGGTCGCTTAATATCTTTACGTTTTCGTCGAACTTCTGAACGGTCATCAAAAAGATGCCGCCGCTTGTCACGCCTCTGACCTTTTCATTTAACTCTTCTCTGGATGCTACGTTCAAGGTGTTGCGATCGACTAGATATTCTTTCGAGGCTTCGAAAGTGTTCGAAAGCTGATCATCCAAATCCGTTCTGTCGGTGAGAAGAATTACAGTCGGCGAATTCAAATCGGGTGAAGTGACGAGTCTTCTGGTAAGGAAAAGCATGGTGTAGGATTTGCCACATCCTGTTGCGCCGAAATAAGTCCCGCCTTTCCCGTCGCCAGACGGCCGCATATGTTCTTTGATGTTCTTGAAAAGAAGCTCGCTTGCGTAATACTGGGAATATTTCGGCAGAACCATCAAATTGGTCTTGGAAGTGTCTGGGAAGTAAATGTAATTTTGAATAACGTTCAGTAAAGTTGCATGGTCGAATAAACCCGAAACCATCGTGGTTAAACTTTCCACGCCATCCTTTGCATAGCTTTTTCCATCAGTAGACTTCCATGGGAAGAAGTGTTTGTAATCAGAGAAAAGCGATCCGCATTTTGTATTGACCCCATCGGAGATGACGGATAAGTAGGAGAATCTCATCAGGCTTTCGATGTCACGAGTATAGCGGATGGTCAATTGTTCGAAGGCTGAATAAAGTTTTACACTTTTTTCGCTGACAGTCTTTAATTCGATGACGGAGACCGGGATTCCATTAATAAAAACGACGATGTCAGGTCTTCTCAATGCAGCGTCTTTTACTTCGAATTGGTTGACGACTTTGAAAATATTGTTATCTGGGTTGGAAAAATCGAAGTATTCGATAAATTCATTCTTCAAACCGTAGGCACTTCTGTCCAAGGTGATTCCGCTTTGCAGAGTGGACAGAGTTGCTTTCATCGTGGAATAAAGTGAAGTTCCTCTTGAAGACAGAAGATTGTGCAGGATGAAATTGATTTCGCTTTCCTGAAGATTTAAGGAAGAATACCGGAGAACCAAATATCGTTTGAAATCATCGATCAAAAGAATCTCATCATTTGTTCTATGCATGTCATATCCACATTGATATTCATACCCTTGATTTTGAAACAGCTCTAAAACTGCATTTTCAAAGCTAGATTCTGTGAAACTGGTTTTCTCCATAGTGTTAACTCCTTTGTAAGATTTGAATGCAATCATTAAGATCTCGGGAAAGCCATTCTAGTTGTAATTTCCGGGTCTTTTTATTTTCGAAGCTTTTCTTCAATAATTCATCTATTCGCATCTTAAAATTCTCAAGCTCGTTCTTGTCATTTGAGCAAAATTCAGAAATATTTCTGATGTTTGTGTAAAGGTAAAGAAAAAGTGAGCGAATGGAGTTGATGTCAGTCACAGTGCAATTTGTATTGCAAATATAATCGAATAAAGAACTGAAATTGATATGATTGGCAAAACCATTCTTATCTGACATCCATGTTTGCTTATTACTTTTTGCGCTTTTGATGATTTTCATTAATTGCTCAGAATTTGAAATGCAATCAAAACGGACTTCCCTGTTTTTATTTAACACTGTTTTCATTTTTCTTAAAAATGACTCGAAATCCTCTTCCATTTCTTTTGTTTCGAGGCAACAGCCTGAATAAATACTCAGGGATTCAATGATTTCGTTCGATGGAACACATTTTTCGGTTTTGTTAATCATCAACTCTAGTAAGGAGTCGGCTTTATCAAAATGAAGATAGTGCTTTATTGCAATCAAATATGTAGCTAAACCCGTGAATTCCTGAGGTAGAACATAGTTTTTTTGTATATCAAAATAGAGATTGTCGATACAAGAATTCAGTTTTGAATCTTCTAATAAATAATACGATTTAATTTTCTTTATATCTTCGTTCGCATCCTCGATTCTTCTTCTTTTTCTGAAATCAGAAAGAGCGTTTTGAAAATCTATTAGACTTGATTCTTGATTAATGCAATAGTTATATGCAAATTTATAAAGCGGAAATTGCCAGGTTCCCAGTTCGATGGAAAAGATTGGATTGTCACTAGAATAGGTTAACTTGGAGTTTTCGGCGAAACGAAGGTAGAAAAAGGTCAGACCTAGAAACACGTGAAGCATAAAAACTTTGAAAGAAGTTTTGTCAGAATCACTTTGATAAATTGAATCACTAAATTTAATGATCTCACTCATCTTTTGACATGCTCTTGAAATTGCTCTGAAATTGTGGCAAAGAATTTTGCTTGATATAGATGTTTCTAAAATTTTATTTAGAATCAATTGCTCATTGCCAAGCATATGTTCCAACTTGAAAGAAGTGATAATTGATGGAATTGTAGTTGAAATATCTGGAAAGAAATAGATTGTATCGCCGATGGTCTTCTCCTTGATGGATTTGTACTTTTCGGAATCGGATTCATTTAGTCCAAATCTCAATAAAGAATTTTCATCGCAAACCAAAAGAATCTTAATACCATCATTTTCACAAAGGTTATTAATGAAGCCTAGTATTTCTACAATATTAAAAGAAGAATCATGTCTTTCAAGATCATCGATAATCAGAAGCTTTCCTTTGAGGTTCACGAATTTTGAGAGCTTTTTAATTTCTCTTGTTCCTCCATCTATTTCCACATTGAAATAACTCGCAATTCCCTTAAGAACCGTTTTGGCTATTCCAATGCCAATTGTGCCTCCTTTACTATTTAGTATCTGAAAATAAGACTCAGCAAAAATTGATTTGCTTAGGGCATCGGTGTTTTGGATACCATACATCGATATATACACTGCTTTTTTGTTATAGCTCTTTAAAAAAGGAATTAAAGAATTCTTTATATAAAACGTTTTCCCACTTCCCCAGGAACCATTTAAAAGCAAAGCGGTGTTCGTTCGATCATTCGTTAGGTATCTTAAAATGAAGGCATTTTGTTCTGATTCTGTCATTGGTTCTTGCCCTCCGCTTCTAAAACGGACCCTTTTACGAGAATCGGACAGAATTCTTTTGTTAAGTTTTCGAGATTTATGGCAATGCTTTTCCGCTTTGAAATTTGTTCATAAATTGCAACGATTTTTTCCTGGATTTGATAAGGAGGAAGGGGGATCTTTGTTTGAGCTAGCAAGTCAAAATCAAAAGTATCTCTTACTGAACCGACCGCATAGAAGAGAGTAGATCTAAGAAATTCAGGTCTTGTTAACAAAAAATGCAAATAAAGAGGGTGTAGAACAGAAATGTTCTTGATTGAAAATACCTCATACATTGGCGAAACGATGCATTCCTTATCGCAGATTGCGATTGAACCTAAATTTATTCTTGAAGGGTTATAAGCAAATTCATTGATAAGCACCAATGTATAATTGGCTAGGTTAATATTTGTCGTATTAGCTTTGGTTGCCATAAAGATACCATCGGAACAAACGCCCATTACATTTTTGTAACCTTTTAAATTTTTTCTCGAAACACGAGAAATTAGATTTCCCAGTTGCGAAAATTGTGAGGATTTCATTAGCTTCTCAATATATCCATCACAAACAAGTTTTAAGTCATCCAATCCCTTTTCGTAGGCCTTCAGATTGGCTAGCATCGCTTCATAGATTGCAACGTATTTTTTCTGGATTTCTATAGAAGGAACATTCAATTCGATGTCACAAAATCTATCCCAATCTAGGTTTGAGCGAACACTGCTATCGCTTAAGAAAGCACCATAACGATCCATTTCTTTTGAACGGAAGATCATGAAAAAGTATTCTGGAAGAATTAGTGGATTTGTAACTTCGAAAGTAGTATATGCAGGAGATACTAGAACAGGCGTTTCATTGCCATACATTCCGATACGGATGCAATTGTCTCGGCCTGTCTGCATGCCGGAAAAAACGAATCTTTTTTTTCGCAAAATCTTATATTTTTTTCTATCGACTTTGCTTGTGTTAGCAACACTAGGCATAAACTCTTTATTAATGTTTATTCCAAAAAAGGCATAGTCAAAATCTTTAATGTTTTTTTCATCGGAAACCTTGATAATATCTTTGATTTTGACTCTACTCAATGCCATATCCGATCCCTCTGAAAGCCTCTTCCAATTTCTTCTGAGATTCTTTTTCTTCTTGGAGCAGTTCTTTCATTTCTTTCTGAATGCGAATCATTTCTTTGTTGAAATCGATGTCGAGGTCATGGTCGATAAATTCGATGTATTTAGATGGAACCAAAGACCAGAGCGATTCGCTTTCGGGAATTTGTATATTCGTTCCGTCTTCTCTCTGTTTTTTGTCCGTTATTCCGTTTCTGATTTCGTTAATGGTGCAGCTTTGGCAGTATTCTGGAATGTCTTTGTATAGTTCCTTCCAATCAGGGGATTGCCAAGAATTGAGCGTTTTCTTTACGACAGATCTCTCCGTTTCGTCGAGCTCGACATACCCTTCCGCAGTCTTGTGCCCCTTCGTTCGGAGATCGATGAAAAGGACATCGTTCGTTCTGTCACGCAAAAGAACTTCTTTCCCATCCTGGATTACCTTTCTAGGGCCTTTGTTGTTGTCCATGATCCAAAGCGTCACGGAAATATCCGTGTAGTAGAACATCTCTCTAGGGAGGATGATGATGGCTTCGATTTTTCCGTTTTTGATCAAATTCTTTCGGATTTCTGTGGTATCGGTATCTCCTAAAGCTCCATTGGCAAGCAAAAATCCCGCAACTCCATTTAAGGAGAGCTTTGAGAGCATGTGGAGGATCCAGGCGTAGTTGGCGTTAGAGGCAGGCGGAACACCATAGCCTTTCCATCTTGGATCATCAATTAGCTCGTTCTTGGTTCTCCAATCAGGAAGATTGAATGGAGGATTTGCGATGATGAAATCGAATTTTTCATCCTTGTGCTGGTCGTTTGTGAACGTATCAGCGTTTATTTTGCCGAGATTCGCAGGGATTCCGCGAATGCCGAGGTTCATCTTGGCGAGTTTCCATGTGTCCGGATTCGATTCCTGGCCATAGACAGAAATCGAATTGACGTCGCCTCTATGCGATTCGACAAACTTGTAGGACTGAATAAACATGCCGCCGGAACCGCAGCAGGGGTCATATACCTTCCCTTTGTAAGGCTCTATTAAAGTGGTGATTAAGTCAACGATGTTGTCTGGAGTGTAGAATTCACCTTTTTCATCAGCGGTCTTGATAGCAAATGCATTGAGCATGTACTGATAGGTTTTTCCGATGAGGTCATTCATCGGATGCTCTGGGTCTTCATGGATTTTGTCGATTTCATCGATAAGGGAAGCAAAGTTGGATTCGGGAAGTCCTGCTTTGGCATAAGTGCCTACAGGGAGCGCTCCTTTGAGCTGTGAATTGCATTTTTCTAGTTCTTCCAAAGCGTGGTCAATAAGCATGCCAAGGGTGAAATCTTTGTCCTTGAGTTCACCGCCTTCCAGGACTTTCAAGGTAATTTTCTTGCTTTTTGCATTGTTTTTGATGAGACTCCATCTCGCCTGCTCTGGAATGTAGAAAACGTTCTTTTCCTCGTAGAAAGAAGGAATGTCCACGGCAAAAGAATCCTCGCTATTTAATATCTCTTCCCGTCTTTTCTCAAACTTGAGTGAGGCGAATTTCAAAAATACCAATCCCATGACGAAATACATGTAGTTAATTCCGCTCATGTTGGAACGGAGCTTGTTGCATGATTCCATCAGGACCTGTTCAAGGGGCTTCTGTTTTTTCTCTTTTTTTACTGCCATTTTAATTCTCCTTTTCGGTGTTTGCTAATTCGAATCTTATTCTCTGCTCAATCAGTACTAATTTTGTGTTTTCTGCAAAGAGCGGCTATCTTTCTCTTTGACTTAATTGTTGGCTCATGATGTCCCATCTCCCAGCGGTTCACGGAAGCGAAGGAGACGCCTAAAAGATCCGCAAGCTCCGCCTGGGAAAGGATCAGTTTTTTTCTCAGTTCCTTGATCAGCTTTGAGTAATCCATGCAATCTGTACTCCTTCCCTATAGAAATCCAAAATTCGTTTTCGTCTCAACTGATAACTATTTTATAACAAATCCGGTCTTTTTATGAGAACAAATGAAGAAGAATTGATTCAAAACAGTGATGGGGAACACAAGATGTCACAAAACAAGTAGCTCAAAGCCATAAATGGCCGCATGCCATTGCTCTTTTTGCCATGAAAATGCAAATTCAGCCCATGTTTCTAAGCGCTTCCATGTGATGGCATGTTTAAATATTAGGGAGCCTAGGGAAGT
>DHKM01000050.1 GCA_002404835.1 Caryophanales bacterium UBA4694 | reverse complement strand
ACATCGATGGATCAACGTCGATGTCTTTCTATCAGAAAGACGAACTGGCAGTAAAATTGGCTTCAACTTTGTCCTATCTTTCCGTCAAAGATATGGACAAGGTGTCGATTTATGTCATTCATGGCGATTATGCAGAACCGGTCATCGAAAATCTTGTCGGAAAAGATTCCTATCTCAACGAAATCTCTGCCTTGAACAAAATCAAATTCGATGGGGATTGCCACCTCAGTGCTGCAATCGTTCGCTCCATGGTCGGGTACGGAGACGGAAGATCCATTATTATTTCCGACTTTCTATCTGATGAGAACTACCAAGATGCCATCGATTATCTTCGCTCCAAGAAGAGGGATGTCCTTTGCATGCAGATCCTTGGAAGAGAAGAAATCGATCCCACAACCAGGGGAAGAATGATTCTCAATGATTCCGAACAGGACGGCAAGTTCTATAAGAACAATATTGCACGTGACGTTTTGCAGGCTTATAAGAAAGCCATCGACTATGTGACGGGAAGAATCGAACACTTCTGTATGTCAAGAGAAGCGGATTATCTCTGCATCTCTACGGAAGACTCGATGAAGGAAATATTCTTGAATAAGATGGTACAAAGGAGGATCATACAATGACATTTCTCTATCCATTAGCCTTCCTTGTCTTGTTGGCTATTCCTGTCCTTATCGTCATCTATATTCTTAGAAACAAATATAAGGAAGGAAGAGTCTCTTCCACATATCTATGGGAAGTCTCTCAGAAGTTCCTTAAGAAAAAGAATCCGTTGAATCGGTTCGAACATCTTTTTGCCCTCATCATCCAGTCTTTGACTATCGCGGCACTTGCGGTCTGTCTTGCTCATCCACAGCTCACTTTAAAAGGACAGGCTGACAATGCTGTTTTTGTATTGGACGGTTCAGCTTCCATGCAGATCGTCCAAGATGGAAAGTCCAGATTCGACCTTGCCAAGGACAAAATCAAGGAAATTGAAAACAAAGCAAAGAATGGTTCAAAATTTTCTTTGATTCTCTCTGGAGTCGAAACAAAGACCGTCTGTCAGAGTGTTGATGATAAGAGCCGATTCGAAATGTATCTAGATTCCATATCTCCTTCTGATTTAGCTTCGGATCTGGAAGATTCGATGAACGTAGCCCAGAAATACCTTTCTACAGGACTTGCCAATCAGGTCTATCTTGCCACGGACAAGGTCATCGATCAAAATAACCTTGAGAACGTCGAAATCATCGATGTCTCCTCCGAACAGAAAAACTATTCCATCGATGGCGTTACCTATTCCTATGACAGCGAAGGAGGATTGAATATCTCCGGAAACGTCTATGGCCGCGGATATGAGGTTCCGCAGACCGTGATTGATTCCAAAGACGAAACCGTCAAGGAACCCTATATGGTGAATGTCCGTTTCTACCTGAATGGGGAAAAAGGAAAATATACGAAAGTCTTTGTCCAGAATGACATCAAGAACACCTTCACGGTGAATCTTGGTAATGATCTTAAGGAAGAGGACCTAAAGGAAGTTACAGCAACCATCGAAAACGAAGATGCCCTTTCAAAGGATAATAGCTATACCATCTACAATAATTCCCAGGCCAGTACGACAAATGTCCTACTTGTCGGAGATAGTATCAATAACTATCTCAAAGGCTTCTTCGAAGGTTATTCCGCAAATGTGAAAATCATCAAACCGAATGCCTATACCGGAAAAGAAGGATATGACATTACGATTTTCAACAAATTCTGTCCGACTACCCTTCCTTCCACAGGAGCCGTATGGTTCATCGGATGCGAAGACAGCATCGCAGGTTCCGGATTCATCGCCCAGAACAGCTACGACATCAGCGGAGGCGACTATCTTAAGTATTCCAAGGACAATTCCCTGCTTTATCAGGAACTTACGAAGAAGATTGCCAACAATCAGATCACAATCAGCAGATATACCCGTTATACCCTAAGTGATAATTTCACATCCATCCTGACGTACAACAATCTGCCTGTGGTCTTTGCCGGGAAGAACGACAATGGCCAGAGAGAAATCAACATCGGATTCGATCTCGAGACTTCTGACTTTGCCATGAAATACGATTTCCTCAGATTGCTCTTCAACTTCACCAAATACAGTGATCCGAAGGTTATGACGAAATTCGAATATCAGACTGGGAACGAAGCTGTCCTTTCTCTTCCGGACAATCTGTCCAAAATTGTCATCAACACGCCAAACGGAAAAGAAGTGACAATCGAAAAAGGAAGCGACGATTATGTCCGATATACGTTCGAGGAATCCGGAACTTATACTTTCCAGACCATCTATGAGAACTCAACAACCAAGAATCAGGAAATGAAAGCCTATTCCGAATTTCCGTTAGAGGAGGGGAATCCGATTGTCAAGGAAACGAAAGAATACAAACTGGCTCTGAAACAGGATGCAAAGAAAGGCGATGCGATCTACGATTCTTTGCTTCCAATCTGTATTGCCTGTGCCGTTCTTTACGCTACCGACTGGATTCTGTATGCACATGAACAATATTAAAATCGAAAACCCATATCTTGGATTCATCGCCATTCCCCTTGTCATCGTTGTCATCGTCGGTTTCTTCCTTCTTCCCAAATACAAGAGAAAATCGACGAAGAACCTAATTTCCTTGGGAATGCACTTCCTCATGATCGTCACCTTGACATTGACCTTCATGGATATCCAGTTCATCCACACCTCCAAGGATACGGAACTTCTCATTCTTGCAGATTGTTCCGAAAGTACAAGACAACAGAGCGAGAAACTCGACGAAACCATTCAAGACATCTATCAGCAGGGAAAAGAAAAAGGTGACAAGGTCGGTATTGTCTGCTTCGGCGGAAACACCCAAAAACTTGTCGACATCGGAGGAAGCTATAAGAAAGCAAGCGAAGTCTTCGATGCAACGAAATATCCCGAATTCGATACGACCACGACCGATATCCAGTCCGCTCTGGATTATTCCAAAGATCTCTTCGACGAAGAAAGCGTCAAACGCATTGTCATCGTCAGCGACGGAAAAGAGACCGATGGTTCTGCCATCGATTCCCTGGAAGCTCTGATCAACAGTTCCATCACCGTCGATTCAGTCTTATTGAACGAGAATGTCGGCGATGAAATCGCCCTTACCGGTCTTGAGTATACCGATCATTGCTTTGTAAACAAGAACCAGACCCTTAAGGCGAGTATCTATTCCTATTCCCAGGCTACGGCTAAATTGGAACTCGATTCCAATGGAGAAGCCATCGTCTCCCAGGAAGTCAATGTCAACAAAGGTCTTAATGTCTTCACATTGGACCTTCCGTCAGATAAAGCCGGGACCTTCGATTACGAAGTCAAGGTCACTTCTCTGACCGGAAATGCCGATAAGTACGAAGAAAACAACGTCAAGAAGTTCGAGCAGGACTTCACCGACGAAATCAAAGTTCTCTTGCTTGCCAACGAACCCTCTGATCTCGATGCCCTGAAAAAGCTCGGCGTCTATTCCGAAAAGACGGAAATCGATCCCTATTATGATCAGTCGGAATTCCCCTATACTTTGGATGATCTGATGAAATATGACGAAATCATCCTTTCCGATATCAATGTCGGAAACATGCAGAACGGGCAAGAATTCGTAAGCAACCTTCAGACCGTCGTCAAATACTACGGCAAGAGTGTGATCACCTATGGTGCAACCTATTCTGCCCAGTCCGAAGATTTCATCAAGAATTACAATGATATGCTTCCGGTTCAGTACGAATCGGATGAGCCGAAGGCTCTTGCGCTTCTCATCGATGTCTCCTATTCTATGGAAGGAGACAAGATGAAGCAGGCAAAAGCCGGTGCCATTGCCTGTCTTGACCTTCTTGGAGAACAGGACTACGTCTCTGTCGTCACCTTCTCGGACAACGTCAAAGTCGTCGTTCCTCTGATGCCTGCGAAGAACAAAACCAAGATCATCGAATCCGTTTCCAAAATCGATGTCCAGGGTGGAACGACCATGCTTCCCGGACTCAAGCAATGCGAAGATCTTCTCTCCAGCGCTCAGTTCGAATTCAAGAATGTCATCACCCTGTCCGATGGTATGCCGTTTGATACCGAGAGCGAACTTAGAACACAGGTCATCAAGATGTCTGCAAAAAACATCTCCTGTTCCTTCATCAACATCGCTAATCCGAGCGGTTCCTCTCTTCTGACCAAACTTTCCGTCTACGGAAACGGAACCTATTATTACGCCAAGGATGCCAAATCCATCGTCAGCGTCATTACTTCCTCTGTCAGCGACGAAATCACCAACAAGTCCATTGATACTCCGAGTTTGATTCAGGTCCGTGAAAAGGACGACACTTCCTTGAAGGAAGTCGATACCGGTTCGCTTCCCTCTGTCGAAGGCTTCAATTACTGCCGAATGAAAAGCGCAGCCAAGACGGTCCTTACCGTCCAGTACGTCAATGAAAGCTCCTTCAGCTCCATCTCTACCATTCCGCTTTATGCCTACTGGGATTTCGGAAATGGTCGAGTGTCCTCCTTCACATCCTCGCTTAGCGGTGACTGGACTAGTGATCTCCGTGCTTCCAGCCAGGGAAAGAAGTTCTTCCTCAATGCGACAAACGATTCTCTTCCCAAGAGAAAAGTGACAAACAACATCGATTTCACCTACAAGACCAAAGGAAAGACGACGGAAGTCAATGTCACCTCCAATGACGGCGACAAGAGTGCCAAAGTCACTCTCAAGGTCACTGATCCAAACGGAAACGAAACCACTCAGGAACTCGCCTTTGACGGAACCTCCTATACCGGAGAAGTTGCAACTCAAGCCATAGGCAAATATACCTGCGATGTCGAATATGTTCCAAGCATCGAAGGACAGAAGACGGTCAATTCCACCTATCCTATGTATTTCGACTACTCCTCCGAATACGATTTCTCTCAGGGACAGGACAACACGCTGATGTATGAACTGTCCAAACAGAACGGAAACTACTTCAAAGGGAAATACACTCTGAACACCCTTGACAGCGAACTCGAATTCAAGAGCTATCGCTCCACGATGGTCTATTTCCTCCTTGCCACAGTCATTCTCTTCCTTATTGATGTCCTCATCCGTAAGACGGATTTCAAGAAGAAAAAGAAAACAGAAAGCAAAGAAGTCGGATCCTTCAACTGATGAATACAAGAAGATCACCTCATACTAATGTGTACCATCGTTATGCATCACTCCTTGGACTAGTCCAAGGAGTGATTTTCGTGTTGTTTAGGAATTTGTAAATG
>DHKM01000029.1 GCA_002404835.1 Caryophanales bacterium UBA4694 | reverse complement strand
CATATCCACAAAAAGCTAATCGCAATTAAATTTTCAAAGAGCAGAAGTGTACATTTCAGATATCACTTGACTTTTTAATAGTTAGCGCCTTTCTTTACGGCTCTTGAAATCTGTCTGAAGGTTTCGGCCTTCAGTCCTTCCTGGGCGGCAGATATCGACCTGCTCCTGATTCTCCTCCATTTTTGCCAGATACCCTATGCAGTGAAGATAGGTCCTTTCCAGTTCCGTATTCCTAATTCCCCTTCCGCTCTTTATTTCGGAGACATTCCTGCCTTCTGCAGCCAGTTTCTCCGAAAGCCTGCTGACAAGAAGGGACATGTCCGTCATGTACCGACGCTGTCCTTCGGAAGCCGTATCGATTCCGATTTCCTTGCATTCCGATACCGCGCCTTGTTCAGCAGCTTTTCCATCTTTCGGTCAGGCTTCCATACGAATTTGTATTTGTTGGCATTAGCCTCGAACTTTGTTTCGTCGACGAAGACTTCTCCGACGGGATCGATGCCCATCTTCCTGCAGATGCATGCCTTTATCCTCGAGAAAATCGCATCCGCATTCGGAAGCACGCACTGGTTGAAAAAACCATAAAATGTGGCATAGCTGGGCTTCTGCTGGGACATTATGTAGACAAAACTGAGATCGAAACGGCACCTTTCTTCTATGCCTCTGAGCCGTCCTGCGTCGATGGCAAAGCAGAGAAGCGAAGCCGCGAAAAGCATGACCGGATTGTATTCCGGATGGCCGGGACCGCATGGGTTCTTCTTCCACCCGGAGAAGAAACCGGAAATGCCGGATTCATCCAAAATCCGGAGGAAAGAATCCATTTTTCCCTTTTCCTTCTCGTCATCGTCGAAGGGCGCTATGAAAAGAGGGCAGTTTATGCTAAAATTTGCCATAGTAAAAACTCCTTCTTGAAAGGCGATTTTTACGAAGCTTCGACACCGGATCCAGCCGGTGTTTTTATATTTTACAATGATTTTCCGACTTTTCCGGGGAAAAAGAGGAGGTCTTCCGTAGAAAAAAAGGAGGCAGTACGTAGTGTACTGCACTCTTTCAGGTTTTGTCAGAAAAGTCCGAATACTTTAACAGCCCCTTTTTATTTTGATGCTTCTTTTTTGTCTGCTTCAAGCTGTTTTTCCAAATCTTTAAAAGAGGGGAAAGTTAACTGCGGTCTTATGAAAGAAATAAATTCGATTTCAATTTCTTTGCCATAAATATTTTCGTTGAAACCAAAAATATTGGTTTCGATAATATCTTTCTTTAAAGCTTCGATGGTTGGATGATTTCCAATATTAGTCATGCTTTTATATTCTTTTGTTCCAATATAAGTTTTGGTTTTATAGACACCTTCTTTGATTAATATTTTGTCTTTGTCAGGTATCAAATTAGCTGTTGGAAAGGCAATTTTCCTTCCATTTTCTTTTCCATGTACAACAATACCCTTATAGAAAAAATTATACCCCAAAAGTTTATTTGCCTCCTCTATATTCCCATTAGAAAGCAATTTTTTGATCCAGGTTGTGGAAATTTTTCTGCTTTCCGAAAAACAAAGCGGAAGGATGTTGATTTTGATATTTTCTTTTTCGAGTACTTTAAGCATTTCGCTTTTTCCGGAAGCCATTTTCCCAAAAGTGAAATCCTCTCCTACGGTGATTGACTCAGGTTTCATTTTGTTTAGGAAAGACAAAAATTCTATCGGTGTTAGGTTTTTGGTTTGGGTATCGAAGACAAGTTCAAGATAAAGGTCCACACCTAATCGGCTTGCCATGTTGTATTTTTCTTCTTCGGTAAGCAATAGATTTTTTGGCAAATTCTTCAAGTCTGCTTTCATGGTAGAAGAAAAGGATAGAAGCGCACATTTTCCGTGGCTCTTTGCTTCCGTTATAAGTTTTCTATGTCCTAAATGGAACCCATCAAAAAAACCGATGGCAAGATTGTATCCTTGCAATGATGGAATGTTTTTTGTTGAATTCAAAAGTATCTTATTCATGTGTGAATCCTTTATGACAATAGTAATAACCATCATCCTTTCGTTTGTATAGACCTAGAAGATGGTTTTTATGTGAGAGAAATAGGAAAGGATGTGTTTCATTTTTAAAGAAAAACCTGTTTCCATTTTCTGCGAATTTAAGGCTTGAATCCTCGATTTCTTTGGTTGGGAATTTCAATAGCTTATTCATCGGTATTAAAGATTCTGCTGTAATTTTTTCTATTTGCAAAGCATCTTTTTCATCAAAGGTGCCGATACTGTTTCTTCTTAAAGAAGTGAGGTAGCCTAGATTGCCAAGCTTTGAAGCAATATCCTGTCCTAAAGTCCGGATATAGGTTCCTTTTGAGACTTTTGCCCGGAAAGACAGGCTATTTTCATCATAAGATAAAAGATCTAAGGAATAAATTTTAATTTTCCTTTTCTTCATTTCGAAGGAAATGTTCTTCTGCGCAAGTTCGTATGCCCTTTTTCCGTCGATGTGAATGGCCGAATATTTTGGGGGAATTTGTTCTTGTTCTCCAAGAAATGAGTTTAAGACTGTTTTTATAGTTTCTCTTGAAAAAGGCTTTATTTGCTGTTCGTTGATAATTTTACCAAAGCAATCCAAAGTATCCGTCTGTTTTCCTAATGTCAGTGTGGCTGTATATGTTTTTTCGCTATCTTCAAAGAAGGGAAATAGCTTTGTGGCATCATTGACACCGATAAGAAGAAGGCCAGTGGCAAAAGGGTCCAATGTTCCCAGGTGTCCTACCTTTTTCTGATCGAGATTTTTTTTGACAAGATAGTCAATGTGTTGGCTTGTCATCCCTTCTTTTTTGTCTATTAATAAAAATCCTGATTTCATAGACCACGATTATACACTTTAAATTATGAGAAATTTAAGAATAAAAGAAAAAAGTTGAAAAAAAAGGAAAAACGGATATAATTATTGAGTTGACTGAATTCTGGTGGTTGGCTTGTTCCTCAATGCACCAGCTGACTGGGTTTAGCCGAATCGATAAAGAGGTAAAGAATATGGCACTTACTAAAGAAGAAAGACAGACTGTTATTAAGTCTGCACAGCAGAACGAGAAGGATACTGGATCTACTGAAGTTCAGATTGCTCTTCTCACTAAGAAGATTGAAAAGCTTACCAAGCATATGACTGCTAATCCGCATGATTATTCTTCCAAGCGTGGTATGGATATTATTATTGCCAGAAGAAAGAATCTTCTTTCTTATCTTAAGAGAACAAATCCGAGCAAATTCGAAGAACTCTCTAAGAAAAAAGCAAAATAAATATTTTGGTTCTTACATTGAGGATTTGAGGCAGTTTCTGCCTCTTTTTTCTTTGCTTGAACTTTTTTAGGTATATAATCAAGTCATGAAAAAGAAAAAACTCGCTGTTATTGGATCTGGTCCAGCGTCTCTTATGGCTTTGAGCATGCTCAAAGATGAATTTGAAGTCTATCTTTTTGAAAAACCGAGTCGAAACAATATTCTTGGAAAAAGAATTCTTGTTTCCGGAAATGGAAGGGCGAATTTCTTCAACGAGGACCTCCTTGTAAAAAAAGGCGCCCAAGAAATGCTATCTTATTTAAGACTGAATCTTCATTTCGCTTATTCAAAGGAAGGGAAATTATATTATCCATACTTTAACAGGAGCGAATGTCTCCACTCGGTATTGATAGAAAGAATCTCCGAAAATAAGAATATTCACGTTCTTTTTTCCGAAGTGCTTTCATTGTTTCCTCAAAAGAACCTTTTATTCTATCTTAAGGATGGGAGGAAAGAATCTCTTGTCTATGACATCTGCATCTTTGCTCCAGGAGGTAGAAGCTACGATCGCGATGACTTCTCTTATCGGCTTCTTGACTCTCTTGGTGTCTCCTACAAAGCTTTCGAACCTTTGCTATGTCCGGTTCGGGTCAAAGAGCAAATACCTTCCTATTTAGACAAAAACCGATTGAGATGTACTTTGTCATTGTGTTGTGATAAAACAACTATTTACAAAGAAAAAGGTGAAGTTCTCTTCAAGAAAGATGGAATCAGTGGAATATGTGTTTTCAATTCGACATTATATTTAAGAAAAAATTTTAAAAAAGATAAAGATTATTTCTATGTTCTTGACTATTCTCAAGGTAATTTGGGGAAAGAAGACGTTGATTCGACTCCTTTTTTTCTTAAACGTTATTTGAAAGAGAAAAATATCCTTTTTCCTTCTCCGCTTTCTTTTACTTTTCTTGATTTTTATCCCTTTTCAGCCTCTCAGGTTTCCTACGGAGGAATCCTTGCCTCTGAACGAAATGAGGATTTGAGTCTCGTCAAACATAGGAATATCTTTGCACTTGGTGAAGTGATGAATAACAATTATATCTGTGGAGGATACAATATGGGCAATGCAATGTTGGAAGGTTTTCTTTGCGGAAAGGAATTGATCCAAAATGGCAGATGAAGATAATGTTCTTCTTGAACATCTTTCCTTGTTTTTTGATGGCCTTTTCCAACAGAGGCTTTCTCAGGATTTTTCTTCTTTTCCCTCTTTGAACAAGGAAAAGCTCAGACACATTTTTCTGTCAGCAGTCAAGCAGGCCAAAGCAGATCCACAGACTGAATCCTATTTCCTGAATGAAGAGAACTCCATTTCCGATTATGCCATGTTACTGGATTATTGTACTGGAGAATATCGTTTTGCTCCGGACAAGGATGTCGACAGCCTTGCCAGGATTTCTTTTTTTCGGTATCGGATGTTACATGATGCAGATAAATCCACGGAGGTTCTCACTGAGAATACAAATTATTTTGATCCTGTAATTTCGACCATGCGCTGTATGGAGACTTTTTTGTATCAGATCAATAAACCTCTTGCAAAGAAAAAGCCTAATTTAACTTTAGTTATGGATATCGCGGAGACGATTTTCAAGAAAATCGCAGGTTTTTGCAAGATGATGAATTTCGGACTTTATACCGATGCATTCGTTAGTTGGAGAACGCTTCATGAATCTGAATGCATTCTTTCCTTACTTGTAAATGGTGGGGAAAACATTAGGCAATCCTATGTTGAACATATTGCCTATAACAACCAACTTCGGAATCAGGAAAATTATACGCAAGCGGAATTGGATGAACGATTCGACAAAATGAAAGAAATCATGAAAGCTCATGGATTGAAGAGCAAAGATATGAAGAAGTTCATTGAATATGGATGGATTTACCAACATCCGGATTATCATGAAGAGGACAAGAGACTGAAGTTGAACTTCCGTGACGGAGTCGAACGCCTTGCAAAATTAAGACGTTATGCGGCAATCTATGAAGCCAGCTCAGAAATCACCCATTCTTCATCGACGTTCTTTTATGCGGACGATGTCGAATGTAAACAACTTGCACTTGGTCTTACTTATGAGTCATTTTGTCGAATCGTTATGCTTTATCATCAGTTCATGATTACCTATTTCCTCATTCATAAGAATGCTGAATCCACATTCAAGAAATTGTATTCGGAAGTCGATAAAATGCAAAAAATGATTACGAAAATCTGTAAGGTTCAGATCATCAATTATCCTGGTGATGTTGAACCAGAAGATGAAAAACCGGAGGTAAATAATGTCTAAGAAACTAACACGTGTGATTTGCAATGATTTGGATGATTTCGGAAGAGGAATCGTCCATATCGATGATAAAACGGTTTTTGTGGATGATCTTCTTCCAGGCGAAGAAGCCGAAGTGGCAACTTATTATGAATATGGTCGGCTTAAGGATGCTAAAGTCGAAAAACGTTTTACGACATCACAAGATAGAGTAAAACCTTTGTGCAAAAATTTTCCTGAATGCGGTGGATGCCAGCTTATGCATTTATCTTATGAAAAGCAACTCGAATATAAAACAAGGAAAGTGCATGATTTGTTACATAAATTCGCTTCAATCGATATCGATGTTCTTCCTACCATTGGACTTGAAAATCCCACACGTTTTAGAAATAAAGTCCAAAAACCTGTTCGAAGAGATTCGAAAAATCCTAATCGTATCGTATGCGGATTTTATAAGAAAGGTACTCATGATCTTGTACCTATTAAGGATTGCATCATCGAGACTGAGCTATCTAATAAGATATCCAATGTCTTGATAAAATTAATTATAAAATATGACTATAGACCATATGACGAAGATAGACAAACTGGTTCTATCCGCCATCTTCTTATAAAGACGAGCGGCGAAAACAAGGCTTTGGTCACCTTAGTAAGCGTAACAAAAAAACTCCCTAATATCGAAGAATTCTCTAAAGAGCTTGTGACTATTTGTCCGGAAGTAGTTGGAGTTGTTATCAATATCAACAAGGAAAAAACAAATGTCATTCTTGGAAATTACGATGTTTCCGTTTATGGACAGGATCATATTTCCGATACGATTTTCCAAAATCGTTTTTTGATTTCCCCTCAATCCTTTTATCAGACCAATTCAAGGCAAATCGAGGTTCTCTATGGAAAGGCCATTGAATTTGCTGAATTGAAAGAAACGGATACCGTTTTAGATGCCTATTGTGGAACGGGAACTATCGGCTTATCATTTGCAAAAAAGGTTCATGGCGTTACTGGTGTGGAAATCAACAGGAATGCCATCAAGGATGCAATCAAAAACAGTCTTATCAATGATATTCACAACGCTCATTTTGAAAGAGATGATGCAACCGATTTTATGATGAATACAAATCAGAAATTCGATGTTATTATCATGGATCCTCCGAGGAAAGGTTCTACTCTGGAATTTATTCAGGCCTGCAAGAGAATCAATCCCAGGACGATTGTCTATGTTAGCTGTGATCCTGTTACTTTGGCTAGAGACCTTGGTTTGTTCAAACCTGAGTTTGAGGTTAAGAAAGTGCAACCTGTTGATATGTTTCCGATGAGTTCGCATGTTGAGACGGTGGTGCAACTGGTTCGGAAATAATGTGATAAATACGGGTCTTTTGGCAAATTTTAGAAGAGAAGAAAAACACTAAAAATTACATCATTTCCCGAAATCTAGAAATTCTAAAAATAGCTACTAGACTCGGGAGACATATCAAAAAGTGCCTGAAATACGGCATTTTTTCAATTTTGGACTAAAAGTGCCCAAAAGTATAAAAAATGGCCAAAATGCCGGTAGACACACGAGGGAGTAGACATATCAAAAATTAATTTGAAAAAACATAAAAAGTAAGGATTTATCTATTGTTTTCAAATATTGTTTAATTGATATAAAATGCAAGTTTTGATACACTATGTAAGATTTGGAAAGAAACTATGGAATTCTCCGAACAAATACTTTACATTCGTTCTAAAAACAATCTTTCACAAGCGGCTCTTGCGAAAGAATTACATGTCTCATATGCAACAATTAGTCGTTGGGAAAATGGCAAATCAAATCCAACAAAAAAAGAACTTCTTACTTTTAAAAGATATTGCAAACGAGAGCTGATTGATTTTAAGGAGTTAGAAGATGAAAGATAAAAAATTGAGAGTTTTTGAAGCTTTCGCAGGAATAGGCGCACAGCACTCTGCTTTAGAACGTGCAAATTTAAATTATGAAATAGTGGGTATTAGTGAATGGTTCATTAATGCATTACTTGTTTATGACGCAATTCACTCCAATCTTCATGAGGATATTGGCGACATTCCGTCATATGATGACCAAATCAAGTATTTAAAACAATTTACCTTTAGTAAAGACTCAGTAAATCCAATAAAAGATATTTCTAGATTGAGTCGTAATGAAATAGAAAATCTTTATATTGTTAATCATCGCGTAAAAAACTACGGATCTATAACCGAAATCCAAGGCAAGGATATGCCAGAATGTGATTTGCTTGTGTATTCTTTTCCCTGTCAGGATTTATCTACTGGTGGAAAAACATTAGGCATGAAGAAGGGGAGTGGAACTAGATCTGGTTTACTTTGGGAAATTGAAAGAATTCTAAAGCAATTAAAAGTAATCAATAAGTTGCCTGAATATCTTTTGATGGAAAACGTAAAAGCTATTTATGCGGCTTCCAATAAAGCTGATTTGGATCAGTGGTTAAGCTTTCTGGAATCTATTGGCTATAAAAACGGAACAAAAATGGTTTTGAATGCTAAAGATTTTGGCATTCCACAAGATCGAAATCGAGCTTTTATTATTAGTCAACTTGGCAAACCTGTTCATGATCAAAAGCTTCTCGATTATCATAAAAAAGCTGATTCAATATCTTCGTTTTTAAGAACCGATTACAGCAATCCTACTTTTCGGGAAGAAGCCAATAAAGCACAATTGAATAACACTATTTCTAGAAGAGAAATGTGGAATATAAACCATCGTGAAATTGATGCTCCGACGGTAAATACAATTACTTGTAATATGGATAGAAGCAATACTGCTGCTATGTTCAAGTATAAAGGTCCTAAAGGAGACACATTCCGTCTTCTTACTATAAGAGAAGCATTTTTGTTAATGGGATTCACCGAAGAAGAGTATGAAAAAACTCTTAGACTAGATCTTAGCTATCGAAAAATGAATAAATTGATTGGAAATTCAATCGTTGTAAATGTGTTACAAGCCATTTTTGAAGTCCTCTTCAAAAATAAATACGGAAAGAAGGATTGATATGCATAAAATTCTTCTTCCTATTGATACTAAATCGCTGTATTGCAATATTCTTAATGATAACCCAAAAGGGCATACCTGCACAGTTGCTACACCTATTAAGCAAGGGAATTCTTTGAATGTGGAGCTAAACGAAATATATAAGATTCCTTTGCAAATTGATTTTCAGCAGTATCCAGATTTGATTGATTCTTTGTTAAAAAATTCGAAAAGTACAAACAAAATAAATAATGTCTTTGTTTTTAGCAAAATAAGAGTTAACGGAGAAACAATAGATACAAATTCTTCTTACTGCATGTTCGTTAAGGAAGAAATAGATCCAACCAAAGCTCAATTTGGTCGTATTAAATTACATTACCCTACTTCATTGAAATATTCCCCTTTGGGTATAGACAACAAAGCGGTTATTGCTTCTATCTCTGAACATCTTTTTGAATTTGCTTTTATAGTTGATGCTTTTGAGTTTGATTTTGATGACAATTCATTAAATTTCATCGTCACCATCGTTGGCTACAATCAAATACCCTATTCAAAAGTTTTCATAAATGGTAAAGGAACAGGCGAAAAATATACAAAAGTGTTCAAAAGGACCGAAGATTGTTACGACTCTGAAATTGTCATATTGAAAAAACAATATGGTGATGAGATTACACCTGAGAATTTTCAGGAATTTATGAACAAAGCTAATTCTAGAGCAATGCTAGTTGCAAAAGATTATCTAATATCAAAAGGTGCCGAAGACGTTACCTCCCTATGTGACATTTATCCTTACTCGATTTTTGATTTGAAATATAGGATTAATGGCCAAATAGAATATGCAATTGTTAAAACTTCTTACACAAAAGCGATTTATTTTGATTTAAGTGGGGAAGAAAGGCAGGCGTTAGCGTTGTTTAAGCAATCTTCCTTGCTTTTTGTTAGCGAAGTTTTCGGCAACGAAGAAATTCATATTTATAAACAAGAACAACTAAACGAATTAACAAGTTTGGTGACTTCAATAAGGTTATCAGCATAAGGGGTTTAAATATGGCAACTGAACAAAGCAAAATACCACCGGCAAAATCATTGATTCAAGGGTTGAGATGCATCGGTTACAACTTTTCTACGGCTTTAGCCGATATTATCGATAACAGTATCTCCGCTGATGCAAAGCACATTCAGGTATTGTCCAATCCAGATGATGAGGAACCATATGTCGTAATTTTTGATGATGGTCATGGTATGGGTTTTAAAGAATTAGATAATGCTATGACTTTAGGATCCGATAGGGATGAAAAAGAAGATTCAAAATATGAATTAGGCCGGTTTGGATTAGGACTAAAATCTGCTTCTTTTTCGCAATGCTTGAGACTAACTGTTGCTAGCAAAAACTGCAATCGCATTAACGCTATGCGTTACGACCTGAAAAAAATCCAAGAAAAGAATGAGTGGCTATTAGATGTTTTAGATACTAGTGAAATCGATTCGTTGCCTGAAATTGATTTACTAAAAAACGCGAACACGGGGACGCTAGTTATCTGGCAATGCTTTGATAAAATTATGGAAGAATCTGATTCTTTCAAAAACAGTTTTATTAATACTATAGGGACCGCAAAAGCGCATATTGAATTGGTATTTCATCGTTTTTGGGATGATATTGAAATCAGTTTCAATGGTCATAGGATAGAAAAAAGAGATCCATTTTTGACGAATGCCCCAAATCATCAAGAAGGAAGAACGATGACCATCAATGTTGACGGGCAAGATATATTTGTTACCCCTTTTGTTTTGCCATACGCAAACTCATTAACAGAAGACAATAAACGAATGCTCGGAAATCCTAAAAGCATTTACGATGACCAAGGTTTTTATATTTACCGCAACAAAAGACTTATTATTTGGGGAAGCTGGTTAAGGATGAAAATCCGTTCTGAATTTAATAAATTGGCACGTGTTCGGGTGGATATTCCTTCTTCGTTGGATTCTTTGTGGATGCTGGATGTGAAGAAATCATCTGCCAAGATTCCCGATAAGATCAAAGACCAATTACAAATTTCTATTAAAGACTCGATTGTTCGAAGCAAAAGAGAGGTTAAATATCCCGGAAAAAAGGAAGCAGAAGCTGAACAACCGTTATGGCAAAGAATTGATTTACATGGCGGAAAAGTAAAATACGAAATTAATCGCGAAGATAATCCTCTTTATTCTGCATTAGCTGAGATGTTGGATGATAAACAATTAGTAGCGCTAAATACTTATTTAGATAAAATCGAAGAATTTATTCCTAAAGGTTTGATTGTTTCTGACAATGCAGATTCTTTAAATATAGTTAATTCGGATGCTGATTCAGATGAAGAAGATTTGATTGAAAAAGTTCTTTTGCTTGCTAGTTATTCGAATGATCCAGAAATTGCTGTTTGCCATTTATTAGAAGGTCAAACATTTGAAAAAATAGCGTATAGAAAAAAGGAAATTTTGGGGAGGTTGAAGCCACATGAATGATTCATATTTGCAAATGCTGGACGCTATTTTGCGAGGTGAAACGTTAAGTCATGAAGATTTGATTGCCAAAATAAAAAACACTATATGCAGGCTTTATTGCCTTTCGGAAAAGGAAGTTGAAGAATTGGCTTTTGATTATGAAAAAATATATGGTGGGAAGACGTTTACTCCTGGGGTTACACTTACTGGACCAGAAGCTAACGATACTTGGTTTTACAAAAAGAAAAAAGAGTTAGATGCTTGCAATGGCCATCATTTTCAAGAGAGATACGAAAGATATCTAGATTTTGCACATTTTGGAAAAAATGCGATTTCATCCATTATCTCCGAATCTGAAAAAATACTCTCATTTTGTGCTGATCCAGAATCATATGAGAGAAAGAAAGGTTTGGTCATGGGTGATGTGCAATCTGGCAAAACCTCTAACTACTTAGCTTTAGCGTCTTTGGCTTGCGATTATGGCTATAAATTAATCTTAATTCTTGCAGGTATGACTGATTCTTTGCGCGTTCAAACTCAGGAAAGAACTGATGAGGGATTTGTCGGAGCAGTAAGCTCATCAATTGGCGAAGACGTTATAAAATATATTGGTGTTGGGACATATGGAAAACAAGGTGAATATTTTGCTTTACCTTTAACAACCGACGAAAGTGATTTTGTAAAAATATCTGCTACCTCGGGTGACTTTAATAAACCTTTGGTTTTGATCGTTAAGAAAAACAAATCCGTTCTAACTAATGTTAAAAAATGGCTTAAACCAGGGCAATATGGTGTTTCTAGTAAAAATATCATGATTATCGATGACGAGTGTGACAATGCTAGTGTCAATACAAAGCGCGACGAAGAACCTTCGACAATCAATGGATTAATTAGAGATATTTATAATAATTTTAATTGTTCGACTTATGTTGGATATAGCGCTACTCCATTTGCCAATATTTTCATTAATCCAGATGATGATCAACTTGGATATGATGACCTATTTCCTAGCGACTTTATCCATCGTTTACACGCATCACCAGAATCATATTTTGGCGCCGATAAGGTTTTTGGTAATCCAGAAAATCAATCAGCTCATCTAGTTACTTTAGACGAAGAGGAGCCTTTATTTCTTCCGGCTAAACATAAAAAAGATTATCAATATCCCGGACTTGCTCAATCTCTAAGAACTGCTATTTGTAATTTCTTGATTTGCAATTGCATAAGAACGCATCGTGGGGATGGAAAAAAGCATAGATCTATGATGGTGAATATATCTGCTTATAACGTAATTCACGAAGACATTAAAAATTGTATTGAAGATTATGTCGAGACATTGAGGAATACAATCTCTCAATATGATAAATATCCTCTTGAAAGGTTTTTAAAAAATTCTGAAATGAGGAGAATTTATGACATTTATACCAAGGATACTTTCTACACGAAGAAGAGCAATAAATATCCTCATCAATCTTTAAATGAAGAAGTGCCATTTTCAGAAATTAAAAACCTTTTATTCGATGAAATTTCAAAGTTTAAAGTAGCTGTAATTAATAACAAATATAAAGGTGATCAACGCTTCAAATACAAAGAATATAAGGATACAGGCGCTAGAGTAATTGCTATCGGTGGCTACGTCCTCGCCCGTGGTTTAACTTTGGAAGGGCTAATGACTAGTTACTATAGTCGCAATGCCAGTGCTTATGACACTCTATTACAAATGTGCCGTTGGTTTGGATATAGACCTAATTACGAAGATCTTTGCCGTGTTTATATGAGCCAAATAAGCATTGATTCTTTCGATGCGGTAATTGATGCTGTAAACAATTTGGATGAGCAAATTACTGTTATGAAAGCCGAAGGAAAGGCGCCTAAGGATTTTGGCCTAATGGTAAAAGAATGTCCTGACACATTAGAAACTAAGCTTTTAATTACGGCAAGAAACAAAATGAAAAATACAACTTCTGTAACGAGAGGTTTGAATTATTCTGGAGTTTCGATTGATACATCTAAGCTTTTTAAAGATGTTGAGAAAAATAGAAAGAATACAAAGGCTTTTAGAAAATTTTATGACAGTGTTCTCTCGTCTGGTGTTACTTTGGAAAATGTAAGAAACAGAAAGATGCTTCGGGATGTAAAGCCTGAACTCATAGCTGATTTCATAAAGGATTTATACATACCTTTGGAAAATAAAAAATTCGATAAAGAAAATTTATCTGATTTTATCCGAGAAAAAAAGTATTACGACAAATGGGATGTCGTTTTCGCAACTGGCGATGAAAATTCAGATGATCAAGAATTTGAGATTGAACCTTGCGTGAAAATTAAGTCCGTTCTTCGTAAATTTGAATACAGAGAAGATGAAGACTTTCTAAGAATTTCAGATCATAACAACAGATTATTAGAGCCTGGTATTTTTAATGCCGGATTAAGCGATGAACAGTTAGAAGAAGCCAAAGCGTTGATGAAAAAGCGTATTGCGAATAGTAATAATCCAAATGTAAAAGAAAACATGATTTCTAAAGATTATTTGGGGGTCAGCAGCAGAAAACCATTGCTTGTTATTTTGCCAATTTATTTGAATTGCGAAGAGGACAAAGAAAAAAACGAAGAGAAGTTAAAACATAAGAAGAAAATACGCGATTCATTTAAAGATGCCTGTTTACTTGGCTTTGGTATTGGTTTTGCAGGTAAAAACGATGAAAAGAAATTGATGAATTTTAGAATGAATAAAGTTAAGGCTGACGAATACCAAAAAGGTTATGTTGATGAAGAGGAGGAAATCAACGATGATTAATTTGTATGATAAGTTCAATCTTCTAAATCGCTCTATCAAGGATTCCCAGTATCCGATTGCAACAAATGGAGCTATCAAAGCTTATTACGGGATTTCAAAGGATGGTTTTTATAGAATTTCATTTTTGTCTTCCTCCTCTATTGGTATTAAAGGTACTACCAAAGCAATAGGAATTGTTGATGGCTCGGCATCCAATGGTAATTATTGGACGTGTTTTGATTTGAAAAATGACGATTTGCTTTCAGTTTTCTGCTCCTTTGGTGAGGACATGATTTCCTGTGTTGAAAGTGAATCAAACGAAATTAGCGCAGCTTCAAAGTTGAGATTTAGGTATAACACATGGATTGCATTATTTAAAAAAACGAGAATGCCATTATCCGAAGAGAAGGCAAAAGGCCTTTTTGGTGAACTATATTTTATGAAGACTTTCTTAATCAAGCAATATGGGTATTCTCAAACCATCACTTCTTGGAGTGGGCCAGAACAATATAGTAAAGATTTTGCTATCGATAATACTTGGTATGAAATCAAAACAGTATCCGTTGGTTCCGCCATTGCAAAAATCTCATCACTTCAGCAATTGTCTTCCGATGTAGAAGGCCATTTAATTGTCATTAGAGTTGAAGAAATGGCAGATACTTTTAAAGGGGTTGATTCCTCAATAAATAATTTACTTCAAAGCATTCTTACTGCTATCGAGGATAATGAGACCAAAGATTTGTTCTTAGATAAAGTTAATAAATATGGTTACGACTTTTCGGATGATATTGGCAATAAACGTTATTCTATAAAGAAGACTGAAAAATATCTTGTTAATAATACCTTTCCTGTCTTAAGAGAGAATGATATTAAGTCTGATGCAGTGAATAATGTGAGCTACGAATTGATTTTAAAACTTATAAAAGATTGGGTGGAGGAATAAATTATGGATGGGTATTCACTTGAAGATTTTAGAGCAGATTTCATCAATGATATTAAAGCACAAGCTATTACTGATTCGGATTATCCCGAAGATGTCTTTGTAGATGAGTGTAAAGATATTTTGATCAACGATTTCGGACTACTCAGCGACTTAACGCATACGTATGTTGATTGGAAAACAAACAACAACAAGTTTAGAAATATGAGGCTTGACGCTTCTTATTTAGAGACATCAATCAATACAATTCATTTGCTCTATGCTGATTTCAATGATGGCGATGTCCAACCGATTAACTCTGAATTTATAAGGGATAAAGCTCAGCTTCTAGAAAATTTCTTTACTAATGTTTTGTCTGGCTATTTTGATGGTGCTTCTGAATCCGACCCTACAACAGAACTAGCAAAATCTATTAGGAAACACATTGATTCAATTAAGAAACTTCAGGTTATTATCGTATCCACAAATTTAAAGAGTTCACGATTGAAAACGACTATCGAACTGAAACCATTAGAAATAGGAACTAAAACTTTTGATGTGGATTTAACTCTTTTGGATATAGAAGGCATTTATCATACGAAAATGGCTGGAGCTCAAAAAGATGATATTTTGATCAACACAGCTGATTTTGGTGTAGATGGAATTCCTTGCATTAAGGCTCAAATTGAATCCAAAGATTATGAGTCTTATCTTGCGGTTGTTCCCGGCATATTTTTAAGCGATATTTATTTGAAATATAATGCCCGTTTACTCGAAAGTAATGTTCGTTCGTTTTTGAATACTAGAGGTGAAATCAATAAAGGTATTCTCAACACTATTTTGAACGACAAGGAAAAATTCTTTGCTTTCAATAATGGTATTGCAACAACAGCGGATTCAATTGAAGTGACAAACACAGCAAATGGGCCTGTGATTACTTCCTTTAAAAATTTACAGATAATCAATGGTGGTCAGACAACAGCGTCTTTGGCGTCTGCCGTTTTGAAGAACAACGCTGATTTAAGCGGCATTTACGTTCAAATGAAATTATCTATCATTAACGAAGGCGCAGATAAGGCTGAATTGATTAGGTTAATTTCTAAATATGCTAATAAACAAAATAAAGTAACAAATGCCGATTTGAATTCAAACCACCCATTTTATACAAGAATTGAAGAGTTCTCCCGTAAAATTAAGGCGCCATTGGCACCTAACTCTACTGTTCAATCCATTTGGTTTTTTGAACGTGCTCGTGGTCAATATGATCAAGCTAAGATGAAGCTCAAGACTAAAAAGGAAAGAAATGTTTATGAACTTCAAAATCCAAAAGCTCAGAAGTTTACGAAAACTGATTTGGCAAAATATATAAACGCTGATGCCATGAGACCATATGATGTTTCATGGGGTGCTGAAGTTAATATGACTAAATTCCAATTATTGATGGAAAAAGAGTGGGATAAAAACAAAGATCAATTTAATGAGGTTTATTATAAAGACTTAGTTTCAAAAGCAATCATATTCAAAAAAATTGAACAGCTTATCAGTGACGAAGAATGGTATATAAATAACAAAGGCTATCGTGCTCAACTTGTTCCATATACTTTTTCTAAATTCATGTATGAGATAAGTAAAACCGGAAAGGTATTTAATTATAAGAAGGTTTGGGAACAGCAGGCGCTTTCTGAAGAATATTTTGATGATTTAAGGAAAATCGCAAAAATTTGTTATGATGTCTTCAATGATCCTCATAGGCCATACCTCAATATTGGCGAATACGCTAAGCGACAGGTTTGTTGGGAGACTATTAAAGCAAAGCCTTATTCTTTAAGCGAAGAAACAATTAGCTTGTTAATTGATAAAGAAGATAAGGATGTTGAAAACCGGTTGGCTTCTAAAGAACAAAAATTCAATAGTGCGATTTCTTCGGAAATTGACATCTATAATCGTGGAATTGATTATTGGGAAAAAGTTAAAGAAGTTGGCATTCAGTTAAAAGAGCTTACTCCATATGAATGCCAGCTTTGTGATTATGCCGTCAAGTTTATTCAACAAATTTATAGAAGTCTTTCAAAGAAGCAGGTGAAGGATTTATCCGCTATCATCAATAAGATGAGCCAATACATTAACTGAGGAATGTGAAATAGTGGAAGACGGAAAAAGAATCACGACAGCAGAACGACGATATTATGCTGGCACTAATGATCGCCTAGGAAAATATGGTTACATCATTGTTAGACCCATGACTGAAGAACAGGATGCCGTGGTTAGAAAGATAACCCCATTGCAAAGAAGATGCATCATTCTTTACTATGTTAAAACCCACAAAGGAAAGCCGATAAGTATATCTTTCCTGGCCAAGAAACTAGGCTGTGAAGATAGGACTATCCAATACGATTTAAAATACCTTTATAAGCATGGTCATGTGGTCCAATTTAGGAACTTTGACGAGAAGACCAAAGCACAATTGGCGAATATCTACGTCTTTAGAGAAGCAATTGATAATCCGTTTTTCCTTTTGAATCCGACTCTAAGAAAAGTCTATGGAAAAGCTAATTACTTAGGACTTAGGGAATGGCATTGGGATGACTATAAGACCATTCCTGGAGTGTGCGATGAATACCATAATGCTTTCGACAAATATGAGAATCTTGTGGAGCTAAACGAGAAGAAAGCCAAGCAAAGGAAACTCCGAGAAAAAGCGGAATATGATCATGTCGCGACATATCCAGCTCTCGAAAAGCGAATAAATCGCTTTGTAGTCAAGAAAAATTAACAAAAAGATTAGTGCCAAAAGTCCCTTGTTTATGGGACTTTTTTCGTGTGAGCAAAAAATCTTTTCTCAACCTCCCGGTGCAAATCCGTATCTAAATAGTGGGTGCAGATAAAAAGTTTTCGGTAGATATATCGAAAAGTGATACCAAAGGCCCATTTTTCACGGACTATAACAATGGAGGGAGGTGATATGGATTGCAATTTGACTACATTACGATCAACGGCCTAGATCAGGCCACCAAGGAGAGAATTCTTAAGGATATCGAGGCTTCTGGATACAAAGGTTCGAAATCCAATTATATTGTCTCTTTGATGAATGACGGTTTAGACAAACGAGAGGGATTAAGAGCCATCTCTAGTAAAGAAGAGATTAAGAACTTTGATGAAAGGCTGTCTTCTCAAAAAGAGACTTTGGATGCTCTTCTTGAAAAGGTCTGCGAGGGGAAGATAGACGAGCGGATCTCGATGAAGCTTCTTATCAGAATCTATTGGATGATTTATGAAATCGCTGGAAAAAGTGGCGCCTATGTCGACGACATCATCAACGGGTCAATGGATGAATTGCCACTAAGTCTTTTGAATGAGCAGGAAAGGATGCATAAGGCGTACCATGGCTAAAGAATCACCAAACGTTCTCGTGAGAATACATTATTACGAGAAGGGCAGCGAAGGAAGAGACTTCTACTCCTCCTCGAAGAAAGACGATTACGTAAATTACGTTGACAAAGGCGTTAGACAAACCTTATCCATTAAAGATTATGTCGATTACGCCGACGACAAAGACAAGTCATCCGGAATATTCAATTCTAAGGGATTAGTTTCTGCAACAGACAAAAAGGCTCTTAGGGAAAGGCTGAGGTCCACGGATTCGACAATCTGGGACTGCGTAATTAGCTTTAAAGAAAAATATGGTCTTTCTAACTGCAATAGTCCAGAAGATGCTAGGAAACTTCTTATGAAGCTTCTTCCTTCTTTCTTTAAATCGGTCGGTTTGGACCCAAAGAAGACAACGTGGTATGCCGGTCTTCATCAAAACACGGACAACAGGCATATCCATTTATCCTTCTTTCAAGATGAGCCTAACATGTACGATCGAAAGACCAAAGGCAGAAAATACAGGAAAGGAAAGCTCCCTATTAATAAAGTAGACGCCTTCAAGTTAGCCATAGAAAGAAACTACATGTCTCCGGTGGAAGGAGCAAAAAGGGTGAGGGACCTCGTTATCGAAGAAGCTCATAGAGTCGTATCCAAACGCTTTGAGAGGAACAAAGAGAACATATCCATCTTATGTAAGGCAATTTATGAAAAGCTTCCAAACAAAGACGGAATCAACTATGAATCCATAGAAACCGATTGTATTAGGAAAGATGTTGATTCCTTAACCAACGTCATTTTGGAACACGGGTACATCGCTAAGCCATATCGCAAACTTCTAGAAGAGGCTTCCAAAAGAGATCAAGAGATGACAAAGGCGTGCCTAAACAGCAACATTGACCCAACCCCATATCTCTATAAACCTAAGTTCGAGAAAGACATGAAGCGAAGGGTAGGCAATGTGATCATCAAAGAGTTGTCTTCCAAGAAGAAAAAGGAGAGGACAAATCGTTCCTCTTTAAAACATCCAAAGGCGATCCAAAGGCTTCATATCAAATCCGTTTCATCGGTCTTAAACGATGCTTTGTTCTTTGCCCAAAAGGCTGCGGATATTGCTTATGAGACATACCTTGAATACCAAAGGATTTTGGATGAACTGGAAAAAGGAAGAGAAGAAATCGAGGAGGAAAACACCATGTAAAGGGATGGCTGTTGCCTGTTCTTAGAGACAGGATAAGCGTTTGTTCTAAAAGTTAGAACTCACGTTTTCATGATGGGATACCCATCGAAAGCAAATTCACGAAAAAAGAAAGGAGAAACAAAGGAAAATGAACGAAAAGTACGAACGATTTCACATCCTCGACTGTTTCAAACCGGGCGAGAAAAACGACATCATCGAGGGCGATAAAATGCCGGATTACGAAGACGTTTTGGCCAATTTAGGCTTTGCCATGCTAAGGGCCGCCACCGACTATCTTTCCAAAATGAAAGATGTTCTCAATGACAAAGAAAAGGATGAGGTGGACATCTTCTTTGATCTCTACGATTTATGGATTGAAGAGAAGAAACGCCATGAGCAAATGAACAAGTACTTTGCCTTCATAGGTGAAGAAGAAAGGGAAGAACTTTTGCCTAATCGTATGGTCGATGCCTTGATGAGCTATTTCGATGGCGAAAGATACTATGACGGCAAGAGCTATTTTAGGGGATTAAGAGAAGACAAAATCACTCCGGAATGGAGAAAACTGAAGCTTGCAAAGATGGATGGTAATTTGGAAGGGGGGGTATTAACTGATTGATGGCAGAAAGCAAAAAGAGGAAGAGGAACGCTAACGTCAACCACGACGATTTTATGTATTATGTCCGTTCCGTTGAACTTCTTGCAAAGATGAAAATAGACGGGGCGATAACCGAAACGGAATACAAATACCTTAAGAGCTGTTTTATGAGGGACTGCCAGGTTAAGGACGATTTCCTGCTTGGAAGGCTGAGAATCACAAAGAAAGATGAAAATGAAATGAGCCTATAAGGGAGGTGATACTATGGATGAACAGCCGAAATTAAAGATCATCAAAGCTTCAAAGGGCAATTTAAGGAATAACAAGAATCCCGGTCATAAGCTGAGAGTATGCGCTTATTGTCGTGTTTCTACCAACAGCAATGAGCAACATGATTCTTTTATCTCCCAAGTGAATTACTATAAGGATTTGATCGAGGAAAATCCTGGTTGGGAGAACGCCGGCATTTATGCAGATGAAGGAATATCAGGAGTCAATGCGGACAAAAGACCGGATTTCCAAAGGATGATTGCGGATTGCATGGAAGGTAAAATTGATCTGATTTTAGTCAAATCGATTTCCCGCTTTGCGAGAAATACTGTCGATACCCTCAATTATATTAGAACCCTCAAAGACAAAAGAATCGCTGTGAGGTTTGAGGAGGAACACATTGATACCATGACGGCGGAAGGAGAGCTTTTATTGACGGTTCTTTCATCCGTTGCTCAGCAGGAAGTTCAAAATACATCCGAGCACGTCAAGAAGGGACTGATGATGAAAATGACCAAGGGACAGCTCGTCGGCTTTTCATCCTGCCTTGGTTATGACGTTGATTCCAAGACACAATCGTTAGTCATCAATGATAAGGAAGCGGAAGTCGTTCGCTATATTTTCAATCGCTATAACGAAGGGATCGGAACAACCATTTTGGCTAGAGAATTAAACGAGAAAGGATGCAAGACCAAGTATGGCTCTACGAAATGGCACGATTCCACAATCATTGGCATTTTGAAAAACGAAAAATACAAGGGCGACCTCCTTCAAGGAAAGACCTTTACTGTGGATCCGATTTCCAAACGACGCCTCAAAAACGAAGGGGAGTCCGATAGGTTTTATATCTCAAATCACCATGAAGCCATCGTTTCAAAAGACGTATGGGATATGGCCAATAAGATTCTCAAATCAAGGTCTGATTGCAGGAAAATGAATTCCGACGGAACGAGACTAAAGTTCTCTAGACAATATACATTTTCATCCATTTGCCAATGCGGCTTTTGCGGAAGGCCTTTGACGAGAAGAGTCTGGAGAAACGGAAAAAACTACGAAAGAAGGGTGTGGCAGTGTATGTCCTATACGAAAAAAGGAAAACATGACTGCCAAAATTCCAAAGGCATCAATGAAGAAGCTTTGGAAGGTGCTTTCGTAGAGGCCTATAATCGCTTCATCGGTGGCGATAACTCCTTTTTGTCTGACTTTATCGACAAAACATATGACTATATGAAGAACAGCAACCTTAAAGGGCTGATGGAGCAGTGTGAGGAGAGGATTGATAGCAATCAAGGGAAGATTGATAAACTAGCCTTGGCATTCGTAGATGGAACATTATCTCAGGACGTCTATGAAGCAAAGCTGAAGTCCTTAAATGCTGAGAAAATAAAATTAGCCAAAGAAAAAGAAAACCTGGATTTGCAGGTTCAATCCGAATCCGACGCTATAACAAAACTGCAAAACTTCAGGGCGGCAGCTTTAGAAAGTGGTGGCAAGGAGCTCAAAACATTTTCACGTGATGTTTTCGATACAACAATCGATAGGATTATCTTCGGCGGATATGAAAAAAGCAGAGTTCCCGATCCTTTTATGGTGACCTTCGTCTTCAAAAAAGAATTTGGCACACCTAATACAATGGAAGGCAACCTAGACTATACGATACTCAATGAGTTCAATTACTTGTGGAAGCACTTCGTATTTAGACAAAAAGGGGCAAACGAAAGAGTGAAGTGCCAAGATAATTTCATTAAGGTCAGAGTAGCAATAAGCAAGTAGAAATAGAGAGCAACGAAAATTACCCGCCGTTCTTCCTATAAAATTTGCAAAAAATGACTTTGAAAAGGACGATTTTTCATCTTTATTCCTTGATTAGCAAAGATTTGCATTTTGTCATGTTACTTGCTTCGATATATCGACGAAAATCCGAAGCTCAAAGTCACATATTGCAACTATCTATTCACCTCGCATGTTGAGACGGTGGTGTTGCTGAGTCGCAAAAATGGCTGAAAATAGCTAAAAATCGTGAAAATTTGATGGATTTCCTTCTTTCTAAAAATGAGGGAAATCCTCTTTTTTGTCGCAAAAACGCCCCGAATGGCGGTAAAGCGGTAAAAATAGGGCATTTACTCGTATGGGGAAACAGGTCGACGTTCAAAATGCACGCCCATCCTACTTCGTATCGACAGGGGAATAGGTGGCCCCTACCTGTACACGATGGAAGGAACAGGTGGAAAAGCCCGTAATCATCGGCATTTTTGCAAATTCGTGATTTTCCCATTTTTTGCGTTTTTCGGATACTGTGCAACCATACACCCAACCTGGCAAACCGATTTTTGGCCGAAAAAGGGGTAAAAACGGGGGTATAGTTTGATTTTGAAGGCCAAAAAACGTGGAAACCATTGTCTTCTCTTCGAAAAATAGGCTAAGAAAAAGCGGAATCCGTTTAAAATAAGCAGAAATTTTCGATGTGATTCCATTCCCTTACATGATTGAAAACTAAC